>NZ_BPQM01000111.1 GCF_022179245.1 Methylobacterium gregans
ACGGTGGCCAGCGTGTCCAGCCCGTGCTCGGCCGCTCCTTTAGCGTCGCCGATCAGCACGATGCGCCCGCCGCGGGCGGCCACCTCCTGCATGTTCGACACCGTCTTCTCGAACACCCCGTCGTGGGGCGCGATCACGATCACCGGCACGCTCTCGTCGATCAGCGCGATCGGACCGTGCTTCAGCTCGCCCGCCGCGTAGCCCTCCGCGTGGATGTAGCTGATCTCCTTCAGCTTCAGCGCGCCCTCCAGCGCCATCGGGTAGCTGGTGCCCCGGCCCAGATACAGCACGTCGCGCGCCCGCGAGACCTCGCGCGCCAGCCCCTCGATCTCGCCCTCGCGCGTCAGCGCCTCGGCCATCAGCCCCGGCACCGTGATCAGCGCGTCGATGAGCGCCCGCTCCCGCTCCGCCGAGAGCACGCCCCGCGCCCGGCCCGCATGGATCGCCAGACACAGCAGCACGGTCAGCTGGCACGAGAACGCCTTGGTCGAGGCCACCCCGATCTCGGGGCCGGCCAGCGTCGGCAGCACCGCGGAGGATTCGCGCGCGATGGTCGAGCTCGGCACGTTGACCACGCTGAGCGTGTGCTGGCCCTGGGCCTTGGCGTAGCGCAGGCTCGCCAGCGTGTCGGCGGTCTCGCCCGATTGCGAGATCACCAGGGTCAGCCCGTCCCGCTCCAGCGGCGCCTCGCGGTAGCGCGCCTCCGAGGCGACGTCGATCTCCACGGGCAGCCGGGCCAGGCTCTCGAACCAGTATCGGGCCACCAGCCCCGCGTAGTAGGCGGTGCCGCAGGCGGTGATCGAGAGGCGCGAGAGCTTGGCGAAGTCGAAGGGCAGGGGCTCGGGCAGCGCCACCCGCCCCTGGGCGAGATCGACGTAGTGGCTGAGGGTGCGGCCCACCACCTCCGGCTGCTCGTGGATCTCCTTGGCCATGAAGTGGCGGTGGTTGCCCTTGTCGATGCGGTAGGCCTGGGTGGCGATGGTCTGGCGCGCCCGCTCGACGACGTGGCCCTGCGCGTCGCGGATCTCGGCGCCGTCGCGGGTGAGGATCGCCCAGTCGCCCTCCTCCAGGTAGGTGAGCGCGTCGGTGAAGGGGGCCAGCGCCAGGGCGTCGGAGCCGAGATACGTCTCGCCCGCGCCGTAGCCGATGGCCAGCGGCGCGCCGTGGCGGGCGCCGATCAGCAGGCCGTCTTCTCCTGAGAAGATGAAGCCCAGCGCGAAGGCGCCGCGCAGGCGGGGCAGGGCGGCGGCGACCGCCTCGACGGGCTTCATCCCCCGGTCCATGTTGCGGCTGACGAGCTGGGCGACGACCTCGGTGTCGGTCTCGGTCTCGAAGCGGACGCCGTCGGCCTCGAGCTCCTGCTTGAGCGCGCGGAAGTTCTCGATGATGCCGTTGTGGACGACGGCGAGCCGGGCGGTGGCGTGGGGGTGGGCGTTGGTCTCGTTGGGGCGCCCGTGGGTGGCCCAGCGGGTATGGCCGATGCCGGTGGCGCCGGGCAGCGGGCGCTCGACGAGCCGGGCCTGCAGGTTGACGAGCTTGCCCTCGGCCCGCCGCCGGTCCAGCCGCCCCTCCGAGACCGTGGCCAGACCCGCCGAGTCGTAGCCGCGGTACTCAAGCCGACGCAGGGCCTCCGTCATGCGGTCGGCGACCACGTCACGCCCCACCATTCCCACGATGCCGCACATGGCCGGCCGCTCCCTATCCGCGCTGATCGGGCTTTGGGCGCCTCAGGAGCGCCCGAGCTCCGGGAAGCCGTCCCGCTGCGCACACCGGCGCAGCGGGCGTTCGGTAGAGGCTCCTAGGCGAGGTACCCGGCCCCGTTGCCGAACGTGGCGGTGCTGACGCCCGCGACCTGAACGCTGCCGCCGCCCGAGAGCAGGAGCAGAGCGTCGCCGTCGCCCGCCGTGCCCAGGGTGAAGGTTTGACCCTGCAGGTCGATCCGGTCGCCGTCCGACTCGGAGAACCCGAAGATCAGGTCGTGGGCCGCGTTCGCGCTGAAGCGGTAGAGATCCGCGCCCAGCCCGCCGACGAGGATGTTGTCGCCAAGACCGCCGATGAGGATGTCGTCGCCCTGGCCACCGTAGAGCACGTCGTCGCCCTGGCCGCCGTAGAGTAGATCGTTGCCCTTGTTGCCGTAGACGACGTCGGCGCCGAGATTGCCGTAGACGACGTCGTCGTTCTGACCCCCGAACACGATATCGTTGCCCTGGCCGCCATAGAGCGTGTCGGCTCCCTGGTTGCCGTAGACGACATCGTTGCCCTGGTTGCCGTAGGCGACGTCGGCCCCGATGTTTCCGAACAGTCTGTCGTCACCCTGGCCGCCGGCGACACTGTCGTTGCCTTGCCCGCCGTAGAGCGTATCCGCGCCGCCGCCGCCCGCGAGGCTGTCGTCGTCCTGATTGCCGTAGATCAGGTCCGCTCCGCCGGCGCCGATGAAGGTGTCGTTGCCCGCGCCGAGGCTGAGCCGGTCGTCGCCACCCGTTCCGTAGAGCACGTCGCTGCCGGCGGTCGGGCCAGGGGGAACGGTGCCGCCTCCGCCTCCGCCGCCTCCACCTCCGCCGCCACCTCCCCCACCGCCCGGTGCGGGCGTGTCGATGCCCGTGAGGGTCAGGGTTTCGGTCTGCCGGACAGACAGGCCGGCCGGATCGACAATGTCGTAGGCGAGCATGATCGTCTGCGTCGCGCCCGCGGCGAGCGGGGTGAAGGCCGCGTTGCCCGGATCGACCAGCAGGATGTACCCGTTGGGATCGTAGCTCACCCCGGCAGGCGGCGTCGCGCTCGCCGCACCCGTCCCCAGCGTGTAGGTCAGGTTCGTGAGGGCGAGCTTGGCCGTCTCGCCATCGTCCGGATCGGTCGCGCCGGCGAGGAGGAGGAACTGCGCCGGCGCAGCGCCCTCGATGAGGCTGGCGGTGAGCGCGTTGGCAACGCTCGGCGCATCGTTGGTGCCGGCAATGGTGAAGGTCGCGCTCTGGCCCACGCTTCCGCCGTGGCCGTCAGAGATCGTGTAGCTCGCCGTCACCGTCTCCGTAGTGCCCACTGCCAGATGATCGAAGAGCGCGCTCCGCGGGTCGAGCGTGAGCGTGTGCGCGGTCGGGTCGTAACTGAGACCGGCTGCCGCGGCGTCGGCGACCGTCGCGGAGCCGAGCTTGTAGGCAAGACCGCTGACCGCCAGCACGTCACCCGCGTTCGGGTCGCTCGCGCCCTGAAGAAGGTCGAGCGTTCTGGGTTGCTCACCCTCGGCGACGCTCGCCGTCAGCGCCTGAGCGACCGTCGGCGGCTGGTTCGGCGGTGCGGTCGCCTTCTGCTTGATCGAGACCTCGTGGCTGCCGAGCCCCTTCAGGTTGATGCTCAGCGTGTCGCCGCTCTGGGTGTAGGCGAGGTCCGTCCCAGCCTTGCTCGCCACCTCAACGTTCTGGCCGATCGAATCCTTCAGATTGACGATGTAGGCTCCCTCACCGATGACCGTGAAGTCCAGGTTCGTGCCGTCGCCCGTCGCGCTGACGAGTTCGGCGCGGTCGGCGATCTTGCTCAGATGCGTGACGTCGTCGGCTGTCGTCCCGAGATTGATCGTGAAGGTGCCGCCATCCCGGTCGGCGAACACGCTGTTCGCGTCGTAGGCGTACCAGCTGGCGACGCTCTTGATCGTCGAGCCCGCGCCGAGATCGAGGGCGAACTTGCCTGAATCCGTCGAGTTCAGCTTGGCCGTGACGGCGTTCGCGGCGGTGTCGTAGGTGTAGGTCAGGTCCGAGGCGTCGTAGGAGGCGACGCGCTGCGCCAGGTCGCTCAGGGTCACGAACTCCGAGCCGAACTGGTAGGCGCGGGCGATGAAGTCGGTGAACATCTGCGTCGTGTAGTTCGACGCGGTGGGATCCACCGGCCAACCCGTCGGGCCGTAATCGTGCCAGGGCCAGACCACGACCGGCAGCTCGGAATGGGCCGTGTTCGTGTTCCACTCGCTCTCCCACACCGCTCCGGCCTGCGTCGCGTTGAGGCCTTTGAAGCCGACGAGGGTGAAGTCGAAGGACATGTTCGGGGCGATGTAGACCTTCGGGTCGTCGGGGGTCAGGTGTCCGATCGCGCCGGGATAGCCCGCGCCGACGAGCGCCGCGCCACCGGTGATGTAGTTGTAGTACTGCTGGATATCTTTCGACGTCGTCAGGTACTCCGGCATGCCGGGGACCGCGGCGCCGGTCACCGGAACCTTGAGGTTCGCCTCGATCGTGCTCTTCGAGCCCTGAAACTCGGCCTTGATCTGATCGGACGACAGAAGGTTGGTATCGTCCGGGTGCGTGACCGAGTGGGACCCGATCTCATTGCCCATGGCGAGCAGCGAATCGTAGTACTTCGCCTTGGCGTAGTCCCAGTCGGTCGAGCCGTTCGCATCCGTGCTGTCCCCGGTGTCGATGTAGTAGGAGCCGACGAAGTTGTAGTCGGCTTTCCACTGCGACAGGATGGGCAGGAGCTTGTCGTAGATCCCCGACCCGCCGTCCGGCCGGACATCGCTCAGCTCCTTGGCCTGATCCATGTCGGTCCGCGACGCGACGATGGCGTTCCCGCGGCTCATGCGCAGGTCGAGGCTCGGCCCGCTCGCCGGATCGACGACGTAGTCGATCGCCTGCTGCAGCATGTTGTTGTCGCCGAGCAGGCTCTCGTTGGCGAAGTGGACGTTCTTGCCGCCCGTGAGAGTCGCGACGACGGCGTCGTGCGTGCCCCCTGTCACGGTCTGCGTCGCGAGCACGGTCGGTGCCGTGCCGTCCGCGCTTCCATACCAGGACGTGCTCATCGACGCGTAGTCCCGGACGAGCTCGTTCGCCTGGTAGCCGGTGAAGCCCGATCCTGTCGCGTTGACCCTGACCGACTCCGCGGTGCTCGTCCCGCCCGCTCGCGTCAGGTCGAGCAGGGTCTTCATCCGGATGTAGGGATCGGCACCCAACGGCGCGCCCGCCGCATCGTTGGTCATGAAGTCGCCGGCCGTGATCAGGCCGACATTGTACTGCGTGACGGCGGTGGTGAGCGCGCTCTGGATCGCGTCAACGTCGCCGGCGGCGACGTTCCGGAACGATGGGAAGACCAGCGCGTCGTAGCCCGAGATCTTGCTGATGTTCTTCAGGTCGGCCTCTGACAGGACATCGAAGGACACGCCCGCGGCGGTCGCCTGATTCTGGGCCGCCATGAAAAGCTGGGAATAGGCCGTCTGTCCGGCCGCGGTCCCGCCGAAATACTGGCTGGCGGACGTGGCGGAGTAGACGATGCCGATCTTCTGCGCCCGGGCGCCCGGCGCGGGCAGCGTCGCGGGATCGTTGATCCGGTACGTCGTCGCCGCGAAGTTGCTCGGCAGAGAAGCGCCGCTGTTGGCGAAGACCTTCAGGTCGAGTCCCGGCTGATCATCCGTGATCATCGTGCGTGGGATCGCGAACTCGATCGTGTTCGTGGCCGCGTCGATCTTGTAGTCGGTGATCGGCCCGACATAGCCGGCGTTTCCGGTGGTCGGGATGGTCGATGCATCGTACAGATAGGGTAGGCCGCTCGATAGGGTTGCGTAGTATTCCGCACCCGTCGCGGCGCCGGAGAAGGATTGGTAACCCGTATTGCTGTTCTGGTCCGTGTTAAGCCAGAAGACCGGCGCGCCGTCAGTCAGCGCGACCGCGCTCTGAAACCCGATCACGTAGGAGGCTTGCGCCGGATCCGTCGACCCGTCGCGGTTCTCCAGCGTGCCGTAAAGTCGATACCCGGTGGTGCTCGTGCCCGGCAGATCGAGGCGCTCCGACGAGGCCCAGTCGTTCAGATTGCCGTCTAATGTATGTGCCATGACGAGCCCTCGTGAGCTGCTTGCCGTGCTGCATCAGCAACGAAGTCGGAGTGCATCGAGGGATCTGCTGTATTTGCAGATAGGTCCATGCGACGCTTCAATTGTCGCAATATTTCCAACGTGTCTCGTCTGCGTCAATCGTCCTAGCGGTAGTACTCCCCGATACCTATTTCGAATACTGGAGTGCCACGTCCGAACCATCATAAGGTCGGGCCTGGGATGATGCGCTCGCAGTGACGCTTCGCCGGGCTCGGACCCGGCCCCTCGCGCCCGCCTCCGCAGGTCCGCAGCGGGGGCTTTCCCGAGGCTGAGGTGGCAACGGATGGTGGGATCGACGCGCACCGGTCCGGATCAGCGCCCAACCCGAGCGCGCCGTGGCCGCCTCGCCCTCGTGCTGGCGGTCGTGGGATCCCTCTGTCTGGCGGCCCCGTGTCCGTCGCCGGCCTGCGCGGCGGAGAGCGGGGATGGGGAGCCCATCGCGCGCACGTTACTCGCCCTCTACGACGGCGCGCGCGAGCCCGATCCGGCCGATACCCGCGTCCACCGCTACGCGGAAGCCGTCCTCAACCATCTCGGCTTCGTCGTGGCCTATCACGACATCCGCGAGCCGCTGCCCGATCCCGAGACCGTGCGCGCCTATGCAGGCCTCCTCACGTGGTTCGCCGCCCCCCCGGCGGCCCGCGGGCGCTACCTCGCCTGGGCCGAGACAGCGGTCCGGTCGGCTCGGAAGCTCATCGTGCTCGGCGCGACGGGCGGCGAGTTCTGGAGCGCCGACATGCGCGGGATCCAGGCGATTCTCGGCGAGATCGGCCTGACGCACGATCGACGGGCGATCGAGGCGACGCTCGGCACGCGCGTCGTCGCGGAGCAGCGCGGCCTCACACGGTTCGAGCGCGCTCCGGACCCGGTGGTGCCGGGCTACGACGTCGTGCATGCCACCGTCCGGGCGGAGGCGGATGTCTGGCTGGAACTCGGTGTGCCGGACCGCGCCGGCGGCGGCACGAGCGTCGCCGTGGCGGTCACGCGGCGCGGCGGCTATGCGGCCGCCGGCTTCGAACTCGCGGAGGATCGGGGTCTCGATCGCGCACGCTGGTTGATCGACCCGTTCGCCTTCTTCGGCCGGATCCTCTCAGCCGATCCCTGGCCCGTCCCCGACGTCACCACCGTGTCGGGCCGCCGCCTCTATTTCAGCCATGTCGAGGGCGATGGCCTCAACGACGTCGTCGGCGAGAGGCAGAGCCGGATGCTCGTGGCCCAGCGCTTCCTCTCCGACATCGTGGAGGCCTATCCCGATCTGCCCTTGACCTTCGGTTTGACGCCGGGCGACCTCGACCCTCGGCTCGGGGGCAACGAGACGCCCCGCGCGCTCGTCGCGCAGATCTGGGGAGCCGCGCAGGTCGAGCCGGCCGTCGCATCGTACACGCGGCCGTTCGACTGGCCCTTCTTCGCGCGCTACAGCCGTGAGCGGGAGATCGCGCGCGCCGCCGCGGCCCGGCACGACCTGCCCGCGGACATCCTGCGCACCGAGGATCCGGATCCGGCCGTGCAGGCGCGCTGGAGCGTGAGCCGGGGACGCGAGTTCCCGCGCCAGTACCTCGCCCGACCCTTCGATCTCGGCACGGAGATCGACACGGCGGCGGACGCCGCCGGGGCCCTGCTGCCGGCCGGCAAGACCCTACGCCTCTATCTGTGGACCGGGAACGCCAAACCCTTCGAGGCGGCGGTCGCGGCCACGCGCCGGCGGCACCTCCTCAACATGAACGGCGGCGAGAGCCGGTTCGATGCCGACTACGCCTCGGTCGCCCATCTGGCGCCGCTCGCGCGCCCGGTCGGGGCGGAACGGCAGATCTACGCGGGCGCCGCGGACGAGATACCGGTCGAGAAGGCGTGGCGCCCGATCCGGACCGGGCTGCGGGGCTTCGCCGCCACGCTCGCGAACACCGGATGGCCGCGCCGTCTGAAGGGTTACAACCTGCATTACCATCTCGCCTCTCTGGCCGATCCGGAGGCGCTTCGGATCGTGCGCGGATACCTGGACGAGGCGCGGACGGCCGCGCTCGCCCCGATCGCGGCCAGCACCTACGCGGCCATGGTGGAGGGTTTCTTCGAGGCCGCGGTCACGCGGCTCGACTCCGGCCGCTGGCGCGTCGCGCGGCGAGGCGCCGTCCAGACGCTCCGCCTCGACGGTGCCGGCGAGCGCCGTGTCGACCTCGGGCGCTCGCGCGGGGTGATGGGGCAGACCCGCTACGCGGACGCGCTCTATCTGGCGCTCGATCCGGCCGTCGAGCCGGTCGAGATCGTTCTGGCCAGCGGACCCGCGGCAGCCGCGGCGCCCGTCAGCCTCGTGGAGAGCCGGTGGCAGCTCGCGCACCTGCAGCGCGACGAGCACGGCTGGCGCTTCGAGGCGCGGGGGTTCGGGGCCGGCACGTTTCGTTGGGAGAACGTGGCCGCCGGACGCTACGACGTGACGGCGCATCGCGCCGGCAAGATGGGCGGCGAGACGGTTTGGCGCGGGGCCGCTGAGGCCGAAGGCGGCGGCCTGGCCTTCACGATCCCGGACGCGGCGGGCACGCCCCTCGACGTCGCGGTCGCGCGCCCACGGATCGAGGCGCGCAATGACTAACGCGCGCCTCCTGCTCCTCCTCGTCCTCGGCGCCGTCGCGACGGCCGCTTACCTCCTCAGCTCGGGACCGGAGGAACGGATCGCCAAGCTCGTGCGTGACGGCCGCATCGGCCGGGCGATCACCGTGGCGGAGGGCGTGCTGGCGCAGGGGCGGGCGACGCCGCGCATGCTGACGACGCTCGCCGGCCTCTACGACGCCGATGGGGATCCGGAGCGTGCCGCCGACCTCCTCGAGATCCATGCTCTGGTCTGGCCGGGGGAGCCGGACGTTCTCGCCTCACTCGCCGCCCTCTACGGACGCTCCGGCAACGCTGAGGAGCATGTCGCGGCGCTCGAGCGCCTCGTCGCGGTCCGGCCCACGCGCGAGACGCTCGCCCGGCTGGCCGCGCTGCATCGGCTGGCCGGCCGGTTCGACGCGGAGTTCACTGTGCTGGATCGTGCCGGGGACGGGGATCTGCTCGCCGCGGGCGACCGGGAGCGGCTGGCCCAGATCCTTATCCAGCGCGGCCGGCCGCGGCGCGCCGCCGAGATTCTGACCCGGGCCGAGGACCAGTCCGGCGGCCAAGGCGAGCGGGGCCGGATGCTCCTGTTCGAGGTCCTTCTGGAGACGGGGGCAACCGCGGAGGCGGGCCGGCGAGCCGCGGACTGGCTGGCCGAGTGGCGCAAGCCCTGGCTGGCGGACACCCTGCTCCTGCGGCTGGCGCCCGTGGCGTCCGCCGAGACGACCCTCGCCCTCGCCCGGACGGCCATCCGGCTCTTCCCGGACACCCGCTTCTATCTCGCCAAGCGCCTCGCCGAGCAGGGGCACGGCGCGCTCGCGCACGACCTTGTGCGCGGCTGGCCGGATCCCGCCTCGGCGCTCACCGAGCGCGAGATCGGCGGCTATGTCGCGGTGGCCCACGCGAGCGGGGATCTGGGGCTGCTCCGGTCGGCGATCGCCGCCCTGGGACGGGCCGGCTTCGAGGAGCAGGCGATCCTCGCCGAGGCCATCGCTCAGACCTACAGCCTTCCCGTTCTGGCCGCGGCCTGGCCCGATCTTCCGGCCGAGGCGCTGCTGCGCCGGCCCCTGCTCGGGGTGCGTCTCGCGCGCCTAGCGCGGCGGGACGACCTCGTTCTCTGGCTCGCGCGGAGCGCCGATCTCGGCGCGCTGCGCCCCGGCGAGCGCGCGGCCTGGCTCTCGGTGCTGCGCGCCGCGTGCGGGCCTTTCGCGGCCTTCGAGATCTTGGACCGGCACCACCGCCGCGGCGAGCTTCCGGGCAGTTTCCTGGCCGCCTACCGGCAGCTTGCCGCGCAGGTCGGCGCGCCGGACCGGCGGCAGCGTGACCTCGTGAGCATCAGCGATGGCGACAGACATGTCCGCTGAGGTGGTCAAGCCCCGCCGGTTCAGGCTGCACGGCCTGCACGAGACCGCGCTGATCTTCCTCGTGCTGCTCGGCATCGAGTGGATCGCGCCGGGGCCGGCCTTTCTCGCCCGGATCTCCCCGCACCCGTTCTGGATCCCGGTGATCCTGGTCAGCGTCCAGTACGGCCGTGTCAGCGGCCTGGCCGCGGCGGCGCTGGCGACCGCCCTGGCCGGTCTCGCGGGCTGGCCCGCGCAGACGCCGCAGGAAGATTTCTATACCTACTCGCTGCGCATCTGGCGCGAGCCCGCGCTCTGGATCATCGGTGCCCTTCTCATCGGCGGGTTGCGCAGCCGGCAGATCCGGGACCGGCAGGCCCTTGAGGCAAGTCTTCAACTGGCCGAGGTGCAGCGGAACGCGCTCGGCGGCTTCTGCGAGGCTCTGCAGGCGGAACTCGGCCAGTTCGAGCGCGCGGCGGCGACGGCGCCGGCCGGATCGATCGCGGCCGCGCTGGAGGCCCTGCACACGCTGCGCTGCGGCAGCGGCTCAGAGGCCGCCGAACGCCTGCCGGAGACGCTCGCGGCTTGGTTGGGCGAGGCGCGCTGGTCCCTCCATCTCGCCCGGGACGGAACCCTGCACCGGATCGCCGCGGTGCCGCGGGAGGGCGGTTGCGAGGTGGCCGGTGCCCTGGCCTTGTCCCGGCTCTACGACGTCGCCCGCCGCACGCCGCGCACGCTCAGCGTGTTCGAGGAGCGCGACGCGGAGATCCTCGACGGCGTGGGGATCTTCGCCTGCGCGATCCAGGATCGGTACCGGGCCGGCAGCCTCGGTCTTCTCGTCGTCGAGGCGGTCGAGCCGAGCCGGCTCAGTCCCGCACTTGGTCTCTCGATCGGTCTCGTGGCGGACACGCTCGGAGCGATGTTCGATCAGGCCCGGGCACCGGCCAGAGCGCCGACGGAGGTGCCGTCCGGGGCTCGCGAGTTGGTGGCCCTCGCGGTGGTCGACCGGGCACGGCGCGGCGGGCGAGCTCCGGAGAATGCCGCATGCGCGCGCTAAAGCCGATCGCCCGGATGGGTGGCCTGAGGCCGTTCGGGCTCTTCATCGCCGCCGAGGCGGCCGGCATCGCCGCCGCGACGGCGGGCTTGATCGACGGGGCCTCGCTTCTGATCGGGCACGCACTCTGTCTCGTCGGTGCCGCCGCAGCCGTCCGCGCGGAACGGAGCGGGGAATGCACATTCGCGGTCCTGCTGCTGCTGCTGGCCGCCTGCACGGGCCCGATCGGCCCTGCGGGTCTGCTTCTGGTTCAGTCGGTGCTGACGCGGACCCGGATCTGCACGAACGAGCTCGACGCGTGGTACCGCCGCCTCGCCGGCGACGCGCCGGCCGATCCTTCGGTCATCCTCTACGACCGGCTTCTCGACGGGCGTGCGCGTCGGACGGCGCGGGGCGGGCCCGACCATTTCCCGACCGTCCTGCACGGGGATCTCGTCCGCCAGCAGGCGCTGCTCGGCCTGATCGGCTTGGCCTATCACCCGGATTACCGCCCGATCTTGGCTCAGGCCCTGTGCAGCCAGGAGCCCTCCATTCGCGTCCACGCCGCGGCGGTGTCCGTCAAGCTCAGGGCCCGCGCCCTGGCCGAGTTCAAGCGCGCGCAGGAGACACGGGCGGACGGGCCGGCCGCGGAGCGTTCCGGCTTGGCGCTGCGGCTGCTCGACCTCGCCGATGGCGGATTCCTCGACGCCGAGAGGGCGCGAGCGGCCAGGACACGGGCCCTCGCCCTCGTGGTGGGCGCCAACCCACCCGATGCGGCCGCGCACGACCCGATCGGGCGCCGCGCCCTGGCAGGACTGGAGCGCTGGGAGGCGGCGGTCGCGGATCCGGAGGCGGCCGGTCCCGCGCGCGACCCCGAGGATCTCCGGCTGCGGATGCTCTGCCTGATGCAGTGCGGGCAGGCGCGCGCGCTCCACGCCCTGCTCAGCGCGGGGAATCCCCATGACCCGACGAGACGCGGAGGGCTGCGCCATGTGGCTTGAAGGCCTCCGGCAGGGCCTTCGCCGCCCGCCCGTAGAAGCCCCGGCACCGACGGCCGACATCTGCCTCGTCGTCGAGGGGTGCTACCCCTACGTGCCCGGCGGCGTCTCGACCTGGGTGGATTGGCTGATCAAGGGCAATCCGGATCTGACCTTCGCCATCGTCGCGCTCGTGGCGGACCCGTCGCCGCGCGAGATCCGCTACACGCTCCCCGCCAACGTCGTCCGCTTCGAGAGCTTGCCGCTGACCGTGCCGCTCGACGCACTGCGCTGGCGGGACCGCGCGCCGCCGGCCGTCGAGATCGCGCTGGCCGATACCCTCGTCGCTCTCGTGAACGGCGGCGGCCTGGCCGCCCTGCGCGACCTCGTGCAGCTCATCCGGGACCCGGCCAACCACCTCTCGCTCGGTGCGCTGATGGCCTCGCAGCTCTCCTGGCGCCTGGCCTCTGCCACCTACGAGCGCCTGATGCCGCACGCCTCGTTCCTGCACTTCTTCTGGGCCTGGCGCGCGCTGTTCGGCGGCCTGTTCGCCGTCGTGACGGCCCCGCTGCCGCCGGCCCGGGTCTACCACACGATCTCGACCGGCTATGCCGGGCTCTTCGCCGCCCGGGCGGCCCTCGAGACCGGAGCTCCGACGCTCATCACAGAGCACGGCATCTACACCAACGAGCGCCGGGTCGAGATCCTGATGGCGGAGTGGATCTGCGACACGGTCGACAAGGGGATCAGCCTCCAGGACGAGCGCGTGGACCTCCGCGACATCTGGATCCGGACCTTCGAGGCACACGCCCTCGTCTGCTACCAGGCCTGCGCCCGCATCCTCACCCTGTACGAGGACAACCAGCGGCTTCAGCGCGCCCTGGGGGCGCCGCAGGACCGCCTCGCGGTGATCCCGAACGGGATCGATCTGGCCCGCTTCGCGAGCGTCGCGCCCGTCGGGGCGAACGCGCCGCCCACCGTCGCCCTGATCGGACGCGTCGTCCCGATCAAGGACGTCAAATCCTTCATCGACGCGGTCGCGCTCATCCGCCGGAACGTGCCGGGGCTGCGCGCGCTCGTTCTCGGACCGACGGACGAGGACCCGCAATATTTCGAGGAGTGCTGCCGGCGCGTCGCCGAGCACGCGCTGGAGGAGACCCTCACCTTCACCGGACCGGTGAACATCGTCGCCTACATGTCGCAGATCCACGTGGTGGTCCTGACGAGCCTCAGCGAAGCGCAGCCCCTCGTCATTCTGGAAGCGGGCGCCGCCGGCATCCCGACCGTCGCGACCGATGTCGGGGCCTGCCGCGAGATGATCGAGGGCCGCGCCGACGAGGCGCCGCGGCTCGGGCCGGGCGGCGAGGTCACGCGCCTCGTCGATCCGCAGCAGACCGCCGAGGCCGTCGCGGGCCTGTTGCAGAACGAGCCCAGGCGGCGCGCCTGCGGCGAGGCCATGCGGGCCCGGGTCCGGCAGTCGTACAGCTCCGCCGACGCGCTCGCGGCCTACGCGCGAACCTATGCGGCGTTTCTGGACGGGAGCGGGAGCTAGGCGATGGCCGGCATCGGATTCGAGCTGCGGCGCCTGAGCCGCCGCGACCAGCTCCTGGGCCCGATGGCGGCCGTCGCGCACGCCGCCCTGATCGCGGCCGGCCCCTGGCTCTACACGATCCTGGCGATCTTCCTCATCAGCGCGGTCGCCGGGCCGGTCGTGGGTGCCGACGCGACCGCGACCTTCCGGGTCCTGCTCATCTACATCTTCTCGCTCTCGCTCGTCGCCACGGCACCGGTCATCATGATCGGCACGCGGGTGCTGGCCGACGCGCTGCACCGCCGCCACTACGCCGATATCCGCGGCCTCTACTGCGCCACGCTGGTCGGTTGCGCCGCCGCGACGCTGGCTCTCTCGGCCCTCGTCCTCGTCGGCCTCTCCGAGGTCCGGGCGGAGGCCGCGCTCGTCGGCATCGCGGGCGCGCAGCTGGTCGGCATGCTCTGGACCGCGCTCGCCTTCTGCGGCGCGGTGCGCGACTACCGGCACATCACGCTCGCCTTCGCGCTGGGCCTCGCGGCCGGGGCGGGGCTCGCGATCGGCGCAGCCTATCTCCGGCTCGGGCCGGTCGCGATGGCGGCCGGCGTGTGCTGCGGCTTCCTGATCATCTTCCTCTGGCTGACGGCACGCTTCCTGGCGACCTTCCCCGAGCCCTGCGCGAGCCTGGGGCCGGCGCGCGCCGCGCTCCTCGACCGCCTGCGCGCCAGCCCGGCCCTCGCGGTCGGCGCGCTCGCGAGCGCGGTCGGCGTCTGGGCGGACAAGTGGGTCGTCTGGAATGGCCGGTTCGGCGAGCGCGTCGATGCCGGTCTCGTCCACGCGCCGCTCTACGACAGCCCCATGTTCGTCGCCAGCCTGACCGTCATCCCGGCCCTGGCGCTCTTCGTCACGAGCCTGGAGACGAGCTTCTTCGAGAGCTACCACGCCTATTTCCGAGCGATCGAGCGCCACGCGACGCTGCGGCGGATCGAGGAGCGCGTGCGTGCGATGGAGGCGGAGACGCTGCGCACCCTCGTCGGGATCATGACCGTGCAGATCACGCTCTGCCTGATCGTGTTGCAGACCGCCCCGATGCTGATACAGGTCTTCAATCTGCAGTTCCAGCAGATCGACATCCTGCGCATGGGCTCGATCGGAGCCCTGTTCCAGTTCCTCTTTATCGTCAGCACGACGATCATCGCCTTCTTCGATGCGACGCGCCTCTACGCCGCGCTTCACCTGCTCTTCACGGCCTGCCTGATCGGCGCGACGGCCCTGGTCTCGTCCTCGCGGTTGGAGACGCTGGCGCTCGGCTACATGAGCACCTGCATCCTGCTCGGGCTCGCCTCACTCCTCCCGTTCCTGCACGTCCTGCGCACGGTGAACTTCCGCGTCTTCGTCGGGAGCGCCGTCGGGCCGAAGCGCTGAAGCGATGAACCCCGGAGCTCGATCATGACTCAGCACAGACGTCGCGGAAGGCCGGTCCGGTTCGCGGCAGCCGGCATCGCCCTGGTCGCCTCACTCGGCCCGGCCGCGGCCGAGAGCGGCGACCTGCTCCATGTGGGCGACCGCCTGAAGATCACCGTCTACGAAGTCGTCGAGAGCGCGGACCGCTCCGGCGCGGGCGAGCCGCAGGAGGCGGGAGCGCCCCCCGTACAGGCCGCCTACCCGCGCCTCGACCTCTCGGGCGAGTACCTCATCGAGTCGAGCGGGCGCGTGATGCTGCCGCTGATCGGCGCCTTCGACGCCGTCGAGCGCCCGGTTGAAGCGCTGCGGGCCCAAATCGGCGACGCCTTCGTGCGGACCTTCCGGCGCCGTCCGGACATCGCCGTGACCTTCGTGCAGCGCGCGCCCGTCTACGTCGTCGGCGCCGTGCGCAACCCCGGCGCCTTTCCGTTCGCGGCGGGCCTGTTCGTCGCCCAGGCGCTCGCGCTCGCGGGCGGCGACCTGACGAACGCACCGCCCGAGCGCGCGCTGGAAATCGTGCGGAGCCGGGAGCAGCGCGAGGCCGCGCGCGAGCGCCTGAAGGCGCTGCTCGTACGCCGAGCCGTCGCCAAGTCCGAGAGCGAGGGGGCCGCGCTCGCGGCGGACGAGGGCCTGATCAAGCTCGTGGGAGCCGAGACGGCCGCCGGACTGATGAATCGCGAGCAGCGGCTCATCAAGCTGCGTGCCCAGGAGCGGTCGAGCGCACGGACGGTTCAGGAGCGCGCGGTCGCGACCGCCGAGGAGGAGGTCGAACTCCTGAGCCAGCGCCTCGCGAACTACGACGCACAGGTCAAGGCCCGTGGCGACCGGCTCCGGATCATGGAAGGGCTGTTCTCGCGCCAAGTGGTCGAGAACGAGCGCGTCGTCGACATCCGCCGGGACTACGCGGACATGGAGGGGCGGCGGCGGGACATCGAGATCAGCCTGCTGCAGAGCCGGCAGCGCCTGGAGGCCGTCAGGCGCGCCCGCGAACAGGGTGAGCTCGACCGGCGCCTCGCCCTTGAGAACGAGTTCGTTCGGGTCACCGGGGAGCTGCGCGAGGCCGAGCGCGGCTTCGAGGCCGCGACCACGGTGGCGAGCCTTCTCGCCCGCGGGCAGGGGCCCGAAGCGTCCGAGGCCGCCGCGGTCACCTACGACATCCTGCGCCGCCACGGCGGCGGACTGGAGACGCTGCATGTCGGACAGGGGGAGATGCTCGAACCCGGCGACGTCCTGCGGGTGCAGATCGGCCGGCCGAGCGAGGGCGTCGGCAAGGTCGCGGGGAAATGAGGTCGCACGATCGAGGGACGCGAGATGGACACCATGCGCCGCAACCTGCTGTTCTCGGGCTTCGGGGCCCTGACCCTGCTGTCGGGCACGGTCATCGCCCGTGCCCTGTTCCCCGGCGGCCCGAGCGTCGAGATCGGCGGTCGCACGATCCGCCGATGGGGGTGCCAATATCAGAACATCCGGCCCGATTCCGTTGCCGCCAGCAACCTCGATCTCGTCGTTCTAGACCCGATCGTCGAGGGGCAGCCGCTGCGGATCGAGGCGGAGGCGCCGCTCCGGCGCAAGTCCGACGGCGCGCGGCGGCTCGTCCTGGCCTATCTGTGCGTCGGCGAGGCCGAGAGCTACCGCGCCTACTGGCAGGCCGCGTGGCGCGAGACGCCGCCCGCTTGGCTCGGTCCTGAAAACCCCCGCTGGCCGGGCAGCTTCGCGGTGAAGTACTGGCATCCGGACTGGGAGACGCTCCTGCTCGGCCCCGGCGGCGCCCTGGACCGCATCGTCGAGGCCGGCTTCGACGGCGTCTTCCTCGACCGGGTCGATGCCTATGGCGACTGGCCGATGCGAGGACAGGGCGCGCAGCGCGACATGATGGCCCTCGTCGGCCGCCTCGCAGCCGCGGCCCGCACCCGAAGGCCGGATTTCCTCGTGGTCTCCCAGAACGCCGAGCACCTCCTGGTGGACGATGATTTCTGCACGGCGATCGACGCCGTCAGCAAGGAGAGCCTGCTCTACGGGCTGCACGGCCCGAACGTCGCCAACCGGCCGGACGAAACCGCCTGGAGCCTGAACTACCTCCAGAAGGCGCAGGCACGCGGCCTGCCGATCCTCGTGATCGAGTACGTGAGCGAGCCGGATCTGATTGCCCAGGCGCGCGGTCGCCTCGCACGCCTGGGTTTCGTGCCGTTCTTCGGTAGAAGATTGCTGGATGAGCTTCCGGAATCCTGAGATCGGCCCAGTTGCGGCTGCTTCACTGTGATTGTTCAGGGCGCGGAGGCTGGCGACACGACGCTGCTGGCGGACCAGGAAGAGGGGCAAGCGGGGCGGGAAGGATACGCCGCAGCGGAGCGGATCTGGCAGCGCAGCTGCAGCGCCATCCTCGTTGGCCGGCACGGTCGGCACGGAGCGCGGCGTGCCGCGGTGCTGGCCGACGATCCGGCAGGCGTGCCGTTCCAAGAGGCCGTACTTCTCTCGGATCCCGTCCACCGCCTGCCGCCGTCGCTCGGGGGCGAACCAGTTTCCCGAGGCGACGTCCGCCAGCACCTCACCCACCAGGGACGGAGCCTCCACGAGCCGCCGCAGCCGTGTGTTCTCGCGCTCCAAGTCCTTCATCTTCCTGGCTTGATCGATCTTCAGGCCGCCGTACTCCTTGCGCCAGCGTGAGGCACTCTGCTCGGAGATCTCCGCCTCCTTAGCTGAGCCAGGGCCAAGCTCTTGCCCTGAGCCGTCTGCACCTCGATCTGGCGCAGCTTGAGCACGACCTGTTCCGCGCTCGTCTTCTGACCTCCCCACACGTCCCACTCCTTCGGTCCTGGCTGGTCCTCTCAATCAGCCCGGTCCAAAGCCAGCCGGTCAGGTCAATCGACTCATGCGCGGACGCGGGGCGAAACAATCCTGGAGCTGGATCGGCAGAAAATAGGAATTCTGTTCAATGAATATCTAGACGTTTCCGCAGGTGATTTAGACTCGCGCTTCGCGCGTCATAGCCAAGCTGACGAATGCCTTCGTCACGCACGAGCCGCGTGTGGCGGACGGTTTCAGCAAGGAGCTGCTTGAGCCAGGCTGATTTTATAATGCTCTGGATAATAGTCAATCAAAGTAGTGGAAATGAATTGGTTGTCATCAGGTTTTCTCAAGCCTGGCTATGATTTTAACTTCCCAAGACTCAACTAATTCTTTATGCTGTGGCGTTGCCATGATCTGAGTCGCCTTGACTCCGCGTCGCGGCAGATCCTCTCTGCGATTAATTTCTGAATTTATAGCCGTCGCTATGAAGTCAAGAGGATGTTCTTGGAAGCGAAGGACTGAGCATATAGCCACATGTTCTGCGACCGTAAGTTCCAGGTCGTATTTTTTCAACACAATTCTCCATATATTCGGGTATAGGGATTTAACGGATATGCCGACCGCAGATCCAAAGTTCGTATAGATACATATACATGATTTTTGAGTAAATTACTGACAAGTTGTGTATTGTAAAATACATATGTGTGCGGCTTGCCCATATCATAGTTTTCCTCTTATGTAAATAACGATCTAACTTAAATGCTATATTGATATATTGAAATCTCTCTATTTATTGTCAATATACGAATACAATTAGGATTTAAAACCAGTGCGACATTTAGAAATGAGCCGTATTATTGTTAAAAATCGGAACTAGAGTCGATAAACTACGGCACAAATAGGATTTTTTTGTGTATTCACTCGATAAAATCTATCAGTTCGCCCCGTTATGGGTATAGAGTTTTACATAAGAGACCGAAACAATGGCGGATTTTCTCCCCTGCATCAGAGGTGCGGAGGGATCCGGATGAGATGCTGGGGGAACCCGGTCTCGCCGCGCAGACCCGCCCACCAACCGGCAAGCGCAACTCGGAAGTTGCGGACGGCGCCAGCCCGCAGGTATTGGGTCGTGAAGAGCAACGCCATCACGGCAGCCACCGGAAAAGCCAGCGGATAGAAGCGGCGGGTCAGGATGAGGCGGTTGCGCTCGTCAAGAAAGACCGAGAGCGGGGTACGAGCCCGCCGGTCGACGCTTGATCCGATCACCGCGCCGTGATCGTGCAGCACCACCGAGTCGTGCGCGTAGCCCAGACGGAAGGGGCCGCGGCGCAGGCACCAGTCGACCTCCTCAGCATACAGGAAGTAGTCCTCACGCATCGTGCCGACCGTGTCGATATAGGCCCGGCTGACGAACATCGCGGCGCCCGAGACGTAGTGCTGGGCAGTCTCGACTGCCTCGGGATCGACCGGCGCTTCTGATGCGGCACCGAGGCCGATGTTGTAGCCGCGCCCGAGCCAGCGGCGCCAGCGCCCGCCGTAGAGCTGGACCCGGCCCGTGCGCTTGATCACAAGGCGGCTCCCGACGATGCCGTAGCCGCCAGCCTCTGCCCGGTCCCGGACGGCCGCGAGGGCGGTGGATGTCGGCAGCGTATCGGGGTTGAGCACCCAGAGCGCAGACCAGTCCGAGCGCTCCGCGAGCGCGGTGATCATCAGATTGATGGCACCCGCGTAGCCGAGATTGGCTCCGGCCCGATAGAGCCTCACCGCACCGATAGCGCCGGGGCGGTCGGGGCGCAGGATGAGGCTTGCTGCGGCTCCGGGCGGCGCGGCGGGATCGGGTCCCTCCGCGGCGCAGGCAAGCTCGGTGCGAAGCGCCGCCGCGAGTTCCACGAAGGCCTCCGGCCCGCCGTTCTCACAGATGCAGACGGCGCCGACTGGGACGGTGGAGCGATGCAGCTGCGCCAGGCAGGCGCGAATGGCCTCCGTGCAGCGGTAGCCCACGATCGCGACCGCGACATCCTTCATCGGACGATCTCCTGGCTAAGCCCGAAGGCGAGGCGGTGGGCCTCCGCGAAGCGGAGGCCGCGGATGCGCAGGAGCACCAGCACGGCGCCCAGGCGCGTCCGGCGGGCCGGCAGATCCGCGGCCCGAAGGATCCGCCAGGCCTGCGGCAGAGCCGAGAGCAGAACGAGCCAGGCGCGTGCGAGCCAGCGCAACGCCCCGAGGAGGCCGGCCGGGGCGAGCGCGTGCGCCTCGCGGGTCGTGCGCCGCCACTTCCGGGCGAGCTCGTCCCAGCTCCTCCGGGCCGGGTGGGCGACGATGCAGGCGGGGGCGTAGCCCAGGCGGAACCCGAGGGCGCGTGCCCGGTGGCACCACTCGACGTCCTCCGAGACCCCGTTGGCGAAGGGCCCGACCGCGGCGAAGACCCGCCTGGAGACGAACATGTTGGCGGTGACGGTGAACCCCTTCCGGTGGACGTAGAGGTCGTTGCGGAAAGCGAAGACCAGCTCGTAGGCCTCGACCGCGCTCGGCGCGGCGGCGTCCGCCGCGACCACCCGGACGGCGCCGCCCACCACGTCGCTGCGCGCCGGATCGCCGGAAGCGAGCGCAGCCTCGCCCGCGGCGAGAC
>NZ_BPQM01000112.1 GCF_022179245.1 Methylobacterium gregans
CGGGCCCACCCACCATCGCGACGGCGGCGATGGTGGGTGGGCCCGAGCTCCTGCGCAATCTCGGATTCCTCAGCGCCGTCTTCGGCGAGGGCTTCGACCCGAACGAGTACCGCCTGCTCCTCTTCGGCCTCGCCATGGTGACCATGATGGTCTGGCGCCCCCGCGGCCTGATCTCCGAGCGGCAGCCCTCGGTCTCGCTGGGACGTGCCCGCGGCATCTCGGGGGCCCATGTCAGCGAGGGGCACGGTTAGATGAGCGCGCTCGTCTCGAGTCCCCCGAAGACCGGCGCCCGGATCGAGGCGTCCGCCGACGCGGTGCTCTCGGTCGCCCACCTCACCATGCGGTTCGGCGGACCGACCGCGGTCAACGACCTCTCGTTCGAGGCGCGCACGGGCGAGATCACCGCGCTGATCGGCCCGAACGGGGCCGGCAAGACCACGGTGTTCAACTGCATCACCGGCTTCTACAAGCCGACCGAGGGGATGCTCCGACTGGCGCAGCCGGACGGCACGGTCCACCTGCTGGAGCGCTTGCCGAACTTCGCGGTGAACCGCACGGCCCGCGTCGCCCGCACCTTCCAGAACATCCGCCTGTTTCCCGGCATGACCGTGCTGGAGAACCTGCTGGTCGCCCAGCACAACCCGCTGATGCGCGCCTCCGGCTTCACGATCGGCGGCCTGCTCGGCCTACCGTCGTACCGGGCGGCCGAGCGCGCCGCGATCGAGAAGGCCAAGGACTGGCTCGCCCGGATCGACCTCCTGGCCCGGGCCGACGAGCCGGCCGGCGCGCTGCCCTACGGGGCGCAGCGTCGCCTCGAGATCGCCCGGGCCATGTGCACCGACCCGGTCCTGCTCTGCCTCGACGAGCCGGCGGCCGGCCTCAACCCGCGCGAGAGCGCCGAGCTCAACGACCTGCTCCGCCTGATCCGCGACCGGCACGCCACCTCGGTGCTGCTGATCGAGCACGACATGTCGGTGGTGATGCAGATCTCCGACCACGTCGTAGTGCTCGATTACGGCGTGAAGATCGCCGACGGCACGCCGGACGCGGTGCGGGCCGATCCCCGGGTGATCGCCGCCTATCTCGGCGTCGAGGACGAGGAGGTCGAGGCGGTCGAGGCCGAGGTGGGCATCGCGCATCCGGGAGCCGGTCAGTGAGCGTCGCCGGCATCAACGTCCTGGTCGAGGAGACCCGGGCACGTCAGGCGCAGGCCGGGCAGCCGCTCCTCGCGGTCGAGAACGTCTCCACCTATTACGGCAGCGTCGCCGCGCTGAAGGGCGTCGATCTCTCGGTAGGCAAGGGCGAGATCGTCACCTTGATCGGCGCCAACGGGGCCGGCAAGTCGACCCTGATGATGACGATCTTCGGCGCGCCCCGGGCGCGCTCGGGGGTCATCCGCTACGCGGGCCAGGACATCACCCGGCTGCCGACTCACCAGATCGCCCGGCTCGGCCTCGCACAGTCTCCCGAAGGACGGCGCGTCTTCCCGCGCATGAGCGTGTTCGAGAACCTGCAGATGGGCGCCAGCCTTCATGGTGGACGCTACTTCGCGCAGGATCTGGAGCGAGTCTGCGTCCTCTTCCCGCGCCTGAAGGAGCGCCTGCAGCAGCGGGCCGGGACCATGTCGGGTGGCGAGCAGCAGATGCTGGCGATCGGTCGCGCCCTGATGAGCCGGCCCGAACTCCTTCTCCTCGACGAGCCCTCGCTCGGCCTCGCGCCCCTAGTGGTGAGGGGCATCTTCGACGCGATCCGCGACCTCAACCGGCAGGACGGGATGACGATCTTCCTCGTCGAGCAGAACGCCTACCACGCCCTGAAGCTCGCGCATCGCGGCTACGTGCTGGTCAATGGCCGCGTCACGATGAGCGGCACGGGGCGCCAACTCCTCGACGACCCGGCCGTGAAGGCCGCCTATCTGGAGGGCGGCCACGGCGCCGCCACCACGGCGTGAGCGCGCTCCAGGGTATCTTCTACGAGGAGGAGTCGATCTGGCTCTTCCTGCTCGTCACGGTGGTGATGGGCGGCTGGGCCGGCTGGATGGCGGCCCGCGCGATCGCCCGGGCGTGGCGGCCGTTCCCCTACGCCGCTCTGGCGCTGCTCCTCGTGGCGGCGGCGGTCCGCTTCATCCATTTCGCGCTGTTCGGCGGGACATTGGTGTCGGCGCAGTACTACCTTGTCGACGCCGCCGTGGTGATGCTGATTGGCGCGGCCGGCTACCGCTACACCCGCACGCGCCAGATGACGACGCAGTACCGCTGGCTCTACGAGCGGACCTCGCCGCTCACTTGGCGCGAGCGCCCTTCCGGGGCGGCATCGGGGCGGTCATGATCCGCGCGGGCGGGTCGGGGCTCAGCGCCCAGGCCAAGCCCGACGCATGAGGCACGCCGCACCGGGACCGGTGCGGTCGCGTGTGACGTGAGGGAGATGACCGGGATGAGAGCAACACTTCTGGCGGGCCTCGCGCTCGGCCTCCTGACTGCCGGCTCGGCGCAGGCGCAGCTCAAGATCGCTGTCGGCGCGCCGATCACCGGCAACAGCGCCGCCTTCGGGGCGCAGCTCAAGAACGGCACCGCCCAGGCGGTGGAGGACATCAACAAGGCCGGCGGCATCAAAGGGCAGAAGCTCGAACTCTCCGTCGGCGACGACGCCTCCGACCCGAAGCAGGGCGTATCGGTCGCCAACAAATTTGCCTCGGACGGGGTGAAGTTCGTGGTCGGCCACTTCAACTCGGGCGTCTCGATCCCGGCCTCCGACGTCTACGCCGATGCCGGCATCGTCGAGGTCACGCCGGCCTCCACCAACGTGAAGTTCACCGAGCGCGGCCTCTGGAACACCTTCCGCACCTGCGGCCGTGACGACCAGCAGGGCGCGGTCGCGGGCGACTACCTGATCCAGCACTTCAAGGGCAAGAAGGTCGCGATCATCCACGACAAGACCCCCTACGGGAAGGGGCTCGCCGACGAGACCCTGAAGGCCTTCAAGGCCAAGGGCGGCAAGGAAGCGCTCTACGAGGGCATCAATCCGGGTGAGAAGGACTACTCGGCGCTGGTCTCGAAGCTGAAGCAGAACGGCGTCGACGTCGTCTATTTCGGCGGCTACTACACCGAGGCGGGCCTGATCATTCGCCAGATGCGCGACCAGGGCCTGAAGGCGCCGCTGATGGGCGGCGACGGCATGGTGGACAAGGAACTCGTCGCCATTGCGGGGCCGGGCGCCGAGGGTACGCTCACCACCTTCCCCCCGGACGCCCGCAAGAATCCGAATGCGAAGGACGTGGTCGCGGGGTTCAAGGCCAAGGGCATCGACCCGGAGGCCTACACGCTCTACGCCTACGCCGCCGTGCAGATCTATAAGCAGGCCGTCGAGGGGGCGGGCTCGGCCGATTCGAAGAAGGTCGCGGCCTACATGCGCGAGGGCAAGCCGTTCCAGACGGTCCTCGGCCCGATCTCCTTCGACAAGAAGGGCGACATCACCAAGCCCGACTACGTGATGTACACCTGGAAGAAGAACGACAAGGGCGTGGTCGACTACGCAGGCAACGAGGTCACGCAGTAAGACCTCTACCTCTCGGCGCGACGAGCTTCGCGTGGGCCGCTTCGGTGATCCGAAGCGGCCTTTTTGTATGGTTTCGGCCCGAACCCCTACAATGCCTCGGGAACGTTGCTCGGGTGGCAGCGAAATCCCGATGCGCCCGCCCATAGAATGTGCAACATGCACGGGACACGGGCGAAAAGACCGGTCTGAACGCTGCGAGCGGACGATCAGGGTGGAAATCTTGAGCAGATCCGACGCCGGCCGGAGCGGCCGAACTTCTCCAGGCACCGTGTCGGCCCAACGGAAAGGCCGCGTTTTCCCGTGTGCCACCGCCGCGCCGGGCCCTCCGGCGCGTTTCCCGTCACACAAATCGGCACCATCATTGCGAAGGCGCATCGGCAGGCCGAGCGCGCCCGCAACGTGGGCCGACGCCCGCTCGGCATGATCAGGAGTTTCGTTTCAATGCAGGTTCGTTTCGACCGTCGCGGACTGGCGCTCGGCCTCGCCCTCGGCGCCTCTCTGCTCGCGGCGCCGGCCGGCGCCGAGGAGCTGACCGGAACCCTCAAGAAGGTGAAGGATACCGGCGCCATCACCATCGGCTACCGCGATTCCTCCGTTCCGTTCTCGTATCTCGGCGCCGACCAGAAGCCGGTCGGCTACGCGATGGACATCTGCTACAAGATCGCCGACGCGGTGAAGGCGCACCTCAAGCTCGACAAGATGGAGGTGAAGCTCAATCCCGTGACCTCCGCGACCCGCATCCCGCTGATCGCCAACGGCACGATCGACCTCGAGTGCGGCTCGACGACGAACAACGCCGACCGGCAGAAACAGGTCGGCTTCACCAACTCGCACTTCCTGACGGCAACCCGCTACGTCGCCAAGAAGGACGCGAACCTCAAGACGATCGAGGACCTGAAGGGCAAGACCGTCGTCTCGACCTCAGGCACCACCAACATCCGGCAGATCAACGAGGCCAACACCGAGCGCAAGCTCGGCCTGACCATCCTGCCGGCCAAGGACCACGCCGAGGCCTTCCTGATGGTCGAGACCGGCCGCGCCGTCGCCTTCGTGATGGACGACGTGCTGCTCGCCTCGCTGGCCGCCTCCTCGAAGACGCCCGACGCCTACGCGATCTCGACCGAGGCGCTCTCGAAGCCCGAGCCCTACGGCATCATGCTGCGCAAGGACGACGCGCCCTTCAAGGCGGTCGCGGACGCCGCCACCAAGGCGCTCTACACCAGCCCCGAGGGCAAGGCGCTCTACGACAAGTGGTTCACCAAGCCGATCCCGCCGCGCGACATCAATCTGAAGCTCCCGATGACCGAGGCGATGGAGAAGCAGTTCAAGACCCCGAGCGACAGCCCGGATCCGGCCGCCTACTGAGGCGACCTGGCTGAAGATCCTCGCGCGGGCTCCTCCCGCGCGAGTTTCCTGTGCAGAACGCGGGGCGAACCGAGGTTTCCGTGAGCGGACGTGCTCCGGACCTGCTCGATTGAGCCTCGACCTTCCCGGCCCCAGCCCGGCCACTTTGCGGCGAAGCCTGTAGAGCGATGAATTACAACTGGAACTGGGGCATCTTCCTTGAGCCCTCGCCCGAAGGCGCCGGCACCTACGCCGACATGCTGCTCTCGGGCCTCCTCTGGACGATCGCGACCGCGCTCTGCTCCTGGGTGATCGCCTTCTGCCTCGGCTCGATCATCGGTGTGCTTCGCACCCTGCCGAACAAGGCGGCCAACGCCGTCGGCACCGCCTATGTCGAGCTTTTCCGGAATATCCCGCTGCTCGTGCAGATGTTCCTCTGGTACTTCGTCCTGCCTGAGGTGCTGCCGCAGGCCTGGGGCAACTGGCTGAAGCAGCTTCCGAACGCGCCTTTCTATACCGGTGTGGTGTGCCTCGGCTTCTTCACCGCCTCACGCGTCGCCGAGCAGGTCCGCGCCGGCATCCAGGCGCTTCCCCGCGGTCAGCGCATGGCCGGCACCGCAATGGGCTTCACGGTGGCGCAGACCTACCGCTACGTGCTCCTGCCTAACGCCTACCGCATCATCCTGCCGCCGCTGACCTCCGAGTTCCTGAACAATCTCAAGAACACATCGGTCGCGCTCACCATCGGCCTGCTGGAACTCACCGCTCGCGCCCGCTCGATGCAGGAATTCTCCTTTCAGGTGTTCGAGGCCTTCACGGCCGCCACGATCCTCTACGTCCTCATCAACCTTGTCGTGATCACGGCGGCCTCGTTCCTCGAGCGCTCCGTGGCGATTCCGGGACAGCGCTGATGCTCTCGAACTTCGATTTCAGCGTCATCACGTCGTCGCTGCCCTACCTGTTCGGGCAGGGGATGGTCTTCACGGTTTCGCTGACGGCCATGGCGGCGGGCATGGGCATCGTGCTCGGCACGCTGATCGCGATGGCCCGCCTCTCCGGCGTGCCCGGCCTGACGCACGCGGCCAAGGTCTACGTCGAGCTGATGCGCTCGCTTCCGCTCGTGCTCGTGATTTTCTGGTTCTACTTCCTCGTCCCCTACATTGGCGCCTACGTGACAGGCTCCTCGACCCCGATTCAGGTCGGCGCCTTCCCGTCGGCGCTGATCACCTTCACGCTGTTCGAGGCGGCCTACTTCTCCGAGATCATGCGCGCGGGCATTCAGTCGATCCCGAAGGGACAGACGGCGGCCGCCTCGGCGCTCGGTATGAACTACTGGCAGTCGATGCAGAACGTCGTTCTGCCGCAGGCTTTCCGCAACATGCTGCCGCTGCTCCTCACGCAGACGATCGTGCTCTTCCAGGACACCTCGCTCGTCTACGTGCTCTCGCTGACCGATTTCCTTGGCGCCGCCTCGAAGGTCGCCCAGCGCGACGGCCGTCTCGTGGAGATGTATCTCTTTGCAGCCGTGGTCTACTTCGCGGTCTGCCTCACAGCCTCGTTCTTGGTGCGGCGCCTGCAGGCCCGCGTCGCCATCATCCGCTGACCGTCAGCGCCGTCTCAGGGGATCGCCCATGACCTCCACGCCGATGCCGGCCCCGACCGCCGGAACTCCCGCAGCCCCCGCCGGCCAGGCCCCTGCCGATGCCGGCCTGCAGCAGGGCAACCTCGTCGCGCCCGGTGCCCGCACCGGCGAGACGATGATCGCCATCGACAACGTCAGCAAATGGTACGGCGACTTCCAGGTGCTGACGAACTGCACCACCAGCGTCGCCAAGGGCGAGGTGGTGGTGGTCTGTGGCCCCTCCGGCTCGGGCAAGTCGACGCTGATCAAGACCGTGAACGCCCTGGAGCCCTTCCAGAAGGGTCAGATCACGGTGGCGGGCACGAAGGTGATGGACAAGTCCACCAACCTGCCCAAGCTCCGCTCGCGCGTGGGCATGGTCTTCCAGCACTTCGAGCTGTTCCCGCACCTCTCCATCACCGACAACCTGACAATCGCGCAGCGCAAGGTGCTGGGCCGTGGCGGGGACGACGCCAAGAAGCGCGGCCTCGACCTGCTCGCCCGCGTCGGCCTCTCCGCCCACGCCCACAAGTTCCCGGGCCAGCTCTCGGGTGGCCAGCAGCAGCGCGTGGCGATCGCGCGGGCGCTCGCCATGAACCCGGTGGTGATGCTCTTCGACGAGCCGACCTCAGCCCTCGACCCTGAGATGGTTGGCGAGGTGCTGGACGTGATGGTCGAGCTCGCCAAGGAAGGCATGACCATGATGGTCGTGACCCACGAGATGGGATTCGCCCGGAAGGTGGCCGACCGGGTGATCTTCATGGACCGCGGCGAGATCGTCGAGGACGCCCACAAGGACGACTTCTTCGGCAAGCCTCGCTCGGAGCGCGCCCAGACCTTCCTGTCGAAGATCCTTCAGCACTGAAGGGCGCGCCGTCACGGTATCGAGAGGCCCGAGGCCTCTCGCGGGTCCAACACGGAGTCCTGGGTTCGCATCGCCATTTCGGGTCTCCTCCCTGAAAGCCCCAGCGAAGGGCCTTAGGCCCTTCGGGATCCCGGGCTGACGGATCGGCACGCCTCGCTTTCGCCCCAGAGAGCGCGCATCGACGTTAACCGATCCTTCACCAGAGCCCGCGAGCGTCCGACCCGATGCCGAATGCCGCGCCCGTCCTCCGCCCGCTCGCGCTCGCCGCGCTTCTTGCCCTCGCCGCCATGCCCGCGAGAGCTCACCCGCATGTCTGGGTGACGGCAAAGGCCGAGATCGACTACGCCTCGGGCCAGGTCACCGGCATCCGCCACAGCTGGAGCTTCGATCCGGCCTACTCGGCCTTCGTGACCCAGGGACTCGACAAGAACGCCGACGGCAAGCTGACCCCGGACGAGCTCGCCGATCTGGCGGCCGAGAACACCAAGGGGCTGGCCGAGTTCGGGTACTTCACCAAGCTCAAGGTCGGCGGCAAGGAGCAGGGCTTCGCCGAGCCCGCCGAGCCCCGCATGGCGATGGAGGGCGACACCCTCGTCATGAGCTTCCTGCTGCCTCTGAAGACGCCCGCCGCGCAGGGCCGCGGCGTCGTCGCGCTCGAGGTCTACGACCCGACCTACTTCGTCTCTTTCGGCCTCGCGGAGGGCGCCGACGCGGCCAAGCTCGCTGGCGCACCGGCCGGCTGTGCCGCGACCGTCACCCGGCCCAAGGCGCCCGAGGCCAAGACCGCGGAAGCGGGCAAACCCGGCATGACCGAGGCCTTCTTCGAGGCGCTCACCGCCGCCTCGAACTACGGCCTGCAATACGCCCAGCGGGTGCTCGTCGCGTGTCCGTAGGCGTCGCGCTCCCCGAGGCTGCGCCGCGGGGGCGGCTCGCTCTGCGCCTGACGCTCGCCGCGGGCGCGGTTGCCCTGGCCGGGCTACTCGTGGCCGCGCTCGCCTGGCTGGTCGCGCCAACCATCGCCGCGCCGCCGCCGCGCTCCCCCTTCGGCATCGGCTTCCGGGAGGCCACCCCGAGCGCCACCGGCCTCGGCGGCTGGCTGCTCGCCGTGCAGTCGAGCTTCTCCCGAAGCCTCCAGGCCGCCCTGTCGGCCCTGAAGGCCGGCGGCGATTGGGGGCCGCTCGTCGGCATCGGCTTCGCCTACGGGGTCTTCCACGCGGCGGGCCCCGGCCACGGCAAGGCGGTCATCGCCGGCTACATCGTGGCGGGCGAGCGGGCGCTGCGGCGCGGCTGCGCTTTGAGCTTCGCGGCGGCCTTCCTGCAGGCCCTGGTGGCCATCGCGATCGTCGGCATCGGCAGCCTGATCCTCGGTGCAACGGCGGCCGCGATGTCGCGGGCCGGCACCCTGATCGAGACGGCGAGCTTCGCGATGGTGGCCTTCCTCGGGCTCGCCCTCACTTGGCGCAAGAGCGGTGCTCTCAGCTGGCGCCTCGCCGGCTCCGGCGCGTTGGGCTGCGGCCCGGACTGCGCCCACGGTGTTGCCCCGCCCCGCGACGGGGAGAGCTGGCGCGCGCGGACGGGCGTGATCCTGGCCGCGGGCTCGCGCCCCTGCGCGGGCGCGGTGCTGCTCCTCGTCTTCGCCCTGTCGCAGAGCATGCTCGGCGCCGGCATCCTGGCGGTGCTCGCCATGGCGCTCGGCACCGCCCTCACCACGAGCGCGCTCGCGAGCCTCGCGGTCTTCGCCAAGGGCGCGGCGCTGCGCCTCGCTGGCGGTCGCGGCCGGGCCGGCGCGCTCGCGGTCGGCGGGCTCGAACTCCTGGCCGCCGCGTTCGTGCTGGTGCTCGGCCTCGCGATGCTGGCCGGACTCGCCCGCGGCGCGGGCGGCGCCTGAGCCGCACTCGCCAAACCTCTCTCGGCGTGGCACGTTTCGCCCATGTCCCGCCGCGGCGGGTCCCGAGATGCCGGGGCGAGCATGGCCGGATTCGATCTGCGCGGCTTCGATCACATCCTGAACTGGCGGCTGCTCGCCGGCTCGCACCCGTTTCCGGGGCCGGACGGCGGCACCTGCATCAACGAGGCGGCGATCGTCGCCGCTGGCCTGCCCTACCGGGCGATCCGCTCCAGCGCCGACTGCCCGCCCTGCTTCTCGCAGCCGCTGGCCGCCTACGCCCTCGGCCTCAACGACGCGATGCCCGACGCCGAGCGCCCGCGCCTGATGGCGTTCGTGCTGCGGCTCTCGGGCTCGGCAGACCGTCTGGAGATCGAGGCCGAGCGGACCGCGCATCTCGCCCGTGAGAGCGTCCGGCGCGTCCTCGCGCCGCTCTGCGCGCTGGCCGGGCTCGACGCGGTCGCGGCGCGCTGCGCGGGGGCGGCCGCGCTTCCGGAGGCTCTGGAGGCGGCGCGGGCGGCCGAGTGGGCCGGTGGTTTGCGGGCGCAGAGCGCGGCCGAGGCGCGTCGCTGGGTCGAGGGCGCCCGCGCCGCCGCGGTGGCGCGCACCGCCATGGCCGCGGTGCGGGCCGGTATGGACCCACGCTGCGCTGCCGAGGTGGCGGAGGGCGCCGCGCCCTTCATTCCGGCCACGTGGACCGAGGCCTGCGCCATCCTCGACGGGGCGCTCAGGATCGGCCGTCAGGCACCGGACATCGACCTCACGCTCGCCGGGCAGCGGATGGAGGCGGCGCGGGGTCTGGTGAGGGTGTGAGCGATCGTAAAATCGCTGCCGAGCACCTCGCTCGCCGCACCGCCTCACGGAGAGAGGCGAGCGACCGGAACAGCACCGATTAACGGTTCCGGTCTCTCGAGCGAGCCTACCGCGCCCCGCGCTTGAGGTCCCCGTCGATCAGCAACGCGCTCTTGCCGTCGAGGCGCGTGCGGTAGACCTGCAGGTTCTCCATCACCCGCTGCACGTAGTTGCGCGTCTCGGTGAAGGGGATGCGCTCCACCCAGTCGACCACGTCCACCTCGCCGCGGCGTGGGTCGCCGTAGGCGTCGATCCACTTCTTCACGTTGCCGCCGCCCGCGTTGTAGGCAGCGAAAGCGAGCACGTAGGATCCGCGCCAATCCTCCATCAGCTCGCCCAGATGGGCTTGCCCGAGGCGCGCGTTGTAGGTGGGGTCGCTGGTCAGGCGGTCCTGGTCGTAGGCGGCCGAGACGCGGCGGGCCGTGCGCTGGGCGGTGGCCGGCATCATCTGCATCAGCCCGCGGGCGCCGACGCCGGACTGGGCACGCGGATCGAACTGGCTCTCCTGCCGCGCGATCGCGAAGACCATGGCGCGCTCCACCTGCGGCACCGCCGTATAGGTCTCGTACGTCGGGATGCCGATGACCGGGTAGGCGTGGGCGTCGAGCGGCAGGCCGCGCTGCACGGCGAGCTTGCCGATCGCGACGAGCGCGCGAGCATCCTTCATCTCGACCGCGAGATCGCCGAGCGCCTGCAGCTCGGCCGGGTCCGTGAGGCGCTGGGCCGTGTCGATGTAGAGCGGCAGCGCCAGCTCCTTCAGGGAGGCGGCCCCCAGAAGCTTCAGCGCGCGCACGCTGAGCCGATCATCGAAGGCGTTGCGGGCGGCGCCGCCGAGGTCGGCGGGCGCGCGCAGCGCCAGCCGCGTCTGGCCGAGCTTCGCCCGGGCGAGCTGCCCGTAATAGGCGATCGGCTGCTGGGCGGCCTTCGCGTAGAAGTCCTTGGCGGTTTCCGCCTGGCCGAGCGCCTCCGCGGCCCGGCCCTGCCAGTAGGCGGCCCGCGCGAGCGAGATCGGCGTCTCGGCGGCCTTCGCGGCCTCCGCGAAGTGCTGGGCGGCGGAGGCCGGGTCGGCCGCGAAGCGCAGCGCGATCCAGCCCGCGTGGAACTCGGCCTCGATGCGCTTCTCGGGCGTGCGGGCCGCGTGGCCGCCCGCTACCGCGTAGGCGGTCTTCGCGTCGCCGAGATCGAGGAGCTTGCGGGCGACGATGCGGCGCTCCACCCACCACTCGTCGCCGTCCACCAGCACGTCGGGATTGGCCGGTGCCATGGCCAGCACCGCGGCGGCCTCCGCCGGCTTGTCGGCGCGCCGGTAGTACTGGGCCTTCGAGAGGATGTAGGAGGCGTCGTTGCGCAGGGACGGCGGCACGGCGGCGAGCGCCGCGGCCGCGCCCGAACTCTTGTCCTCGACCGCGCGGCGGGCCCGCACGAGGCTGGCATATGAGCCGCCCGCGTAGGCGGCGGCACGGCCCGCGCTCTCCCAATCCTCCTTCAGGAGCGCCCGCTCCATGCGGTAGCGGTGATCGACCCGGGTGAGGACGCCCGGGAAGGCGTCGAGCACCCGGCCCTCCAGGCTCTTCCCGAAGGTCTCGGAGCGCCAGAGGTCGCGCACGAGATCGGCGGCGTCCGCCTCCAGCCCGTCCGTCCGGAAGGCCAGCGCCAGGGCGAACTTGCCGGGCGCGCTCGCCGGGCGCGCGGCGCCGAAGAAGGCCCGCACGGTGGCCGGGCTCTTGCGCTCGGAGAGCAGGGCCTCCTCGGCCCGGCGGCGCAGCAGCGGGCCGGCCGGCCAATCGGGATTCTGCCGCGTGAAGGCGACGGTGCGGTCGAAGCCGATTCCGGCGCCCGCCCGGATCGCGATCCATTCGAGCAGCGCCTTCGCGGCCGGATCCTCGAACTGGTCGCGCAGGCGGTCGCCGTCCGCCACCTTGCCCTTGCGGTAGAACTCGATCGCCTGCCTGAGCAGGGTGACATCGATGCCGTCGGCTTTCGTGGCAGCGGCCGGGTCCGGCACCTCGGGCAGGGGCGCGGGCGGCGAGACGCCCGCGTCGGGGAGCGGGAAGACGACCGGGGCGTCGGGATCGGCGGAGGCGTATGCGGTGGTCCCGGCCGGCAGTTTCTGCGCGGGCTTGCCGCTCTCGTCCTCGGCGCTCGGCGGCTCGATCTTCAGCGCGTCCGCCGCGGCAGGATCGACGGCCTTGGCGTCCGTCAGCACGGCCGAGGACGCCGAAGCGTCGCTCGCGGGCGGGGTCGGCTGCGAGGTAGCCGGCGTGTCGGTGCCGCGTAAATCCGGCGGCGCCCCGAGGGCGACGCCGCCCGTCAGGGCGAGGCCGAAGAGCGCGGCGGTCGTGCGCGCGAGGGACACGGGGGACGCCAAGGAGCGGCTCATGGGTCGGATTACTCCCCTCCACTCAAGCTTGTGGGAGTCGTCATGCCACAGGTTCCGGCCAAGCTCGTTAACACGTGCTTAACCGTGGTCCGGCGGGTGTTTGCGCGACGATTGCGGAAGCCCTATGTCTGCCGGCCGGCGCCGCGGTCGCGACGCCGCACGGGAGGGACGGCAGGGCCGTCCGGGACACGAGACGATGACCGAGACAGCGCGCCGCCTCCGGGGCTCGATGACCGCCCTGGTCACCCCCTTCCGCGAGGGGGCCTTCGACGAGGCGGCCTTCCGCACGTTCGTGGCCTGGCAGATCGAGCAGGGCACCCACGCCCTGGTGCCCACCGGCACCACCGGCGAGAGCCCGACCCTGACGCATGCCGAGCACGACCGGGTGGTCGAGGCCTGCATCGACGAGGCGAAGGGCCGGGTGCCGGTGATCGCGGGCGCGGGCTCGAACTCGACGGCCGAGGCCGTGGCGCGGGCCCGGCACGCCGAGCGGGCCGGCGCCGACGCCGTGCTGGTCGTGACGCCCTACTACAACAAGCCGACCCAAGACGGCCTCTACGCCCACTTCAAGGCGGTCAACGACGCGGTCGGCATCCCGATCATCATCTACAACATCCCGCCGCGCTCGGTGATCGACATGAGCGTCGAGACCATGGCGCGCCTCTTCGAGCTCAAGAACATCGCCGGCGTGAAGGACGCCACGGCCAAGATCGACCGGGTGAGCGCCCAGCGGCAGGCGATGGGCGAGAGCTTCATCCAGCTTTCGGGCGAAGATGCGACGGCGCTCGGCTACAACGCGCAGGGCGGTCACGGCTGCATCTCGGTGGTGGCCAACGTCGCGCCCCGCCTCTGCGCCGACCTGCAGGAGGCCTCGCTGTCCGGCGACTTCGCCCGCGCGCTCCAGATCCAGGACCGGCTCTTCCCGCTCCAGACCGCACTGTTCGTGGAGTCCAATCCCTCCCCGGTGAAGTACGCGCTGGCGCGGCTCGGCCTGATGGACGAGGCGGTGCGCCTGCCCCTCGTCCCCGTTTCCGAGGGCACGCGCCGGATCGTCGACGCGGCTCTGCGCCATGCCGGTCTGATCGAGGGCTGAGACAAGGACGCCGATGGCCCCTAAGCCCGACCCGAAACGGCGCGTGGTCGCGGACAACCGCTCCGCGCGCTACCACTACGCGATCGAGGACACGCTCGAGGCCGGCATCTCGCTGACCGGCACCGAGGTGAAATCCCTGCGCAACGGCAAGGCGACGATCGGGGAGGCCTATGCGGGCCCCTCCGGCAGCGACCTGATGCTGTTCAACGCCTACATCCCCGAATACTTGGAAGCGAACCGCTTCAACCACGACACCAAGCGCCCGCGGCGCCTGCTGCTGCACCGTCGCCAGATCGACAAGCTGCTCGGCGCCACCCAGCGCCAGGGCTACACGGTGGTTCCGCTGAAGATCTACTTCAACGAGAGCGGCCGCGCGAAGGTCGAGCTGGGACTGGGCAAGGGCAAGCAGGCCCACGACAAGCGCGAGTCCGTGAAGGAGCGCGACTGGCAGCGCGACAAGGCGCGGCTGATGCGGGACAAGGGCTGAGGCACCGCCGGGCTTGGCTCTCTCATCGGCGGAGGGAGCGGGCTGGTCTATGCCGATAGCCGCTTCCACCCGTCATCCCGGGGCCGCGAAGCGGGGCCTGGGATCCACGGCCGCCGAAGGGTCGGGATCTGCAACTGGGGTGTCTTTGCATTCCGGGCTCGCCCGCGGCGCCCCGGAATGCCTGCGCAGAGGATCAGGCCCCTGGGGGCTTGAAAAGAGTCGGGCTGCCTCCGGAACCGCGCTTCGTCCCGCCCGCCTACTCCCCGTCCGCCTGTTCGCCCCCCTGCCGGATGCCGTAGCGGCTCTCCAGGCCCGGATTGGCGCGCGGGCCGCGATCGACCGGCGCGCGGGCCGGCCGCGACCCGGGTGAGCGGCCGGCCCGCGCGCCG
>NZ_BPQM01000113.1 GCF_022179245.1 Methylobacterium gregans
GCACGTCCCAGCCGTCCTTCGCCTCGACGGTACGTACGAAGCCGCCACGATCGCCCACATGGGTGGAGGCCGTCTGCGCCATCTCGAAGCTGGTGCGGGCCAGGATCTGCGCGAAGGGCGTCACGTCCCGGGCCTTGTAGTCCGGCGTGTTCGCGTTCGCGACGTTGCCGGCGATGGTCGCCTGCCGCACCGCCAGGTGGCGGGCCTGCATCGAGGCGAGATCGAACAGGTAGATTCCGCTCATGCCTCGTCTCCGTAAGTCGCATGGTTGTCAGGCGTCCGCCTGCATGTGCTCTTCGAGTGGTTACGTCGGAAGACTTGCGCGAAGCTGTGTTTGAGCGCTGGCATCAGAGCATGATAAATTTCCTTAATCTATGATAACCGTGGATGAGACTTCTGAAATACTTCAGGTTGCCCGGGCGGGCCCGTCGCGGGCGGTGGCCGTTGCGGGCCGGCGCGTCGTCATCCGAGCATCTGGCGGCGATTGGCGCCTGCAACGCACGCTGGGACGCGGGCGCGCCGTCACGAGCAAACCCTTGTCGACCGGCGGCGCTGGAGCACGAAGTTCGAGATGCGGACGCTCCGTTACACGGCGGAGGTGAGCGAGCGGCCGGTCGCGGCGGCGTAGACTCGGGGTAGCCCCTACGCGATCATCAGAAGCGCGGCGCACATCTCCGCTGGAAATCGCTGAGCCAACGGACGCGCCGCCCGAGCGCTGCGGTTCGCCGTCCTTACGATGCGCACGCGGGCAATGCGAAACCCGAGCATCCTCTGGAAATGCCGCAAGCCGTTGCGCAGCTCTGATGGGCTATGCGTGTCAACGAGGTACTGCACACCGTTCTGCGACAGGCTCTCGACCACAGCCTGCGTCAGGAGATACCGCGCGTCGGAATGCTCCTGCGTCTCCCCGAGAGAGATGAAGGCCTGGAGGATGGACCATTGGCCGTCGCGTGGTGTGACCGCGATCACGAGCGGTTCTCCGCTTTTCGAGAACGCGACCGTCCAGAGCCCGCACGCGACTAGATGAGAGTGGTTGGCGTTGACCTCACGATAAGCCGAATTGTTCTTGATCGCCAAAGCTCGGTCCAGCTGCTTCACAAGCGCGCGTTGCTCCGCAGGATCATCAACGGTCCGGCATGCAACCCCGGCTTTCTGTGCGGCACGCACCTTCCTGCGAAGGGTCTGCTTGCTGGCGCCCACACCGTAGGCTTGTGGCGTAGCGGGAATGGCCAGCACGCAACAGCCGGCTGTGGCCAGGCTGAGCGTCTTCAGGAGCCCACGCCTCTTCAGGCTGCCCGCTATGGCCCGCCCCTCACAGGTGGAGCTCAGACGGGCTTCCAGACAGGGTAGCGCGCGAATGTCCATCGCTGCCTGGATCGTCGATCTGACGTTGAGTGCCAGAAACACCGCCAAGCGGAAGCGCGAGTTCTTTGCCGTCTCCCAGAACTGCGATAGTCGCGCCTCGCGCGGGCTGTCGATCGTAAGGTCCATAGCAATCGCATCGACGAGTTTAGTGTGACGACACACGAGCGCTGGCGGCACATGCTCGAGCGATGCGCGCCGCCTCCACCCATCGATCAAGCCTAGCGAGCCCCTCCCTAACAATTCGTCAGCACGGCCTGCAATGTTGCGCCAAGATGGGACCAATGTCGACGCGATCGGCCCCGACGTCCAAAAAAGCAATCGGCTCAGAAGGCATATGTCGGTTTACGACAGATCTTGTGCAGCCGTGAGGATTGGAGTGAAGATCAGCGTTATGTCTGTGGCAGTCGATAGGCTGAGACTCGTGCGACGGCAAAGCATCCGCAGGTTGCCCTTCTCCGGCCGTGCCGTGGTGCGCCGAAAGCCAGTCGGCGCCGCATCGTCGGCCAGCGTCTTCCGCAGGGATTCATGCGCCTGGATCCTGCGGCGAGGTCGAGCGTTTAGGCGCTGAGCTTGAACGCCTCTGCCTCGGCCTTCGCGAGCACGGCAGCGGCAATCGCATCGGCCGTGATCCGGCGGTCTTGCACTGCTCACCCCGGGCCTTCTGTGACTCGGCCATGGCCGCAGGATGGCGCCGTCTCGCAAGAGGCTGCCCCCCCGTGCCGATCCGATCTGCGCGTTGCTGCGCTGCTCCCATGTTGACGGCACCACATTCAGAGCCGGTGAGACCGTCCGGCATGGTCGCCGCAGGAGGATGACGCACCATAACCGTTCGAGTTTGACAGCAGCTTCTGGTTGTGTTGAGGAGTCCATAGAGGCGAATGCGGGCAGAGAGAGATTTGCTGTACCCCTCGGCTAATGCGCTGCACGCCGCCCTGGAATTGCTCGTGGGCCTAAAGAAGATGTCTCTGACTTCAGCCGAGCTGAGCGCGCTGAAGTCTGTACTAAGACACGGCGAGGCCCCGCTGGAATTCATTGCGACCGCTATCAACTCGGAGATAGCCCGCCGTGAGGGCCAGCCCCGGCGCGGCCTGAAGGCTGCGCGGATCCTGGTGACGCCTCAGCATGGGACGCGGGAGGAGTTGAGGGACATCGAGATCATAGCCGACGCCCGAACAGATGACTGACTCGACCTCGTCCTCGGACGTCTAAGAAGGCTGTGCACTCGCAACGCTGAGAAAAGCAAGCACAACAGCCCAAAGATGGGTGCCAAAGCAAGTCAAATGGCGGAGAAATCAAAAATCCAAGCCTTATCTGCAACGGCAGCCATACAGTCTGCGACTGGCAAAAATACTGTTTGGAAATTTTAAATTCCGTCTGTTTTCATACTGTCAAATGCCCCCCCCACTCATAAATTTGGCGAGGCGGGCATACTGACGGCTGACACGACCTATTCCGATGTGGTGTAGGGCGGCCCCGGCAACGACACCCTCGTCGGCGGCCTTGGCGCCGACCTCTATGCCTTTCCCGCGAACCCGGGCGACCGCGACCTGATCGCCGGCTTCAACAAAAACGATGGCGACCGCATCGACCTGGGCGGCCAGACCATCACAAAGATCGAGGCGCGGAACGGGAATGGGCTGCTCACCCTCTCGGGTGGGGGCACGGCGGAACCCGCAGGCGTGACTGTGACGGCCTTCGGCGACGGCTACTTCGCCTGAAACGCGTTCGTTCAACGGTCCGCTGTCCCATGGCGCGAAGCCATGGGACATGCTCATGGGACATGCTCAGCCCTTGGGCGCCCGGATCGAACGGCTGCAGCAACGGCCCGATGCCACGAGCGGGTTGCGAAAGCATGCCTGATCAGAGCCCCGGCGCGAGGACGGCGTCGTTCACCCGCCGCCACCGCCGCTGCCGCCCATGCCTGGACCGCTCAGATTGCCGTCCTTGTTCGGCGTATTCCAGCGGATGATGCCGTCGTCGGCTGGCGGCGATACCGCGGGCGGTCTCGGAGGATCGAGCCGCGGTGCTTCCTGCCTCTCACGAGGAAACAACCGGTGAAGCCGACCGCGTTGTGCGGCGGCGGAGGTGCTCTCGAAAACAGCGAGCCCGACCACGAGCCAGCCGACCATTGCGTGTCTCATGGCCACCCCACGTCGTTCGGCGCGCCTCTTCGAAGGCGAGCTTTGGATGTGCTTGCTGGCGCGGGCTGATCGGGCCACGCGCCGGCGGAGGCCGACGCGCGGCTGATTTCCGACGCTCGGCACCGAGAGCTCCAGGATGGATCAGGGCAGCGCCCGCCGCATCATCCCAATCGGATACTCGTCCGTCAGGCGGTCCCCGCGCGGTCGGAGCGCATGTCGATCTTCAGGCTGAACAGCTGCGGCGCGGTGTCGGGATCGCCCTTGCGGCGCGGCGGTCGATGCCGCTCATGGACGTCGAATAGGACGAGATGGCCGCCGCTGCGCGAGCCGGACGAGGGCGAGCGTCCGAAGGCGGCGCGGTGCGGCCGGCCACGCGAATCACTGCGCCGGCTGAGTCCGTGCTGTGAGCTTGTTGCCGTCCGGGTCGCGGAGATAGGCAACGAAGGCCCCGTTCGGGCGCTGCGCGGGTGGGCTCTCGATCGCCGTACCCCCATGCGCGGTGCCGGCCTCGTGCCACGCGAGGACATGATCGCGGCTCGCAGCGACGATACCGATGGTCCCGCCGTTGGCCGCGGTTGCCGGATTGCCGTCGATCGGCTTCGTGATCATCAGCCGACCGCCCGCGTAGGCATAGATCAGCCTGCCTCTCTCATCCATCCTGCCGGGCTTGCCGCCGAGAGCTGCGAACGTGGCGTCGTAAAAGCTCCTGGCCCGTTCCAAGTCGTTGCTCCCGATCATGACGTGCGTGAACATGCGTCCTCCCCATCAAGCTTCTGGGGCCGGCCGTCCGGCGGCCTCGCAGCGGGCACCGCGCGACGATCCACGCCATCCGGCCGAATAGCCAAGCCTCTAAACCTCCGGCCCCAGGACGGCCGCCCATGGCCCAGGGGGATCGCGCCGTGATCGAGATGCTCAGGATCATCGCCGGCCCGACGCTCCACGGTACGATCGTCTTCATCGTGCCCGTCCAGGCTGCCGCACCTGGCCGTGTGCTTCCGCGCGCTCGGCCCGCGCCTGTGCTGGCCCGGTCCAAGAGACAAGCCCACGAAGCGGTGTTCAATCCGACTGGGACACGCCCGGATCGGAGAGCCTATTTCCACCCTGGCCCCGAACTGCAGGCCCGAAGAGAATCTGCCCAAGCGGCCGATCCCCCGGTGAACGATGTGCAAGATAATCCCAGACGAGGAAGGCTGGGACCGGAAGCATAATCGCAAAGAAGATCCAGTCGAACATCTGTGGCATATTGCGGCCATCCTGCCAACGAGTACCTGTGATGCCAATCATGCTGCCGGGATGCAGTTCCGGCCAGGGGTTCGACGCCGGTGTGCTCACGTGCCCATGCCTCCGGAGGAATCGACCGGATCACGCTGGTCGGGAGCGGCTGGTCACCGACCGCTTCCGACAGCCGCGCAACTCGGCCCAGCGGATCCGTGACGGCGGACGGTCCGAACGTGCAGATTCAGCGACGGTGGAAAACCGTAGTCCCGGAACAGTGTTTGCTCAGCACATTGTGTCCCGCCTTCTGCCATCCCATGTTCAAGCAGGCATGGGCCGGCCGCTCAGGACTTGAAGCTATGCTGGTGCTGTCTGCTCCAGAATCGATCAAGCGTGGCGCATTCGCCGAGAGGCGCGCAACCGCGATCGCGAATGCCAACTGGTTTCGCGCCCTGGCTTGGCGCGCGCTGCGCGATGGCCAGCCTCGGGGCGAGCTGCGAGCGGCTAACGCTCGCTTTGCCGCACGGATCGTTCTCCGGCAGGCCAAACGGGACGCTCAGGTCAACAAGCTTGTCATGGAGGCGCTGGCTGACGATCCGGAACGACGGCGAGCGTGATCGGATGATCGTTGCCGCTCGCCGGATCGCGCGGGCTTGGCGATGCGCCTCGAGACGCCGCGGTGCAGGGTGTGACCGCTGTCATGCGCTCATCTGCCCTCGCTCATCTGCTCTGGCCAAGCCTCCAGCAGGCTGTGTTCCTGCCAGAGCTCGACCCGATGCGGATGGTCGTCATCTCGTGTCCGGCACAGGTCGATCGCAGAGGCGAAGCGCGTACGCGCTGCCACTTCGGTCTCCACGCTCTCGCAGATGACCTGTTGCCCGTCGCGGTAGGTGAGCACTCGGTACGAGGCACCTTGCAGATCTTCGGCTTCCACTCCGCGGCTCCCTATCCTCTGCCTGAGAGGAGAACCCGGCGCGGAGGCATGCGCTCCTGCGACAGAAACACGAACGCACTGCGCTCGGCGGAGAACGCTTTATGGCTGCTCGAAGAGGTTCAGCGAGCGGATAGGATCCGTTTGCGTGTTCCTGAAATGGGGAGCCCTCTGCCGGCGCGACGTGCCAGGACGCACGTCCCATGACGGAACGAAATCCACGACCCTGCGCGTCGCGCAGCCGCCATACTCGGGCGCGGGCGATCCAGCTGTGTCCCGGCCGCCGCAGCAGGGGCCCGGACGCTGTGGATGGCACGGTTCGCCTCCGAAACGTCAAGCTTTCGGCCCGAGGCTGACCCGATCGAACCTGATCCGGTCAACACCATGATCGCCGCTTCCCGCACCGTCATCCTTGAGCACCGCGAGATTGCGGGCGTACTCGCCACCTCGGCCCTGTTCTTCGCAGGCCTGCTCGCGCTGGCCTGCTGGGGCGGCTGATCCGCGCCTTGTGCAACGCTTCGTTGATCAATCCGCTCTAGGCTCCTCCGACGGCCGGACCCCCGGGTCCGAGCGCCCGCAGAGCAGCGCTACGGCTCCCAAGACAGGGCTATGCGGCGCGGGCCTTGCCGACGTTGCCGCCTGTGAGGCCCGCCGCTGTCCCTCAGCGGCGGGCCTTCTGCGTCGATCGACAGCCCATCAGCGGGCGGTGGCCTCGGCGACGATCCGCGCAGCGGCCGGAGCGGCGGGCACCAGGCGCGGCGTGGTGGTCAGCTCGGACGCCGGCCGTACGGCCGCCGTGGCGCGAGCCTGATCGCGGTAGAGCGTGGGCGTGAGGTCGATGCGCTCGTCGGCTATCGCGCCGCCCGCCATCGTGGCGGCGGCGAGGACGGCGAGGATGAAGGGGCGAAGGGTCATGGTGCTGATCTCTCTCGTTCGGCAGGGCCGACGCCCTGTGTCGAGAGATCATGTGCGCCGCACTGCACCATCATTCAAACAGATGCGGTCGATTGCGCGTATCGATCTGGTCAATGAAGCTGCGGGCCTGCCGCCGGCTCTGGGCGGATCCCCAGCGGAGCCGATCCGGGCTTGGCTGCTCGGCAGCGCCGTGCACCGTGGACGGCCGCCGAAGCTCCGGGTGTTCCGGAGGACGTCGGTGATTGTGCCGAGCCGCAGCGGGACCTGCTCAGGGCGGGGTGCCAGCAGGTCGAGGCCGAAGGAGTTGGTATTCGCGTTCGAGCGGTTGAAGACATCGCCTACACCCGAAGTGAGCAGCGCGACCAGTGACCGCCCATGGACCCGCGGATGTTTCCGGCCCTGACAGGCGATGACGTTGGAGGATACGCGCCAAGCTCGGTCGAGGCGCGTTGCCCGACCGGGTCCCGTTGAGCCCCGGGGCCGGAACTCACGAGGCCCCGGACCCGGCAATTTCCCGGGGCGGCTGATCGTTGCCGCCCCTGCGCGTGAGGCGCTGGCGCAGGTCGCCGAGCGGCCCCCACACCAGAAGCAGCAGGCCGAGGATCATCAGGGACGAAACGAGGGCGTTCGAGAAGAAGACCGAGAGATCGCCGCCGGATCCGAGCAGCGCCTGGCGGAAGGCATCCTCCGCGCGGTCGCCGAGGACGAGGGCGAGCACCAGGGGGGCGAGCGGGTAGTCGAGCTTCTTGAACACGTAGCCGACGACGCCGAAGATCAGCATCAGCCAGATGTCGAAGCGCGAGGATTCCACTGTGAAGGCGCCAATCGCGCAGACGACGAGGATGATCGGCGCGACGAGCGCGAAGGGGATGCGCATGATCGCGGCGAAGACCGGGACCGTGGCCAGAACGATGAGCAGGCCCGCGAGGTTGCCGAGGTACATCGAGGCGATCAATCCCCAGACGAACTCCTTCTTCTCGATGAACAGCATCGGGCCGGGCTGCAGGCCCCAGATCATCAGGCCGCCGAGGAGGACGGCCGCGGTGGCCGAGCCCGGGATTCCGAGCGCCAGCATCGGCAGCAGCGCCGAGGTGCCCGCGGCGTGCGCCGCGGTCTCGGGCGCGAGCACGCCCTCGATCTCGCCGCGCCCGAACGCATCGGGCCGGCGGGAGAAGCGCTTGGCGAGGCCGTAGCCCATGAACGAGGCCGCGATGGCCCCGCCCGGCGTCACGCCCATCCACATGCCCACCACCGAGGAGCGGATCAGGGTCGCCCAGTAGCGCGGCAGCCCGGCCCAGGTGCGCAGGACCACGCCGAGATCGATGGCGGCGCGCTTGCCCTTGAAGTGGAGGCCCTCCTCGATGGTGAGCAGGATCTCGGAGACGCCGAACAGGCCGATCACCACCACGAGGAAGTCGAAACCCTTCATCAGCTCGGGCGCGCCGAAGGTCAGGCGCAGGTCGCCCGAGATGGTGTCGAGGCCCACCGCCGCGAGGAGGAAGCCGAGCGCCAGGGAGGCGACGATCTTGGCCTTGTTCTCCCGTCCCATGCCGATGAACGAGCAGAAGGTCAGGAAGAACACCCCGAAGAACTCCGCCGGGCCGAAGCGCAGGGCGAACTTCGCCACGAGCGGCGCCACGAAGGTGATCAGCACGACCCCTGAGAGCGCGCCGATGAAGGAGGCGGTGAAGGCCGCCGTCAGCGCCTCGCCGGCCCGGCCCTGCTGGGCCAGCGGGTAGCCGTCGAAGGTGGTGGCCACCGACCACGCCTCGCCGGGGATGTTGAACAGGATCGACGTGATGGCGCCGCCGAACAGGGCGCCCCAGTAGATCGAGGACAGCAGGATGATCGCCGAGGTCGGGTCCATCCCAAAGGTGAGCGGCAGCAGGATCGCGACGCCGTTCGGTCCGCCGAGGCCCGGCAGCACGCCGACCACGATCCCGAGCAGCACGCCCACGACCATGAACAGCACGTTGTGCCAGGTGAGCGCGACCTGGAAGCCGAGCAGGAGCTGGTTGAGGTCGTCCATCAGATCTCTCCGCCGTCGACGGTGTGCCTGCGGCCGTGCTCAGAAGCCGAGCATGGCCTCGACGGGGCCCTTCGGCAGCGGGACCCGGAACTGCAGCTCGAACACCCAGAAGGTGACGAGCGGCGTGAGCACGACGGCGAGCGCGACCTGCCACCAGCGGAAGGCGCCGAGCATCACCATGAACAGGCCCATGAACAGCGCCGAGGCGAGGTAGATCCCTAGGAACGCGATCGCCAGCACGTAGAGGAACAGGGGCACGAAGACCTGGGCCACGAGGCGAAGCTGGCCGTAGGTGACGAAGACGCTGTCCTCCCGGCGCAGGGCCCCCACGAGGACGGCGCCGGCCGCGATCGCCAGGATCGCGGCGACGCGGGCCGGAAAGAAGCCGTTCTCCGGTCCGTTGTCCCAGCCCGCCCCGCGCCCGTAGGAGTCCCAGAGGGCGAGCGCGGCGATCCCGATCAGCAGGAGCGCCACGAGGATCTCGACGAGCCGGCGCGACAGGCCGCGCTCCGGGAGCGAGGATGAGGCTTCCGCCATGGTGGATCCTTCCGGGGTCGGTCCGCGTCTTGGCCCGAGGCCGCGCTCAGTTCGTCGCGATGAAGCCGGCCTTGGTCATCAGATCCTTGTGCTTGCGCTCGTCCTCCGTCAGGAAGTCGACGAAGCTCTGACCGGCGCGGAAGTCGGGCACCAGGGCGTTCCGCTCCAGGTAGGCTTTCCACTCGGGGGTCTGGCTGACCTTCTGGAACAGGTCGACGTAGAAGGCCTGCTGCTCCGGCGTCACCTTGCCGGGCATGAACATGCCGCGCAGCATCTGGTAGGTGACGTTCACGCCCTGCGACGGACAGGTCGGGATGTCCGACCATGCCATGTCGGCCGTGACCTTCTGCGTGTACTCCATCGGCTTGGGCGAGAACACGCAGAGCGGCTTGACGGAGCCGGAGCGCCAGTTGGCGATCTCCTCGGCCGGGTTGTTCATGTTGGCGTCGATGTGGCCGCCCGCGAGCTGCACCGAGGCCGGTCCGCCGCCCTGGTAGGGCACGTAGGTGATCTTGGTGCCCGTGGCCTGCTCCATCGTCACCGAGATGAGATGGTCCTCGCGCTTCGAGCCGTTGCCGCCGGTCTTGAGCGGCGGCGCCGCCGTCTTCGCGGCCTCGATGAAGTCCTGCGCGGTCTTGTAGGGTTTCGCGGCGTTGACCCAGAGCACGAACGCGTCCTGCGCCATCATGGCGACCGGGGTGAAGTCCTTCCAGCTCACCGGGAGCTTGGTGGCGAGCGGCGTCATGTAGATGCCGCTCGAGGTGGTGATGAGCTTGTGCGGGTCTCCGGCCGACTTCTGGATGTCGAGCATCGCCTCGCCGCCGGCGGCCGCAGGCTTGTTGACGATGATGATCGGTTGCTTGACGAGGTTGCCCTTCTGGATCGCGCCCTGGATGGTGCGCGCCATCTGGTCGGAGGCTCCGCCGGGCGGGAACGGAACGATGATCTCGATCGGCTTCGTGGGTTCCCAGGCCTGCGCCGAGGTGACGGTCAGCAACAGGACCCCGATCGCGGCTCGCACAGCAATTCCCATGGCGCTTCCTCTCGCAGTGCTCTTCTCGGCACCAGGTCCATTGTGTTTGTTCAGGATCTTTCGGCCGCACCGGCAGCGCATCGAAGAGGGCAACTCCGGCAGATCGCGGCTGGGATGCCCGGCTCTTGGCCGGAACCGGACATCGACGAACCTCGTGCCGCGCAACCTCAAACTGAGCCGGCGGGCGATGGGACTTTGAATTATGCTGCATGGACGCGCAAGTGCCCGCAGCGAATAATGAACGCAGCCGCACGGCATTCCGGCGCGCTTGGCGCCATGACGCCCGGCCCCATGACCAAGGCGTCGAATGCTCGGCCCGCGGCCGTCGGCACGCCGCACCGCATATTGCGGGGTCATGAACTATATATCTGAGCCCCTATCCATGATCCGGTGCGCTCGACGACGCGCCCGGCAGGCTGGCGCCACCCCGACGTCAGGGACATAATCGCGCGCTGATCGACGCGCTCGGGCAGTCCCAAGCGCGCCCCGGAGAGACCGAGGGGGCGTCGCAGGCTCCTCCCGCCGGGTCCTCCCGGAGCCGATCGATGCGTTTTGGAAAGGATGCGGCGATGGCCCGCCTCCCGATCCCGCCGCGGGGCTCGCTGTTCCGGCAATACTTCCTCGTCCTGTTCACGGCCGTGGCGGTGCCGCTGCTCACCGCCGGCGGCAGTCAGGCGTGGTTCGGGTATCAGGACCAGCGGGCGCGCCTAAACGACCTCCTCGGTGCCGAAGCCCGGAATGCGGCCGCGCGGATCGCGCACTTCATCGACGGGATCGAGAGCCAGCTCGCCTGGATGGTCCAGTTGCCCTGGACGGGGACCGTCGATGAGCGGCGGCGCATCGACGCCCTGCGTCTGCTGCGCCAGGCCCCGGCCGTGGCGAGTCTCAGGCTGATCGACGGCGCCTCGAAGGAGCGACTCGCCGTCTCGCGGATCGGCCTCAACCGCGTCGAGAGCGGGGCCGAGGCGTCGGCGGATCCGGCGGTCGCGGGCGTCCGGGCCGGGCGGGTCTGGTTCGGTCCCGTGACCTACCACCGCAATTCCGAGCCGTACATGACGGTCGCCGTGGCGGGGAACCGTGCCGCGGCGGGCATCGCGGTCGCCGAGATCAACCTGAAGCTGATCCTGGATGTCGTCGCCGGGATCCGGATCGGCGAGACCGGGTTGGCCCTCGTGCTCGACCGGCCGGGCCGGCTCATCGCGCATCCTGATATCAGCCTCGTCCTGCGCGGCGCCGGGGATCGGACGGCCGAGACCCTCCAGGCGCTGCGGGCTGCCATCGTCGCGCAGCACGGTCGCGCGATCACCGGTCCGGACCCGGCCGGGCGCATGGTGGTGGCCGCCATGGCGCCGGTCCAGGGACCGGACTGGAGCGTGCTCGTCCACCAGCCGGTCGCCGAGGCGTTCGGACCGATCCGCGCGGCCTTCTGGCGCCTTCTCGCCCTGCTCCTGGCCGGCACCGGCTTCGCCGCCGCACTCGCCTACTGGCTTGCCGGCCGCATGACCGGGCCGATCCGCCTGCTGGAGGAAGGCGCCGCCCGCATCGGGGCAGGCCAGTTCGACCACCGCATCGCGATCGCGCGCGGGGACGAACTGGGGCGGCTCGCGTCCCGCTTCAACGAGATGGCGCGCGAGGTCGCGATCTCGCAGGAGCGCTCGGAGCGCATCGACCGCCTCAAGCGCTTCCTCGCGCCGCAGGTCGCCGAGCTCGTGGACCGCGTCGGCGACGACAGCCTCCTCGATGGACAGCGCGTCGAGGTCGTCGTCGTCTTCGGCGACCTGCGCGGCTTCACCCCGTTCTCCGCCCGGTCCGAGCCCGCGCAGATCATGGGTGTCCTGAGCGAGTACCACGCGGCGGTCGGGGTTTGCGTGGACCGGCACGGCGCAACGCTCGTCAGCCTCGCCGGGGACGGCGTCATGATCCTGGTGAACGCGCCCGTCGCCTGCCCCGAGCCGGCCTTGCGGGCCGCCCGCATGGTGATCGAGATGCAGGCGCGGGTGCAGGCCCTGATCGGGGTCTGGCGCGCGCGCGGCCACGCACTCGGCTTCGGCATCGGTCTGGCGATGGGACCCGCCACGGTCGGACGGATCGGCTCCGACAGTCGGCTCGACTACACGGCCATCGGCACGGTGACGAACCTCGCCGCGCGCCTGTGCGCCTCGGCGCAGGACGGCCAGATCCTCGTCGACGGTACGGCGGCCGAGGCGATCGCGGGCGGCCTTCCCCTCGTGTCGCTCGGGACGCGGCAGCTGAAGGGCTTCGACGATCCGGTTGCCGTCTTCGCCGCGGCGGCCGGCCGAAAGGCCGAAGTCCAGCCGGCGCCGGATGCGGCGTGATGCCCGGCGGCCGGCGCGGAGCGAGCAGATGAGACGACGCGACATCCTCGGCGCTTCTGCCGGCGCTCTGGTCGGCAGTCTGGTGGCCCGGGCGGCGCGGGCGCAGCCGCCGACGCGACCGGCGCTCGGGTATCTCGGCTCCGAGACGCCCGAGCGCGTCGCCAGCCGGCTCGAAGCCTTCCGCGCGGGGCTCGCCGAGGCCGGGCTCGTCGAGGGGCGCGACGTCGCGATCGCCTACCGCTGGGCGGAGGGCCGGTACGAGCGACTGCCCGCGCTTGCCAAGGATTTGGTGCGCAGCGGCGTCGCGGTCCTCGTCGCCCCCGGAGGGGCGCCCGTCGTGCTCGCCGCGAAGGCGGCGACGGAGACGATCCCGATCGTCTTCGAGATGGGCGGCGATCCGGTCGCGCTCGGCGTGGTGGACGATCTGGCGCGGCCGCGCGGCAATCTCACGGGCGTGTCGAGCCTCAGCGTCGAGGTCTCGAACAAGCGGCTCGAGTTCATGAGAGAGCTGTTTCCGGCCGCTGTCTCCCTCGCCGTCGCCGTCAATCCGACCAGTCCCACGGCCGGCTCGCAGCTCGCAGGTCTCCGGTCCGCGGCCGAGAGCCTCGGCCTGCGGCTGCACGTGCTAGAAGCGAGCCGCGAGGACGCGTTCGAGGCCCTCTTCACGGAGCCGCACCGGCTCGGGGCGCCGGGCCTCGTCTTCACCTCCGATCCCTTCTTCGCCTATCGCAGCGCGCAACTAGCGATGCTCGCCGACCGCCACGGCCTGCCCGCGATCACCCAGTCCCGGGACTTCCCCCAAGCCGGCGGCCTGATGAGCTACGGGGGCGACTTCACGCAGACGCACCGCCAAGCCGGCGCCTATGCCGGGCGCCTGCTGCGGGGCGAGAAGCCCCGCGACCTGCCGGTGCAACTCGTCACGAAGGTCGAGCTGTTCGCCAACCTGCTGGCTGCCGCGCGCCTCGGCGTGACCCTGCCGCCCTCGATCCTGAGCAGCGCCGACGTGGTGATCGAGTGAAGCCCCCGCCATGCGCGACGCGGGACGCCATCAGCGCGCGCCGCGAGAGCGCTGCGGGTGCCTGCCGACCGCGCTCCGGTCGCGGATGTGGCGTTCGCCGAAGACGGCGACGAGGGCGCGCACCGCCAGCCGGATGCCGACGAGGACAGGCGGGCGCGGCCGTCGTGAACAGCAAGTGGCCGCCCGGCACCCTCGGACGCGCCCGGACGGCGACGGCGAAGCCGAGACGGATCGGGTGCTTGACGGGTCCGTGACGGCGATCACGGACGCGGGCGGACGAAGGGGGCATGTCGATCCTCGCAGCCGAGGAGGATCACGTGACTGCAGCGTTCACAGTCTTCAGGCGGTGGCTCGATTGCCGTCGCGCGCGGCGCGAACTCGCCCGGTTCAACGACCGCGACCTCGCGGATCTCGGCCTTGTCCGATCCGATGTGGGGCGGGTTCCGGTCACCGGAGGCGGAGGCGGAGGATAGGAGCGGCCGGCTCCCCCTTCCGGGAGTGCGCCGCACCCTTGGGGCGGATGGCGCGTTCGCGGCGGCGTGCTATCCTGTGCTTCCCGGCCGGCCTCAGGGTCCGCTCGGGTCCGCGGCTCCGGATGGAGCGACCGTCGTGGCCGATCCGGCTCAGTTCGAGCGCCTGCTCTCCGCCAGTCCCTTCTTCGGCCGCCTCGAACCCGATACGCGGCGGGCCGTCGCCGACCTGTGCGTCACCCGCAGCCTCGCCCGCGGCGAGACCCTGTTCCGGAAGGACGACCCTGCGGACGCCTTCTACGCGATCCGCCACGGCGAGATCCGGATCACGGCTGGAACCGGCGCGGGCCGGCGCATGACGCTCAACGTGCTCGGTCCGGGCGACATCTTCGGCGAGATCGCGCTGTTCGATGGCCGGCCGCGCAGCGCGGACGCCGTCGCGGCCGAGCCGGCCGCGCTGTTCGCGGTCCGCCGCCGCGACATGCTGGACCTCGTCGGCCGGCGCGCCGACCTCTCGCTGCGGGTCATCGAACTCCTGTGCGAGCGCCTGCGCTCCGCCAGCGCGCGGCTCGAGGAGACGGTGCTGATGCCGCTGCCCGCGCGCATCGCACGACGCCTGCTGACCCTGGCTGAGGATTTCGGCCGCGAGATCTCCATCTCGCAGGAAGACCTCGCCGACTTCGCGGGCACGACCCGCGAGACGGTGAACCGGCAGCTCCAGTGCTGGCGGCGCCAGGGCATGCTCGACCTCCACCGCAACCGCGTCGTCGTGCGCGATCCCGCGGCCCTCGCCTCGGCCGCCTCGCCCTGAACCCCCGACGATGGTTCCCATCGCAGAGGTTTGCCCCGCAGGGGGGCGCACGCGCGAGCTCGCCCGGCGCCGCGATCGCGCGGCCGCGCCCGAGCCGCATCGTCCGCTCGCGGTGGACGGACTTCGTCTTCCAGGGCGTCTTGATGGAGGCCGCCGGTGGGTCACGTCGCCCACGGACGATCCAGGTCTGATCCCGGTCGCGTCGGATGCCGTCGGGCAGCCGATCGAGGTTGAACGATCGGCACCGGCCGGATCCGCGCCGGGGTCGTACAGGAAGGCGTCACCGCACAACCATCGAACGGCCGCTTCCGCCAAGGGCCGATCTTGTGCCGGCAGGTGCTCGACCGCCCCCGCGCCGGATGGGGCCTACGCCCGCTCGCCGCTCAGGAGATCGCGGTGAAAGGCGGCGTCGAGCCGACGCATGAAATGCTCGGCGCAGCACATGTGCTCGTGCATCACCGCCTCGACGGCTCCGGCATCCTCCGCCCGGAAGGCGGAGACGAGCCGGCGATGGCTGTCGATGTTGTGCGCGCCGAACGCTTCGTGCTCCGTCGCGCTGCCGCTGCGAAATTCGACGAGATCGCGCAGCAGGCTGTTCAGGAACCGGCACATGAAGGCGAGGAGCGCGTTGTCGCTGGCATCGCACAGGATGTCGTGGAACTTCAGCTCCAGGAGGCGCCCGCGGGCGAGATCGCCGGCATCGGCCGCCGCCTGGCAGGCATCGATGTTGCGCGCCAGCTGCTGCAGGATGTCGTCGTCGATCCGGCCCACGATGCTGAGGCCGAGCGCGACTTCGAGGCTGCGCCGCACGGCGTAGACCTGGGCGAAGTCGAGCTGCCGGAAATGCAGGAAGCGCCGCAGCTGCAGGGCGGCGGCATCGATCGAGACCGGCCGGATCTCGGCGCCGCCGTTCGGGCCGGGCTGCATCGTCACCAGCCCCTGCACCTCCAGGGATTTCAGCGCTTCCCGGATCGTCCCCTTCGCGCAGCCGTAATGCTGCATCAGCGCGCGCTCGTTCGGCAGGCGCTGCCCCGGCTCCATCCGGTCGCGGGCGATGCGCCGACACAGATCCTCGGCGATCTGATCGGAGAGCTTGATCCGCCGCGGCGGTGGCGCCTCCGCGTCGTCGTCGAGGATCATCGCGGCCCCCAGGCCGCGTCCGGGTCGAGCGGGTAGGCCGGGCGCGCCAGCTTGGCGAAGGGGAAGAGCCTGTAGTCGGAACTGGTGACGCCGGCGCTGGCGCACTCGACGACCGCCCGGGCGATCGGCTCGAAGACCGGACGGCAATACATGCGCGACTTCAGGATCAGGAACCGCGCCGCCCGCGGGTCGAGCCCGTTCTGCGTGAAGATCGCGAGGTCCCAGGGCTCGTGCGGCTGCTCGGTCACCAGCACGCGGGCCCGGCCGGTGTCGAGAACGGCGGCGCGGCCCATCGAGAAGCGCTGTCCCGTATAGGTCGGGCCGGTGACCACGTAGCTGCCGTCGCCGAGGCCCGCGACCCGGCCCGAGAGCGCCAGCGGCGCCTGGACCGGGAAGCCCGGGAGCGCCACCTTGTTGCCGAGCCGGATCTCCGCCGCGGCGCCGGTCCCGGCCGCGAACAGGGCGGCCACGGAATCAGGGTCGCAGATCGGCCCGGCCACGATCCCGTCGAGGCCGGCCTCCAGGCAGGCGGCGAGCACGTCCATCACGTCGCAGGTGCCGCCCGACATGCAATTGTCGCCGTGATCGAGGAGCAGGACGGGGCCGGTGCCCGGCGCGGCGGCAGCCGTCCGCGCCCGCTCGATCGAGGCGGCGAGCGGCTCTTCCTCGTAGACGAACTCCGCGCGGCGGTCCCAGAGCGCGCCGCCGAGTTCGGCAGCCGCCGCGCGCGCCTGCTCGGCGCTCTCGGCCGCGACCACGAAGGACGCGCCGGCCTCCGGCAGGTCGGCGAGGGAGAAGCCCCCGAACAGCGTGGCCGCGAGGATGCCGGGCCGCCCTTCCACGGCGCGCCCGGCGGCCACGAGATCGGCCATCGGTCCCGGCACCCGGGTGTCCATCCGCAGGGTGTGGGCGAGCTGGGGCGGATGACACCAGGCCAGGTGCGGCGCCAAGCCCTCGTCGAGCATGCGGCCGACGAGGCGGGCGACCTGCGCGCCGGTCTCGGCCATGTCCACGTGCGGGTAGGTCTTGAAGCCGACGATCACGTCCGCCGCCGCGACCATGCCGGGGGTGACGTTGGCGTGGAGGTCCAGGGCGACCCCGAGCGGCACATCCGGCGCGATCGCCCGGATCCGCGCGAGGAGCTCGCCCTCGCCGTCGTCCAAGCTCTCGGTCACCATAGCCCCGTGGAGGTCGAGCAGGATGGCGTCGCACCCCTCCGACACCGCGGCCAGGATCGCGCCCGACAGGGCCTCGAAGGCCGCGTCGGCGACGGGCCCGCTCGGGTTGGCGTGGGCCGAGACCGGAACCGCCACCGTGGCGCCGCGCGCCTTCGCGAAGGCCAGGAAGGCGCCGAGCGCCGTGGCGCTGCCCTCGGCCGCCGCCCGGGCCTCCTCGCCCCAGAGGGGCTGGAAGGCTTCGAGCGGCGTCGCCAGCGGCGAGAAGGTGTTCGTCTCGTGGTTCAGGCGAGCGGTCACGATGCGCATGGCGGCTTCCGAGAGATGGCGGAGCAGGGAGTTCAGTGAGCCTTCACGCCGAGGAAGCGGTCGCGCGCCGCCTCGTCCCGCACGAAGTCCGGCCCGTTGGCGTGGTAGGCGATCCGGCCGAGTTCGAGGATGTAGTGCCGGTCGGCGAGGCTGGTGCAGACCGCGAGGTTCTGCTCGACCAGCAGGATCGGCACGCCCGCGTCCCGGATCAGGCGGATCTGGGCCACGATCTCCTCGACGATGACCGGGGCGAGGCCCTCGACCGGCTCGTCGAGCATCAGGAGCTTCGGGCCGTTGAGGAGGGCCCGGCCGATCGAGAGCATCTGCTGCTCGCCGCCCGAGAGCTGGGCGCCGCCGTTGCGCCGCCGCTCCTCGAGGCGCGGGAAGATCCGGTAGATGTCGGCGAGCGACCAGGGCGAGCCTTTCCGCACCGCGATGCGGAGGTTCTCCTCGACGGTCAGCAGGCCGAAGATGCCGCGGTTCTCGGGCACGAGGCTGAGGCCGGCCCGGGCGATGCGGTGGGGCGCCCAGCCGGTGATCTCGGCGCCCCCGAAAGTCACCCGGCCGCGCCGCGGCGGCAGCAGGCCGCTGGCGCTGCGCAGGGTCGAGGTCTTGCCCGCGCCGTTGCGGCCGAGCAGGCAGACGATCTCGCCCGGCTGCACCTCGAGGCTGACCCCCTGGAGGATGTGGCTCTTGCCGTAGTAGCCGTGGACGTCGTCGAGACGCAGCGCCGCGCCCGCGCTCATCGCAGGTCCCCCGTGATCATGTTGCCGAGATAGGCTCGGCGCACCTCCGGGTCGTCGCGCACCTCGGCCGGCCGCCCCTCGACCAGAACCTGGCCGGCGCGCATCACCGTGACGGTGTCGCTGATGTTCATCACGATGCCCATGTTGTGCTCGATGAACAGCACGGTGTGGTCGCGGCCGAGATCGCGGATCAGGTCGGTCATCGCCCCGAGATCGTCGGTGCCCATGCCGGAGGTCGGCTCGTCGAGCAGGATCACCCGGGGCCGGGCCGCCATCGCCATGCCGACCTCGAGGCGGCGCTGCTGGCCGTGCGAGAGCTCGCCTGCCGGCCGGCCCGCGACGCCCGCGAGATCGAGGCGCTCGAGGAGCGCGTCCGCGGTGTCGAGGGTGGCGTCCCGCTCCGGCACCCGGCGCCACGGCGCGAGCGCCCCCCAGGGGGTACGTCCCTGGGCGGCGAGCCGCAGGTTCTCGCGCACGCTCAAGGTGGCGAACAGACTCGTGACCTGGAAGGAGCGGGCGAGGCCGAGGCGCACCCGGTCGTCGTCGGGGGTGCGGGTGATGTCGCGGCCGCCGAGCGTGATGCGCCCGCTCGCCGCGCGGACCCGGCCGGTGAGGGCGTGGAACAGGGTGGTCTTGCCCGCCCCGTTCGGCCCGATGATCGCGTGGACGCTGTTCGGGCGCACCCGCAGGGAGACGTCCTTCAGCGCGACGAAGCTGCCGTAGCGCACGCCGAGTCCGTCGGCGGCGAGGGCGGGCTCGACGGCTTGGGAGGCGGCTTGGGAGGCGGCCTGGGAGGCGGCGGTCACGGGCGGCTCTCCTCCGGAAGCGTGGCGTCCGCGGAGGCGGCGTTCGGGTCCGGCTCGCGCGCCACGAGCGCGGCGGCCCGCTCGATCAGGCCCCAGAGGCCGCGCTGCATGAACAGGGCGATGGCGACGAGGAGGGCGCCGAGCAGCAGCAGCCAGCGCGGCCAGATCGCCGAGAGCAGGTCGCCGGCCACGAGGTAGAAGGCGGCGCCCAGCACCGAGGCGAACAGGTTTCCGGCCCCCCCGATGATCGTCATGATCAGCAGCGTCTCGCTGGTGTGGTACTCGATGTTCGACAGGGGGGCGACGCCGATCAGCATGGCGTGCAGCGCGCCCGCGAGCGCCGTCACCGCCCCGGAAATTGCGAAGGCCGCGACCTTGAAGGTGCGGACCGGGAAGCCGATGGCGCTGGCCCGCGCCTCGTTGTCGCGGATCGCCAGCAGGGTGCGGCCGAAGGTCGAGAGCGCCACCCGCTGGAGGGCGGCGAAGAGCCCGAGGAAGAGCACGGCGACGAAGGCGTAGTAGGTCCAGGGATTCGAGAGCGGCTGGCCGCCGAGCGCCGGGCGCGGCACGTTGAGGAGGCCGTTGTCGCCCCCGGTCAGGTCGCTGAGCGTGTAGGCCAGGAAGTAGAACAGTTGCGAGAAGGCGAGCGTCAGCATCACGAAGTAGACGCCCTGCCGGCGGATCGAGAGCCAGCCCACCGCCGCAGCCGTCGCCGCCCCGACGAGCGCCACCGCGGGCAGCATCGCGAGGACGGGCCAGCCGGCGCGCAGCAGGAGCAGGCCGGCCGCGTAGCTTCCCAGGCCGAAGAAGATGCCCTGGCCGAAGGAGAGCAGGCCCGTATAGCCGAGCAGCAGGTTGCAGGCGGCGGCGGCCAGGCCGTAGATCAGGATCTCGCTCGCGAGCGTGCCCGAGCGCAGGACGAGCGGCAGGACCAGCGCGGTCGCTGCGGCGAGTGCGAAATGGACGATGGGGCGTTCGAGGAGACGGATCATCGCTGAAGCTCCTCAGGCGCGTCCGAACAGCCCGCGCGGCATCGTCACGATGACCGCCGCCATGCCGAGATAGATCATCAGCCGGGCCCCTTCGGGCCAGAGCGTCGCCATCAGGCTCTGGGCGATGCCGACCGCGAGGCCGGCGGCGAGCGCGCCCGCGTAGCTGCCCATGCCGCCGACCACCACGACCACGAAGGCGACGCTGAGCGCCTCGACGCTCATGAACGGGTCGACCCCGCGGATCGGCGCGGCGAGCGCTCCGGCAAGGCCCGCGAGCCCGGCACCGAGCCCGAACACGGCGGTGTTGATGCGCCGTGTGTCGTAGCCGAGGAGCGCCATGGTCTCGGGCGCTTCCGAGCCGGCGCGCACGATGGCGCCGAGCCGCGTGCCCTCCAGGAGCCACCACAGCCCGCCGGCCAGCAGCGCGGTCAGCGCGATCACGAAGAGGCGGTATTCCGGGTAGATGAAATCGCCCAGGATGACGACGCCCGAGAGGCTGTCGGGCGGGGCGAGGTTCGCGCCGATCGGGCCCCAGACGATGATCACGATCTCCTGCACCGCGAGCGCCAGTCCGACGGTGGCGAGGATGTGGAAGGTGTGCGCCTGGGCGTAGATCCGGCGCAGCAGCACCGCCTCGGTGAGGGCGGCGAGCGCGCCGACGGCGAGGAAGGCCAGCGGCAGGGCGAGCCAGAAGCTCAACCCCCGCTCGACCATCGTGTAGGCGAGGTAGGCCCCCAGCATGTAGAAGGCGCCGTGGGCGAAGTTCACGAACTGCAGCAGCCCGAAGATGATGCTCAGTCCCACGGCGAGCAGGAAGTAGAGCATCCCCAGGCCGATGCCGTTGAGGATCTGGAACAGGTAGGTCACGCGAGCCTCCGCGCCGCCGGGCCGATCCGTCGCGCGCCTCAGGCCATCTTGCAGCCGGCGGCCTCGGGCGAGAGAAACGACTTGCCGGAGCTGACGATGTCGACGAAATCGTCCTTGTCAGCCATCTGCGCCTTGGGCTTCCCCTTGAGCAGGTAGTAGTTCTTGATGACCTGATGGTCGGCGGCGCGGATCTCCTCCTCGCCGGTGAGCCCCGCATAGGTCAGGCCCTCCAGCGCCTTGGCCACGGCGGGCCCGTCCGTGGAGCCGGCCTTGGCGGCGCCGTCGAGCAGCAGCTTCGTGAGCAGGTAGGAGCCCGCGAAGGAGTAGTTCGGGCTGAACTTGCGCGTCTCGCGCACCTTCGCGACCAGCGCCTTGTTCAGCGGCGTGTCCACGCCGTGCCAGTACTGCGCCCCGAAATAGACGCCCTCGCACAGGTCGGGGCCCAGGGCCTCGAACTGCTCCAGGCCCGAGGCCCAGGCCAGCACGACGGTCATGCGCTTCTTGAGGCCGAAGCTCACCGCCTGGCGCAGGGTGTCGGAGGATTGTGCGCCGAAGCTCAGGATCAGCAGCACGTCGGGCTTGGCCGCGATGGCGTTCGTCAGGTAGCCGCTGAACTCCTTCTCGGCGAGCGAGTGGTAGCTGTTGCCCACATGCTCGACGCCCTTCTCCTGGAAGACCGCCTTCGCGGCACCGAGCAGCCCCTCGCCGAAGACGTATTGCGGCGTGATCGTGTACCAGCGCTTGGCCTTCGGCATCTGCTCGATCAGCGGGCGCACGGTCTGGGCGATCGCCCCGTGGGTGGGCACGCTCCAGCGGAAGGTGCCGCGGTTGCACTCCTTGCCGGTGATCTCGTCGGCGCCGGCCGTGGTGAAGAACACGCCGCCGCCGTTCGTCACCTCCTTGCCCATCACGAGCGCCTCGGAGGAGAGGATCCCGCCGGCGAACAGCCGGGTGCCCTCGGACATCGCCTCCTGGACCCGCCGGGCCGCTGTCGCGGGCTTGCCCTCGGTGTCGAGGTCGCGCGCCACCACCTTGCGTCCGAGCACCGTGCCGGCCTCCTCGGCGGCGAAGGCCGCGCCGAGCGCGGCGAACTTCCCGTTCGCCGCGAAGGCACCCGACATCGGCAGCGGTGCCCCGACGACGAGGTCTGCATCCGCGGCGCGCGCGCCTCGCAGAAGGGCCGGGGACGCGAGGGATGCGAGGGCGAGGGACGACGTGGTCAGAAAGGAGCGGCGGTCGAGCATGGCACCATCCTCGGGGTCGGTTGAACGATCCTATCTATACGCATCGATAGAGCCGGCGGAACGGCAGGGCAAATCCAATCTCTGCAACACGACAAATATGTGCAGATGCACAAATGTTGTGCGATGCAGCAATCGCGTGACGGGCCCGTCCGTGAATTCCGGGTTCGGAGGATCGGGCCTGTCCGCGGCGTTCAGCAGGAATGGATCTGTTCTCGATCTCTCGCGAGAGCTCCCGAAAGACTTCCTGCGAGGGACGGCAGTTGCCGCGGAATTCCAGCGATGCAGAGACGGATGCTTGCTCTCGCGGTGGGGGCGACGCCCCTCCGGAAAGCGGCGCGAGGCTTTTTCGGCACGATCGGCATACAGCCGCCAAGAAGCCGCCGAGACGGCACGGGAACTCCTGGCGACGCGGCGGCCCGATCCCCGGTGCTGGTGCCGAGGACGCGGCGCCCTGCGGGGCGCCGGCCGCGCCCGCGGCCGGTGCGAAGGCCGGCAACGGCCTGTTCTGCGGTGGGCAGGACGCTGAGGAGCGTCGAACAGGATCTCCGTCAGAGATCGAGCGTCACGGCTACCCGGGCGCGCGAGACGCAGGGCATCAGCCGGTCCTGACGCTTGGCCGGCGGGAGAACCACGTCGCGGTGGATGACGAGGCCGTCCCGGTACCCGCACTCGCAGGAGCCGCACACCCCGAGCTCGCAGGACGAGGGCATGGCGAACCCGGCCCCCCGCAGCACGTCGAGCAACGAGCGCTCGGCCGGGACGTGGAGCACCTGCCCGGTCGAGGCGATCCGGGCCTCGAAAGGCTCCGGCTTGAACGTCTCGTCGTTGATCGGGGCGAAGTGCTCGCTGTGGATCTGCGCCTCCGGCCAGCCCCGCGCCGTCAGCGCGGACCGCACCGCGTCCATCAGGCGCTGCGGTCCGCAGACGTAGATCTCGGTGCCGTCCGCGCCCTCCCCGATCACGGCCGGGTCGAAGCGCCGGCCCTCGGCCGAGAACCAGCAGGTCAGGCGCCGGCCGCAGGCCGCGCGCGCGGCCTGCAGGAGCGGCGCCTCCGCGGCGGAGCGCGCGCAGAGATGCAGCGCGAAATCGGCCCCCGACGCGGCGAGCTGGCGCGCCATCGCGAGGAGCGGCGTCACGCCGATGCCGCCGGCCACGAGGATGTGCCGGCGCGCCTCCGGCACGATCGGGAAGGTGTTGCGCGGGGCCGAGACATGCGCCGTCGCGTCCGGGCGGAGGTTCCCGTGGACCCAGGCCGAGCCGCCGCGGCCGTCCGTCTCGCGCTTGATCGCGAGCTCGTAGCACCCGCGGTCGGCCGGGTCGCCGCACAGCGAGTACTGCCGCACGCGCCCGTCCGGCAGGCGCAGGTCGACATGGGCGCCGGCGGTCCAGGCGGGAAGCTCGGGACGCGACGGATGCACGAGGCGGAGATGGAGCACGTCCGGCGTGACCGGGACGGCCTCGGCCACCCGCAGCTTCATGATCAGGCGCGCGGTCATGGCTCAGTCCACCAGCTCGATCGCGTCGCCCGGTCGGATGATGCCGCCCCGCTCGATGCCGCAGTTCAGGCCCGATCGGTTGTAGAGCGGCAGGTAGACCGGCATCCCGAGGAGTTCCTCGAGATAGCGGCAGGGGAAGTTGAGCCGCCCGCCCCGCAGGACGACCTCGCCGACGCGGAAGCGGCGGCCCACGAGGTGGTTGAGCGGCACGCCCCGCACCGTGAGGTTGCGCCGGTGGTCCGCCGGCAGGAGGCGCAGCCCGCCCTCCTGGAGCGGCGGGTCGTTGCGGTTGAGCGCGTCGAGGGCCTCCTGCTCGATCAGCGTCACCTCCCGCACGTCGGGCTTGGGCGAGTAGGTGCCGGCGCCGAGGAAGTAGCGGTCGCCCTCGATGCCGCGGCCGGCGACGCACCGGCCTTCGGAGAGCGCCTCCATCTCGTAGCTCGCCGCGGGCGCGATGTGGATGTGCAGGAGCGTGCCCGACCATCCGGTCGCGCCGCCCGGCACCTGCGCGGCGGCGGCGCCCGCCGGATGGGCGAAGGCCTCCACCATGCGGGGATTGGACGGGCCGGTCATGCGGCCTCCGTCACGAGCGCGACCGCCTCGATCTCGACGCGGGCATCGCGCGGCAGCCGCGCGACCTCGATCGTCGAGCGGGCGGGCGCCTCCCCGGGGAAATGCTCGGCATAGACCGCGTTCATGGCGGCGAAATCGTTCATGTCCTTCAGGAACACGGTCGTCTTGGCGGCGCTGGCCAGGCTCGCCCCGCCCGCTTCGAGAACCGCCGCGAGATTGGCGAGCACCTGCCGCGTCTGCGCCTCGATGCCCTCCGGGAACGCGCCCGTGGCCGGATCGATGGGCAGCTGGCCGGAGGCGAAGACGAGGTCGCCGACCCGGATCGCCTGGGCGTAGGGGCCGACCGCGGCGGCGGCCTTGTCGGTGCGGATGGTGTGGCGGGTCATGCACGCTCTCTTTGGGGGACGCTCGGAGGACGATTCGAGAACCGTCCCCCAGAGTGGATGAACATCCACTCTGGGGGAAGGCGCATCTCGCCGGGACGCGGCCGAGATCGCTGCCGTGCGGCCGTCAATCGATGGCCCGGCGCGCCGTCTCGGGCGCGGCGAGCGTGGCGAGCAGGGTCACGCAGGCCAGCGCGATGAGGTAGACCGAGATCGGCCAGGTCGCGCCCGCGCTCCAGGTCAGCAGGGCCGCCGCGATCAGCGGGGTGAAGCCGCCGCTGAGCGCCGCCCCGACCTGGAAGCCGAGGGAGGCGCCGCTGTAGCGCAGGCGCGCCTCGAAGAGCTCGGACATCCAGGCCGCGCCGGTGCCGAACATGATGCCCTGGCCGAAGCTCAGCGCGACCGCGACCGTGAGCGTGATGATCGTCGGATCGCGCGTGTCGAGGAGCGTGAACAGCGGGAACGCGAAGGCGATCGAGAACAGGCAGGCCGCGACGAAGAGCGGGCGGCGGCCGTAGCGGTCCGACAGCCACCCGAACAGCGGCAGGGTGAAGAGCTCGATGACGGCCGCGATCAGGATGCCGTTCAGGATGACGCTGCGCGGCAGGCCGAGCGGGCCGGTGACGTAGGCGATCGAGAACACCGTGACGATGCTCACATAGGCGATCTCGGAGACCTTGAGGCCGACCGCCTTCAGGAAGGTGCGCGGATGCTCGGTGAGGATCTCCATCACCGGCAGCTTGGCGGTGGCGGCCCGCTGCTTGACCCGCCGGAAGGACGGGGTCTCGTGCAGCCGCAGGCGGATGAACAGGCCGACCGCCACGAGGAGCGCGCTCGCCAGGAAGGGCAGCCGCCAGCCCCAGGCCAGGAACTCCGCTTCGGGCAGCAGGCCGGCCAGGGCGAAGGCGCCGATCGAGGTGACGACGCCGAGCGGGTAGCCGAGCTGGACGAGGCTGCCGAAGAAGCCGCGCCGCCCGGGCGGGACGCTCTCGACCACCATGAGGACGGCGCCGCCCCACTCGCCGCCGATGCCGATGCCCTGCACGAGGCGCAGCGCCACGAGCAGGATCGGGGCCCAGATGCCGATCTGGGCGTAGGTCGGCAGGCAGCCGATCAGGAAGGTGCCGAGGCCCATGATGATGATCGTCAGGGACAGCATCGCCTTGCGGCCGACCCTGTCGCCGAAATGGCCGAAGATCACGCCGCCCAGGGGCCTGGCCAGGAAGCCGACCGCGTAGGAGCCGAACGCCGCGATCGTGCCGACCAGGGGATCGAAGCTCGGGAAGAAGAGCTTGCTGAACACCAGCGCGCTGGCCGTGCCGTAGATCAGGAAGTCGTACCACTCGACGGTGGTGCCGATCACGCTGGACCAGACGATCTGGCGCCGGTCGGAATCGGAGACCGCGTCGCGGTCCAGGGGCAAACCGCCTTGCAGCGGCATCACGGCGTCCGTCACGGCACATCCTCCACCAAGATGGATGTAAATCCATCGGGGTGGAGGCAAGGGACGTGCCAGCCAAGCTGCCCGGCCGCTCGGCCGCACCGGGTCTCGGCGCGTGGCTCCGCCGTGCGGGGTGCAATCGGGGTGCAATCCCGCGGCCTCTGCGGTAGGCGATGAGGAACCATCGCTGCCGCGCCCTCCCGATGCACGGCGCTGTCGCGGATGCGGATGACCGAGTATGACGCTGAGGATGATCGGCCGGGACCAGGCCGCGGCGGACGCTTCCCCTCAGGTCCACATCGCCGAGGAGATCCGCCGCCGCCGCAGGGAGCAGGGCCTCTCGCTAGAGGCCCTCGCGACGCGCTCGGGCGTCAGCCGCTCGATGATCTCCAAGATCGAGCGCGCCGAAGCCGTCCCCTCGACGGTGGTTCTGTCCCGTCTGGCCGAGGCGCTCGGCGTGACGTTCTCGCGCCTGATGGCACCCTCGACCGAGCGCGAGGTCCTGCTGATCCCGGCCAACCGGCAGCCGATCCTGCGCGACGCGGAATCGGGCTTCCTGCGCCGCTGCATCTCGCCGGTCCTGCCCGGCCGCGGCATCGACTGGGTGCTCAACACCCTGCCCGAAGGGGCGAGTACCGGGGAGTTCACGGCGCACAGGCGCGGCGTCGCCGAGTACATCTTCGTCCTGCGCGGCCGCCTGCGCGCCGTGATCGGCGAGCGCGCGGTCGTCATGGAGGTGGGCGACAGCCTGTACTTCGAGGCCGATGCGGGGCACGCCTTCACGAATGTCGGTTCGGAGGCCTGCGAGTATTTTCTCGTCATCGATCCGTCGCACGCGCGGTGAATCCCCGGCCGGGACGTCGTCGAGCGGGCGGTCGCGGACGGCGCCATCCGCGCGTGCCTGAAGAACGTCGCGCGGCTTCGATGAAGAACAGCCACCGATCTCGATTCTATGGCCGCATCGTCTGTCGCGCTGCTCAAGTGAGGTCCTGCGGGGGAACGAACGGGTTCAGGCGCTCGAGCTCCGCCGCGATGGCCAGCGTGGTCCGATCTTCGAGATAAGGCCCGATGATCTGGACGCCGACCGGGAGGCCATCGATCCGCCCGATGGGCGCTGCGGTCGCCGGAAGCGAGGCGAGCGTCGCGAGGCCTGCCCAGAAGAGCTGATCGTTGTAGTCGATCCGGTGCCCGTTCACCGCCAGCGTCCGCTCCTCACGCGGTCGCCGTTCATCGATCGGGAAGGCCGGGCCGACGCCCGCCGGCGCGATGACGACATCGAACCGGGTGAAGAAGGCGCTCCAGGCGCGCTTCAGCTCCGCACGGATCTCGGAGGCCGCGATCCAGTCCCGATGGCGCTGCGCGTAGGCGCTGAAGGTCCGGGAGACGTAGGGGCTTGCATCCGCGTCCGCGACGGCGGAGCGCCGCACCGCGTCGTCGAACGCGGCCTGCGGAAGCCGTCCGGACGCCGCGCCGCGCAGCAGCTGGAGATAGGTCGCGTGGTGCCGCTCGTGATCGTCGAACGGCAGCGCCTCCGCGACGACCGCCGCGCCTTCGGCCCGGAGCCGCCGGCCGAGGTCGAGGATCGCGTCGCGGTACCGGTGATCGACCTCGGCCACGGGCGAGTCGGAGATCAGGGCCACGCGCAGGCCGCGCAGGCCCGTCGCCCGCGGGGGCGGAAGCTGGAGCCGCCACGCGGCCGCGTCCGGCCCGGCCGGTCCGGCGATCACGTCGAGGGCGAGCACGAGATCGGCGACGGATCGTGCCAGCGGGCCGCTGACCACGAGGTCGTTGTCGAGACGGCTGCCGGGACGCTCGTTCCCGAGATTCGGCACGATCCCCGGCGTCGGCTTGTGGCCGAACACCCCGCAGAAATGCGCGGGCAGGCGGATCGAGCCGCCGGCGTCGCTCCCGAGTTCCAGCGGCACCAGACCGGCCGCGAGCGCGGCCGTCGCGCCGCCGGACGAGCCGCCCGGCGTCCGCGCGAGGTCCCACGGGTTGCGCGTCGTGCCGTGCAGGGCGTTGTAGCTCTGCCAGTCGAGGGCGTTGATCGGCACGTTCGTCTTGCCGAAGATGATCGCGCCGGCCGCCAGCAGCCGATCGACCACCACGGCGCTGCGGGCGGGAACGTGGGCCGCCAGAGCCGGGTCGCCGTAGGTCGTCGGCCATCCGGCGACGTTGTTGGTCTCCTTCACGGTCATCGGCAGGCCGTGCAGGGGCCCCCAGCGCTCGCCGCGTGCCAGGGCGGCATCGGCGGCGTCCGCGCGGGCACGGGCGGCGTCGAGGTCGGTGAAGATCACCGCGTTGATCTGCGGGAACCGGGCGATCCGCGCGAGGTGCAGTTCGAGGAGCGCCCGCGCCGTCACCGCCCGCCGGGCGAGACGGTCGAGCAGGGTCACGGCCGGCGCGAAGGCCAAGTCCTCCGGCAGGTCGTCCGGCAAGTCCTTCGGCAAGTCGTCCGGCAAATCTTGCGGCAAATCTTGCGGCAGGGTCCGCATCGCAGGTCTCCCGTTTCAGGTGCGCCCGGCGGGCGGCAGGTCGTTGCGCGCGCCTTCCCAGAACACGACGCGCCGCTGCAGGGCGCGGATGAGGCTGCTGCCCAGCACGCCGAAGGCCGCCAGGACGACGACGCCCGCGAACATCACGGCGACGTTCATGTTCACGGTGGCCGATCCGATCAGGTAGCCGACGCCGCGCTCCGACGCGACGAACTCGCCGACCACCGCCCCGATCAGGGCGAGCACGATGCCGATCTCGAGGCCTGCGAAGATCGCGCTCGCGGCCGCCGGCAGCTTGATGTGCAGGAAGATCCACCAGCCCGGCCGCGAGAAGGCCCGCGCCATCGCGATCAGGTCGGGATCGGCCCGCCGGATGCCCCCGATCGTGTTCACCAGCAGGGGGAAGAAGCAGATCAGGCCGACGAGCACGACCTTCGAGGCGAGCCCGAAGCCGAACCAGACCAGGATCAGGGGCGCGAGCGCCACCTTCGGCATGGCCTGGACCGCCACGATGTAGGGGAACACGAAGCGCTCGAAGAGCCGGCTCTCGGCGACCAGGATCCCGGTGATCACCGCGGCGAGCGATCCCAGCAGATACCCGCTCAGCGTCGCCGTCAGGGTGAACCGGATATGCGGCCAGAACGCGCCGTCGGCGAGCCCGCTCCAGAGCGCGCGCGCCACCGCGCCCGGGGGCGGCAGCAGGTAGGACGGCAGGCCGCCGGGGCCGGTCGCGTAGCTCCACGCGGCCCAGAGCGCCAGGAAGGTCGCGGCCGGTGGCAGGACGGCGAGCAGGCGCCTCATCGGACCGGGTCTCCCGCGGCGATGGAATCGTCGAAGAGACGCCTGAGCTGGCGCGCGAGCCGGGCGAAGTCCGGAGCGCCGAGACTGTCCAGGGTCCTGGGGCGGGCCAGCGGGACCTCCATGTCCGCCAGGATCCGGCCCGGCCGGCCCGCCAGCACCACGATCCGGTCGGCGAGGAACAGGGCCTCGGGGATCGAGTGGGTGACGAAGAGCGCCGTCGAGCGCTCCTCCATCCAGATCCGCTGCAACTCCAGCGAGAGCCGCTCGCGGGTCATCGCGTCGAGGGCCGAGAAGGGCTCGTCGAGGAGCAGGAGCTGCGGCCGGTGCATCAGCATCCGGGCGAGACCGACGCGCTGCGCCATGCCGCCGCTCAGCGCGCCCGGGTAGAGGGCCGCCGCCCGGGCCAGGCCCACGGTCTCGATCAGGTGGTCGGCGCGGGCGCGCTCGGCATCGCTCGCGCGCGACGCGAAGGCCGCCGGAAGCAGGACGTTGTCGCGCACGGTGCGCCAGGGCAGCAGCGTCGGCTTCTGGAAGACCATGCCGATCTCGCGCCGCGGTCCGCGGATCGGCGTCCCGGCGAGCGTCATGGTGCCGGCTTGCGGCCGTTCGAGCCCGGCCAGCAGCTTCAGCAGGGTCGACTTGCCCCCGCCCGAGGGGCCGAGGATCGCCACGAAGGCCCCCTCGGCCACGTCGAGCGTGAGGGCGTCGAGGATCGGGGGCTCCGAGCCCCGATAGGCGAAGCGGACATCGGACAGGGCGAGCACCGGCGGCTCCGGCGCGACCGCGGGCGCGACGCTCACGGCAGGGCCCGGGCGCGGGCGATCAGGGCCTCGCGATCGAACGCCGCGTAGGCCGGCACCAGCGCGTTCGTGAAGTAGGACGCGACCGGGATGTCGTCGGCGGCGAACTCGCCGTTGGCCCGCATCTCGGCGATGTAGGCCTTGATGATGTCGAGGTCGTAGGCGCCGGGAACCCGGGCCTGCCCCGTCTCGTCGCGCAGCAGTGGCTCGATCCAGCGCTGCAGCAGGCGAACGTTCGCGGCCAGCGGACCGGCGGTGTCGCCCTGCGGTCGGGCACCCGGGTTGCGGCGCCAGAACGCCTCGATGCAGGCGCGCGGATTCGCGTCGCAGACGACGAGCGCCTTGGTCCAGGCGCGGCCGAACCGCTCGATCAGCCCGGGATCGCTCTCCAGCGTCGACCGGTGGGCGAGAAACCCGTTGACGATCATCCGGCGGAAGGTCGGCGGAAACGCGAGGCGCCGGGCCGCCGTGCCCTCCCCCTCGAGGAGGTCGATCCATGTGCTGTTGAAGTTGAGGGCCTGGACGCGGTTCTCCCGCAGCGCGTGAAACCCTGCGCCGAGGACGCCGACCGCCACGATCTGCACGTCCTTGCCGGGCTCCAAGCCGACCGAGCGCAGCAGCGCGCGGGTCTGCGGGATCGTCCCCCAGGTCAGGGCCCCGACCCCGATGGCCGCGCCGCGCAGGTCGGCGAGGCTCTTGATGGTGGAATCCGCCCTGACCGCGATCTCGAGGGTGTTGCGGGGCCCGGCATTGTACACGTAGGTCACCGGGAGCGGCGGCTCACCGGTCTTGTGGGCGGACAGCAGGGTCTCGGGCAGCGGCAGCGCGAGGGTGATGTTGCGCTGAAGCAGCTGCGGGAGCAGGGCGCCGGCGCCCGGCAGGACGACGTACTCGACCTGCAGGTTCTCGTCGCCGAACAGGCGCAGCTCCTCGGCGATCGCCTGGACGCTTCCCTCGGTGACGGAGGGCGGAATCGCCAGGCCGACCTTCACCCGGTCCTGCGCCTGCGCACAGGCGATGTGGGTGCCCAGCAGGCCCGCCAGGATCAGGCGGGCGAGGATCAGGCGGGCGAGGATCAGGCGCGCGGAGAACCTGGGGCGCGACGGCGATTTCATCATGCTTCTACTCGGTCGGACGGGGGCGGGCATCGGGGGCGCGAACGTCCCGGCGGATGGATCAGGCGGAGCCCAGCATCGCCTCGGCGCGCGCCCTGAGGGCGTTGCGGTCGATCTTGTTGGTCGATGCGAGCGGCAGCGCGTCGAGGAACCAGACGCGGCGCGGGTGCTGGTAGGCGGGTGCGTGGGCGAGCGCGTGCGCCTTGACGCCCGCCTCGTCGACGGTGCCGCCGGGCCGGCGCACCACGAAGGCGACGGGCTTGGTCCCCTTGATCGCGTCCTCGACCGGGACCACGCTGGCCTGGAGCACGTCGGGATGGCTCTCGAGCACCAGCTCGACCTCGCCGGGGAAGATGTTCTCGCCCCCCGACACGAACATGTCGTCGGTGCGCCCGAGGACGTAGTGGAAGCCGTCCGCGTCGCGGCGGAAGACGTCGCCGGTGTCGTAGTAGCCGTCCGGCGTGATGGGCGTGCGCAGCTCCGGCCTGTTGTGATAGCCGAGCATGATCGCGGGACTGCGCATCTGCAGGACGCCTGCCTCGGGCGCCTCTGGACCGACGAGGCGCACCGACACCGCGGGATGGGGATAGCCGACCGCGTTGACCGGTGTCGGAAGGCCCGCCGGATGGCCGGCGAACACGACCGGGCCGCCCTCGGTGGTGCCGTAGGCGTTGAGGATCCGCGCGTTCGGCAGAAGGGCCCGGATCTGGTGGGCGAGGGCCTCGTTGACCGGCGCCGAGCCCATCCGCACCGCGCGCACGCTTCCGAGATCGGCCGCCCGCAGCGCCTCCCGCTCGCGCAGCATCATGGCGATCATCGGGGGCACGGCCGTGAGCCAGGTGCAGCGATGGCGGCTGATCGCCTCGATATAGGCCCGGGCCTCGAACTGCGGCAGCAGGACCATGGTGGCGCCGGCCGCGCAGACGAGGAGCGCCAGGGCCAGCGCGTTCATGTGGTAGAGCGGCGCCGCGATCAGGACCCGGTCCGCGCTGAGGTCTGTCTCCGCCATCCGGGTGCGCACCACCCAGAGATGGCTCGCGTGCGAGAGCCGCACGCCCTTCGGCCGGCCGGTGGAGCCCGAGGTGTAGAGGAACAGGGCCGCCTCGTCCGGCGCGGGCTCGACCGGCGCGAACGGGCCGGGATCGAGCCAGGCCGCGAAGCCCTCGGCGCCGTCGGCATCGAGGTCGGCCACGCGCAGATCCGGCGCCAGCCCGTCGAGAAGCGCCCGGCGCGGGCCGTCGCAGAGGACGAGCCGCGCGCCGCAATCGCCCAGCACCTGCGCGATCGTGGCCGGCGGGAACTTGTGGTTCACCGGCACCGGCACCACGCCGGCGCGCATGGCGCCCAGCAGCGCGGCCAGCGCCTCCGGCCGGTTGGCCGAGAGGATCGCGATCCGGTCGCCGCGCCGGATCCCGCCGCGCAGGAGCCCGCGGGCGAAGGCGTCGGCCTGAGCGTCGAGCCGGGCGCGGCTCATCACGTCGGGCTCGGCGCCGGAGCGGACCCCGATGATCACCGGGCGCTCGGGATCGCCGCTCCGATCGACCAGGGCACCGAGATTCGTCACGGCCGTCATGATCGAGCCCTGCACAGGAGACGCAGATCGAGGGCGGGGAGCGCCAGCGCCCCCCTGTCGGGGCCGAGCCGGGTCCACTCGGCGCCGGGCAGGGAGCCGGCCCGCGCCGCGAGCGGGTCGAGCCCGGCGAAGACGAGGCCGACGTCGCGGAAGCGCGCCCGCTCCCCCGGGACGATCGCGACCATCATGTCGCCGAGGCGGATCCGCCACGTTCCGTCCAAGCATTTCCCGTCCACATGTTCGGCCGGGGCGCCGCAGGCGGCGGCGTAGCGGCCGGCCTCGCCGGCCGGATCTGGGCTCTCGACCGTCAGGGCGTCGATGCCGAGGAACCCGTTGGGATGGGCGAACCAGTCCGGCCGCCAGACCAGATCCGGCGTCAGGTGCTCGCAATGGTAGAGGCGGCCCGCGGGGAACAGGGCGGCGGGCAGGCGCACGGTGCGGAACCGGGCCTCGGCGGAGATCCCGTCGACCGTGACCGGCCGCGAGAAGGAAACGGGCGGGCCCGCGGCGAGGCCGGCGGCCGCGAGGCGCGCGTGGGTGGCGTCGGCATCCCGGCTCCGCAGGACGAGGCCGTTCAGGCCGAACGGCGAGTCGACGACGTCCCGGCGCTGCGGTCCGGTCTCGGGCAGGCCGACCAGCTCGAGATAGGCCCCCGGCGTCATCATCAGGTGGTTGATGGAGCCCAGCGAGTGGTGCCCGCGCGGCGTGAGCTGGAAGCCCAGCGCCGCGAAGGTGGCGGCGGCCTCGTCCATGCGGTGCAGGACGTTGATCACCACGTGGTCGAGGGCGGCGCCCGCGCTCATTTGGCCGGCGCGGTCATGTAGACGCCGCGCCCGCTCGCGAGCAGCCGGCCCTCGGCGTCGAGGATCCGCGCCTCGGCGACCGAGATCTGGCCGCCGAACTTCACCACCGTGCCGCGGCAGGTCAGGTCGCCCTGCATCGCGGCCCGGTGATAGTCGACGCGCAGGTCCACGGTCGGCACGCCGCGCCCGGTCTTCGAGACGAGCGCCCAGTCGGCCGTGAGATCGACGAGCGTCGCCAGGATGCCGCCATGGGTGTAGCCGCGCTCGGCGTTGACGACCCATTCGGGGCGCCACGTGGCCTTCAGCTCGATCGCGCCCTCGCCGACCGAGACGACGGTGAGGCCGAGCCACTGGTGGAAGGGGCCGCGGAGCAGCAGCGCCTCGACCTGGTCCTTGGTCAGGGGTGTGTCGGACATCGGACGCTCCTCAGGGGGTGACCACGATCTTGCCCATGACCTCGCGGTCGCGGATCAGGCGCAGGCCCTCGGCCGCCTGTTCGAGGGGCAGGACCTTGTCGATGGTGGGCTTGAGCGTGCCGGCCTGGATCATGTCCATCAGGGCCGACAGGTCGTCGTGGTAGAAGCTGTTCGAGCCGATCACCTTGAGCTCGAAGCTCCAGATGTAGCGCAGGTCCTCCTTCGGATCGTGGCCGGCGGTGGCGCCGCAGACGAGCAGCGTGCCGCCGCGCTTGAGACATTTGAGGGACGGGACCCAGGTGTCGCCGCCGGTGAAGTTGATCACCACGTCGACGCCGCCCTCGTAGGTCCGGCGCTGCGGCTTGCCGTAGTGCTGGATCGCCCATTTCGAGAAGTCGGTCTCGCGGTAGTTCACCACGTGGTCGGCGCCGAGCTCCTTGAGGCGCTCCCCCTTCTCGGCACTTCCGGCGCAGGCGATGACCTCGGCGCCGAGCTGCTTGGCGAGCATCACGCAGCCCGTGCCGACGCCGCCGCTGGCGCCCAGGATCAGCACGCGGTCGCCGGCCTTCACCGTCCTGTGGGTGATCAGCATCCGGTGGGCGGTGCCGTAGGCGACCGGCAGCGCGGCGGCGTCCGCGTAGCTCACGTCCGGCGGCATCGCGATGAGCTGGTCGGCGGAGACGCGGCAATACTCGGCCATGCCGCCGTCGAGCATCTCGCCCATCAGGCCCTTGGCCTTGTTGAGCGGGTTGACGAGCACCCGGTCGCCTTCCCGCCATCCGGTGACGTCCGCGCCGAGCTCGACGATCTGCCCGGCCATGTCGAGACCGATCACCACCGGCATCGGCACCTTGATGCCGGGCATGCCCTTCACGGTGAACACGTCGTGATAGTTGAACGACGAGGCGCCGACCCGGATGACGACCTCGCCGGGCCCGGCCTCGGGACGGGGATGGTCGCCGACGACCTTCAGGTCGTCGATATCGCCGTGCTGCCCGAGCACGAGCGCCTTCATCGTACGCGCCATGATGTGCGTCCTCTCTGCGTGTCTGTTCGGATTTTGCGGATGCGAGCGGGTGGCGGTCAGCGGACCGCCTTCGACGCCTCGTAGGGCGCCGTGACGAGGGCTGAGGCCGGCAACTCGCCCTTCACGGCGCCGACGCTCTTGTAGACCTCGAAGGCCTGGCGGATGGAGGCGACGTCGGCCGGCTCCATCCGCACGGTGTAGATGCTGTCCCAGAGCGCCGCGTAGGCCCGGGCATCGGTCTCGTTCAGGTTGGCGGCCTCGCGCAGCGCCCGGGCGACCGCGTCCTTGTCGGACCGGCCGAATTCGTAGGCCTTGCGCATGGCCGCGACCACCTTGGCGGGCCCGTCCGGGTTCTCCTTCATCCAGGCGTTGCGCATCAGGCCGACGCCGAGGACGGGCGGGGCGTCGGACTTCGTGATCTTGCGCCATTCCTCGCGGAAGCTGCCGAGCTTGCGCAGCTTCATGTCGGGCAGCAGCGCGATGGTGACCGTGCGGAGCGCCGCGGCGTCGATGTCCTTCTGCGCCAGGAACTGCGCGAGGCGCGGGTCGTTGCCCGGCACGCCCTGGTAGTCGCCGGCCTTGATGCCGTAATTCGTCTCCAGGATCGCCGCGGTGATGACGGCCGTGGCGCTGCCGGCCGGCGAGGTGCCGATCTTCTTGGTCCGCAGATCGGCCATCGTCCGGATCGGCGAATCCTCGAGAACGACGAAGTCGAGATCGGCGACCTGGCTGGCCAGCACGATGCTGAGGGGGAGCCCGTCGGCGATCACGCTGAAGGCGGTCCCCGCGCTCGCGCCGATCGCGAAGTCGATCGCGCCGGCCGCCATCGCCTTGGTGGGGGCGTTGACGTCGGGGAACTTCACGTACTCGACGGTCAGCCCCTCCTTCTCCATGTACTTGCCCGTCTCGAGCACGGCGCCGAAGCCGAGGCTGACGCCGGAACTCCAGTATCCGACGCGCACGATCTCGGCGCGGGCCGCGGTGGGCAGGGCGAGCGCGGCGAGGAACGCGGCGAGCAGGGCCGCGGCAGGGCGGGTTCGTCTCAAGTCTGTCTCCCAGGTTCCAAGGTCTTCGGCGGGTGCGGGGGCACGCGGACGACGCTGTTCAGGTCGAAATCTTCACGCGACACGCTTCTTCCAGGCGAAGAGGTGCCGTTCGAGCGGCTTCAGGACCAGGGATTCAAGTCCGAGCATCAGGACGACGAGCGTCAGCGTCCAGGCGAAGACTTGGTCGGTCTGCACGAGATCCGCGGCCTGGCGGAGCCGGTAGCCGATGCCGCTGCTCGCGCCGAGGGATTCGGCCACGAGGCTGACCCGGGCGCCGAAGCCGAAGGCGAGCCGCGCCCCGGAGAAGAAGGCCGGCAGGATCGTCGGCAGGTAGATCTTGGTCAGCACCTTCCGGCGCGGCATGCGGAAGGTGCGGGCGAGTTCCAGGTGCTCGGCGCTCACCGTCCGGGTCCCCTGCCAGACGTTGGTCAGGATCAGGGGCATCGCCGTCATGAACACGACGAAGATCGTCGTCCAGTTGGACAGGCCGAACCAGATCAGCGCGAAGATCGCCCAGATCGTCGAGGAGACGGTGTTGATCACCGTGAGCGCCGGCTCGAAGAAGCTGCCCAGCGCCCGGCTCGCGCCGAGCAGGAGCCCGAGCGGCAGGCCGACGAGCGTCGCGAGGGCGAAGCCCGCTCCGATGCGCCCGAGCGTGATGCCGAGATCCGCGGAGAAGCTCGGCTGGACGACGAGGCTGCTCCAGGCGGACCAGACCCGGGCGGGGCTCGGCAGCACGAAGCTCGGCGCGTGCTGCGCGCCGACCTGCCAGGCGATGAGCGCCAGGGCCAGGAGGGCCGACCGGCGCAGGATTGCGGCGGCCGGGCCGCGCCAGGCGACGGCGCGCGGCGGCGCCCGGAGCAGGTCGGGGGGCGTGCGCACTAGCATCGGGCCCTCGCGGCGGACAGGCTGATCCGCAGGCGGCGCACCTCCTCGGAGACCGCCTCGGACAGGGGATCGCGCGGATAGGCCAGCGCGATCGCGCGGACCTCGCCGATGCGGCCCGGCCGCGGGTGCAGCACGACCACGTGGTCGGCGAGGACGACCGCCTCCTCGACGTCGTGCGTGACGAAGACCAGCGTCATCGCCCGCAGCCGCGCGATGCGCAGAAGCTCGGCGTGCATCTGCGCGCGGATGTCGGGATCGAGCTTCGAGAAGGGCTCGTCGAGGAGCAGGATCTTCGGCTCGGTGACGAGGCTGCGGGCGAGCGCGACGCGGCTGCGCATGCCGCCCGACAATTCGTGCGGGAAGGCATCCCGGAAGGACGCGAGCCCGACGAGGGCGAGGGTCTCCTCGACGCGCCGGGCGCGCTCCGCCCGGCCCATGCTGCCGGCCTCGAGCCCGAAGGCGACGTTCTGCGCGGCGGTGCGCCAGGGCAGGAGCCGGTCCTCCTGGAACATGTAGGTCATCGCCCGCCAGTCGCGGAAGGCGTGGGCCGGGATGCCGTTGAGGCGCACCGCGCCGTCGTCCGGCTCGACGAGGCCGGCGATCATATTGAGGAGGGTGCTCTTGCCGCAGCCGGAGGCGCCCAGCAGCGCCACGATGGCGTGCTGCGGGATCGCGATGTCGACCGCGTCCAGCACGTGCAGCGGCGGGCCGTCGCGCCGGCCGAACCACTTGCTGACCCGCTCGAGCTCGACGGCGTTCACCGCGCGCCTCCCTCTGTCCGCGCGAGCCCGGCGGGCACCACGGCGGTGTCGCGCAGGCTGGCGATGACCTTCTCCATGGTCATCGCCCGGAAGGTCTCGACGTGGCGCCGCGCCACCATTGCGGCGCTCTCGGCATCGCCCGCCACCAGGTGCTCGATCATCGCCGTGTGATCGTTCTCGATGTTCGGCCGCACGCCCTGCACGCCGAAGCCGAGGGCGACGAGCCGCGTCATCTCGTCGAGCAGGCCCGACAGCATCCGGCAGAGGCGCTGGTTCCCGGCCGCGACCGCGATCGCCATGTGGAAGCTGCGGTTGGCCTCGAGGAAGAAGTCGATCTGGTTGCCGACATCGACCGTGATGCGCTGCCGGCAGGCCTGCTCCAGCCGCTCCAGCTGCGCGCGGTTCACGCGGCCCGCGGCGCCGCGGGCGGCCAGGGGTTCGAGCTCCACGCGCAGCGAGAAGACCTCGTCCACATCCTTCACGGTGATCGGCGTGATCCGGTAGCCGTGGCGCGGCATCGAGGTCACGAAGCCGTCCTGGGTCAGGCGCTGCAGGGCGATGCGGCAGCTCGCCTTCCCGATCTCGAAGCGCTCCATCACCTCGGCCTCCGTGAAGCGGGTGCCGGGCAGGAGGCGGCAGGAGACGATCTCGCGCCGCAGGATGTCGTAGGCCTGGTTGCCCTTCAGCGTCGCGTCCGGGACCGCCAGGACATCGGCGAGGGTCGGCCTGACCGACGAGGGTCTGTCGCTCCTGACCATTAGACCGCGCTCCTCCGCTGAGGGTTTCACCGAGCACTGTGAGCAGCTCACCAGCACGAGCCGTGCCAGGTTCGTCGCGGTCGCGCCGGGCTGCCGATCCGAACGCGGCGTTGCGTGAGTCGAGCGGTGAGCCGGCCCGCTCGAATGCCCCGTCTCGGAAAGCGCCCCGCGGCACGGGACTTGGTTTGCTCACCGATTGTGGTGGGCGGCTCAGCAGCCTTTTTGTAGATTACAGCAGTGAATGAGGGAATAGAAATCTATGCCTTTCTCTTTGAGGTGTCAGGCATTTACCTCCACGGATCGCTATCTCTGCGAGATATAGCTTCCATTTGGTGGTTGTTGGGCGTGCACGACCTGCCTGTTCTGTGCGCAGCCGTGCCGTCCATGGGGCAGAACCGAAGATCCGGGCCGAGCCGCCCGACCGCACGACCGACGGATGGCGGTGCGCGGCGGGGAGAGAAGGAGTTTCGCGGTGATCGACGCGGTGGACCGCAGGATCCTGGACGTGCTGCAGCAGGACGCGACGCTGCCGGTCGCGACGATCGCCGAGCGGGTCGGCCTCAGCCCGGCCCCGTGCTGGCGGCGCATCAAGAAGCTCGAGGCGAGCGGCATCATCACGCGCCGCGTGGCGCTGGTCGACCGCCGCAAGGCCAATGTGCCGACGACGGTCTTCGTCGCGGTCAAGGCGCCCCGCCACGCGGCCGAGTGGTCCGAGGCCTTCCGGCGGGTGGTCGAGGGCGTTCCGGAGATCGTCGAGGCGTGGCGGCTGACCGGAGAGATCGACTATCTCCTGCGCATCGTCGTCCCCGACATCGCGACCTACGACGCGGTCTATCAGCGCCTGATCGCGCGGCTCGAATTCTCCAACCTCTCGGCCTCGATCGCCATGGAGGAGATGAAGTTCACCACCGCCGTCCCGACGATCTACATGGCGTAGGCCGTCATGGCGGAGAGGGTCCGGCCGCGCCTCAGGCGGCGACCACCCGGTACTCCCGGTGCACCGACGAGGCGTGGACCGCGTGGTCGAAGCCGTAGACGTGGATCGAGATCGCCTCCTCCGCGCCCGGATTGACGATCTGGTGCAGGTTCGGCCCGGTCGGCATCATGCAGGCGACGTAGCCCTGCGGGCGCGTCGCGTCCGCGGTCGCGACGGCCTCGCTCTCGCTGATCGGACGGAACCAGACCTCCCGGATCGCGCCCCGCCAGACGCCGAAGCAGCAGGAGCAGTGGTGGTCGTGCACCGAGGTCCGCGCGCCCGGGCTCCAGACCATCGCCCAGACGCTGATGCCGCCCCCGCCGAACAGCAGGTTGCGCGCGTAGCCGCCGGGGCGCCGCTCCAGCGTCAGGCCGTCGAGGAGATCGGGGCGTTCCATCAGCGCCCGCAGGGTCCGGCGCGTGGCATCCAGATAGGCGACAGGGGTCCCGCGCGCCGCGAGCGGCAGCGCGGCGAGGAGGTCGGCGCCGCGGGGGGCGTTCGGCTGAACGGCTATCGTCATCCGGGCCTCATGACCGAGCGGTCTTGGATCGTCGGAAGAGACTAGCCCGGGCTCGGTGCGCGGATTTCTCTTTCTCGGCGCGGGATCGCCCGGAGCGCGCAATCCCGCTGCGCGCTTCGGTCCGTTCGCGAAATCCTTTTCGCTGCAGGCGCGGCCCCTTCCGTCTCACGGGAGCGGGGCCTGCGAGGCCAGCAGGAGGCTCACGAGGCGGCCCGCCGGCTGGGACAGGCGCTCGAAGTCGATCGCGTAGATGTTGAGGGTCCGCACGGCCCAGGGATCCGTCAGGATCGCGCCGTGCAGGCGGCGCTCGCCCAGCGCCTGGAAGGCGCCCAGCGCCATCACGCCGATCCCCATGCGGCACTCGATCATCCGGCACATCGCCGAGAGGCTGTCGACCTCGACCCGCTGGCGCAGGCCGCGCCGCGCCTCCCGGGCGGCGCGGGCGAGATGCACCTGCACCGTGCTGCTGCCGCGCATGCCGATCTGCTCGTAGTCGAGCGCGTCCGCGTAAGCGAGGCTGTCCCGGTCCGCCAGCGGATGGTCCGGGTGCATCACCAGCACCAGCCGCTCGGTCCGGTAGGGCAGCGCCTGAAGGGACCCGACCGGCTCGCAGGCGCTGCAGATGCCGAGATCGGCCGCGCGGTTGGCGACGTCGGAGGCGACGCCCTGGCTTCCGCGCTGGCGCAGGTCGATGCGGATGTCCGGGTGCGCGCGGGTGAACGCCGCCATGTCGGCGGGCAGGAACTGCTCGACCGCCGAGGCGCTGGCGCTCAGGCGCACCCGGCCGCGCACGCCGTTGGCGAACTCGCCGAGCTCGCTGCGCAACTGCTCGACCTCGACCAGGATGTTGAGGGCGTGGTGGCGCAACTGCTCGCCGAGGAAGGTCGGACGCACCCCGCGGGCGTGCCGGTCCAGCAGGCTGCCGCCGACCGCCGCCTCCAGCTCGGCGACGCGCCGGCTCAGGGCCGAGGGCGCGATCTGCCCGCGCTCGGCCGCGCGCGCGATGCTGCCGGTCTCGCAGATCAGCACGAACAGTTCGAGGGTTCCAAGGTCGAGCTGGCGCAGGAAGTGGCGGGGCGAGAGCACGGGACGATCCGGGTTTGGCGCTGGCAACCCGCTGGCAAGGCCGGTGCCACGCCGCCGCGAGCCATCGCGTTTCGCGACGGCTCGGCGCATTTTTTGAACTTCTCGCGCCCGCCGCCCGCCGCTTAAGCCTGCCGCGCCACCCGGGCCGCCCGGGTTCCGCGAGTCCAGCCAGCATGCAGACCCCTCCGCAGACGACGATCCTCTCGTCGGCCACCGCGTCCCGCGTCGCCGGGGCCCTGGCCGATCTCGGCGCCGTGCGCCTCGCGGGCGGGCAGCCCTTCATCTACACCTCGGGCTGGGCGAGCCCGGTCTACGTCGACACGCGCCTGCTGATGTCGGACGTGGAGGCACGAACCCGCGTGATGGACATCGCCGCCCGGCACCTGCGCGCGCACGTCGCCGGCCTCGACGCCGGCCTCGACGCCATCGTGGGGGCGGAGAGCACCGGCATCGCCTTCGGGGCCTGGATCGCCGAGCGGCTCGGCCTGCCCTTCCTGTACCTGCGCAAGAAGCCGATGGGCTGGGGCAACGCGGCCCGGCTGGAGGGGCGCCTGCCCGCCGGCGCCCGCGTGCTGTTCGTCGACGACGTCACCACCGACGGCCGCTCGAAGATCGCGGCGGCGGCCGCCCTCCGGCAGAGCGGTACGCGGGTCGCGGACGTGCTGGTGGTCCTCGATTACGGCATCTATCCGGGCAGCGCGGCGCGCCTCGCGGACGAGGGCCTGACGCTGCACGCGCTGACCGACTGGCCGGCCCTCCTCGCCGCTCTGCGGGGGCGGGCGGCGACATCGCCCGAAGCCCTCGCGAATCTCGATGCCTTCACGGCCGATCCGGTGGCGTGGTCGGTGGCCAACGGCGGAGTCGGCGCATGAGCCGGCAGGACGGAATCGCGGCCCGCATCCTCGACGAGGTGGCGGAGCTCTCCCGCGATACGGCCGGCGTCACCCGCGAGGCCTACGGGCCGGGCGAGGAGCGGGCCATGCAGGCGATCGAGCGGCACGCCGACGGGCTCGGCCTCGTCCACGAGCGCGACCGCTTCCAGAACCTCTGGCTGCGCCTGCCCGAGGATTCCCGCACCGCGCCGCCGGTGGTGATCGGCTCGCATCTCGACTCGGTGCCCCAGGGCGGCAATTTCGACGGGCTCGCGGGCGTGCTCGCCGGCCTCCTCGTGCTCGACCGCCTGCGCGGGCGCGCCGACAGCGCCCCGCCGCTTCGCGTCTTGGCGCTGCGCGGCGAGGAGAGCGCGTGGTACGGCAAGGCCTATACGGGCTCGCTCGCCCTCCTCGGGCGCCTGCCGGCGGGCGCCCTGGCGCTGCGCCACCGCTCGGGGAACGGCACCCTCGGCGAGGCGATGGCGCGCTCGGGCGTCGATGTCGACGCGGTCTCCCGCGGCGAGGCCCTGCTCGCGCCGGGCGAGATCGCCGCCTATCTCGAACTCCACATCGAGCAGGGGCCCGTAATGGTGGCGCGGGGCTGGCCGTCGGCCGTCGTCACCGGCATCCGCGGCAACATTCGCCACACCCGCATCCGCTGCCTCGGCGAGGCCGGGCATTCCGGCGCGGTGCCGCGTTGGCTGCGCCGCGACGCCGTGCTGGCGGTGGCCGAGCTCCTCTCCGGCATGGACGAGCACTGGCGGGTCCTGCTCCAGATGGGCGTCGACCTCGTGATGACGGCGGGCATCTGCACCACGGCGGCCGAGTCCCACGCGGTCTCCGTCATCCCGGGCGAGGTCGCCTTCAGCTTCGAGATCCGCAGCCAGGACCCCGAGACGCTGGAGCGCTTCTACGGTCTGTTCCAGGAATCCTGCCGGCAGATCGCGGCGGCCCGCGGCGTCACCTTCGCGTTCGACGCACCCCTGCACACGGCGCCCGCGGCGATGGACGAGGGCTGGATCGCCCGGATCGAGGCGGCGGGCCGCGCCCGGGGAACCCCTGTCGAGCGGATCCCGAGCGGGGCCGGCCACGACGCCGCGGTCTTTGCGGGCGCCGGCATCCCCGCCGGCATGGTCTTCGTGCGCAACGCCAACGGCTCGCACAACCCGCACGAGGCGATGGAGCGCGGCGACCTGCTCGACGGCGTGGCGCTCCTGCTGGGTGCGCTCACCGGGGAAGCCGCCTGACCCCCGCCCGCGCCCCCGCCGGCTGTCGCCCCGGCGCCACAGCCTCGCCGCTGCGGCGCGCCGACCCGGCCTTCGGGCGGGCGCTGCCCATCTGTCGCACGGCCCTTGCATAGGGGCCGTGTCCTACACGAGAGAGTGATCGACGATGCGTCTGTCCAAACGCGGGCTCCTGCTCGCCCTCGCGCTGACCCCGCTGCTCGCGGGCGCCGCGGTCGCGCAGAACCAACTCGCCACCATCACCGAGACCAAGGTCGTCAAGATCGGCGTCCCGACCGATTACCCGCCCTACGGCTTCGTCGGCGTGGACCTGCAGCCGATGGGGCTCGACGTGGACGTCGCCAACCTCATCGGCGCCAAGCTCGGCGCGAAGGTCGAGCTCGTGCCCGTGGTCAGCGCGAACCGCATCCCCTACCTGCAGACCCGCAAGATCGACCTCATCGTCTCGACGCTGGGCAAGAACGAGGAGCGGCAGAAGATCATCGACTTCAGCGTCGCCTACGCGCCCTTCTACCAGGGGATCTTCGCCCCGAAGAGTACGAGCATCAAGAGCTTCGACGATCTCGCCGGCAAGACCGTCGCGGTGACCCGCGGCGCGATGGAGGACGAGATGCTGGCCAAGGTCGCGCCGGCGGCGACCGTGGTACAGCGCTTCGAGGATCAGGCGGCCACCACCGCGGCCTTCGCGGCCGGCCAGACCCAGGCGATCGCCACCAGCGTCTCGAATATCGGCGTCCTGAGCCGCAAGAACCCGAATCTCGGCGCCGATTACAAGCTGCTCCTGCGCGACAGCCCCTGCTTCGTCGGGATCGCCAAGGGCGAGGACGCCCTGCGCGCCCGGGTCAACGAGATCCTGCTCGCCGCCAAGGCCGACGGCACCCTCGAGGCGCTCGCGCAGAAATGGCTGAAGCGCGGCACGGGCGACCTGCCGCTCTGAGACCGCTCCGGCGGGGCGCACCGGCGCGCGCCCCGCCTCTCTCCGCCGCCTCTCTCCGCCGCCCCTCCCCGGCCAACCCGGACCCCATGTCGTTCGATTTCCTGAGCATCCTCGCCCAGTGGCCGCTCCTCCTGCGGGGCGCCGCCTGGACGATCGGCCTCACCGCGCTGGCGACCCTGTTCGGCGCGACGCTCGCCGTCGCGGGCGCCTGGGCGCGCAGCCAAGGGCCCCGGCCGCTCGGCTGGCTCGTCGGCGCCTATGTCGAGCTGATCCGCAACACGCCCTTCATCGTGCAGCTCTTCTTCATCTTCTTCGGCCTGCCGGAACTCGGCATCCGGCTCTCCCCGGGCGTCGCGTCGGTCTGCGCGATGACGATCAATCTCGGCGCCTACGCCACCGAGATCCTGCGGGCGGGCATCGAGGCGACGCCCCGGGGACAGATCGAGGCGGCCCAGAGCCTCGCCCTGTCGCGAACACAGATCTTCCTGCACGTCGTGCTGCCGCCGGCCCTCAAGACCGTCTGGCCCGCCCTGGTCAGCCAGATCGTCATCGTGATGCTGGGCTCGGCGGTCTGCAGCCAGATCTCGACCGAGGAGCTGAGCTACGCCACCAACCTGATCCAGAGCCGGAACTTCCGCGCCTTCGAGGCCTACATCGTCGGCACGCTGGGCTATCTCGGCCTCGCGATCCTCCTGCGCCACCTCCTCAACTGGGCGGGACCCCGCTTCCTGTTCGGGCGCTAGGGCGCTCTCCGCCGCGGGGGATGCCGGTTCGGCGCGCGAGAGCGCGTCGAGGCCAGCTCCGGCGCCGGATCCTCATTCCTCCGGGATCGCTGTTCGATGGTCGACTTCACCCTCTGGGACATCCTGCGCAACCTGCTCCTCGCCGCGCGCTGGACCCTGCTCCTCTCGCTCATCGCCTTCGTGGGCGGCGGTGTCGTCGGTCTCGCGCTCCTCGTCCTCCGGCTGGCGGGCCGCCCGGGCACCGGCCGGATCGTGGGCGCCTATGTGCAGCTGTTCCAGGGCACGCCGCTCCTGATGCAGCTCTTCCTGCTCTATTTCGGGCTGGCGCTCGCGGGGCTCAACACCTCGGCCTGGCTCGCGGCCGCGGTGGCGCTCACCCTCTACGCCTCGGCCTATCTCACCGAGATCTGGCGCGGCTGCGTCGCGGCGATCCCCCGGGGCCAGTGGGAGGCCTCGGCGAGCCTCGCGCTGAGCTTCGGCCAGCAGCTCCGCCACGTCATCCTGCCCCAGGCCCTGCGCATCGCGGTCGCGCCGACCGTGGGCTTCCTGGTGCAGGTCGTCAAAGCCACCGCGCTGGCCTCGGTGATCGGCTTCGTCGAGCTGACGAAGGCCGGCGGCCTGATCGCCAATGTCAGCTACGAGCCCCTGCTGACCTACGGCTGCGTGGCGCTCCTCTACTTCGCGATCTGCTTCCCCATCAGCCAGCTCGCCCGCCTGCTCGAAAGGACCCTGCGATGAGCGCCACCCTCCAGGCCGCGCCGGCCCCGACGGCCGGGCCCGTGCCCCGCGGCGATGCCGGGGCCCACACCCAGGTCGGCGCCCCGATCCTGCGCATCACGGCCCTGCGCAAGTCCTACGGCGCGCACGAGGTTCTGAAGGGTATCGACCTCGACGTCGCCCGCGGCGAGGTCGTCGCGATCATCGGCAAGAGCGGCTCGGGCAAGAGCACGCTCCTGCGCTGCATCAACGGCCTGGAAGTCTTCCAGCAGGGTTCGCTGATCGTCGACGGGCGCCATCTCCTCCACGACAACCCGAAGGCCATGCGCGAGCTGCGCCAGGGCGTCGGCATGATCTTCCAGAGCTTCAACCTCTTTCCCCACCTCACGGTCGGCCAGAACGTGATGCTCGCCCCCCATCTGGTGAAGCGGCGCGGGCGGGCGCAGAACGCGGAGCGGGCGCGCGCGCTCCTGGCGCGGGTGGGCCTCTCGGAGAAGTTCGACGCGATGCCCGACAAGCTCTCGGGCGGTCAGCAGCAGCGCGTCGCCATCGCGCGGGCGCTGGCGATGGATCCCGCCATCATGCTGTGCGACGAGATCACCAGCGCGCTCGACCCCGAGCTCGTCGGCGAGGTGCTGCGCGTGGTGGAATCCCTCGCGGACGAGGGCATGACCCTGCTGATGGTCACCCACGAGATGAGCTTCGCCCGCAAGGTGGCCGACCGGGTCATCTTCATGCACCAGGGCCTCGTCCACGAGATGGGCCCGCCCGAGACGATCTTCGGCGCCCCGCAGACCCCGGAGCTGCGCCAGTTCCTCGGCCTGATGGAGGGTTCGGCCGCCTGACGGCACGTCCGGCCGATCGCCCCGGATCCCGAGACCGCCCCTCCCCCGCCCGGGCCGCGGGGTGCGCGGCCCACGGCCCCGCGAGCGCGGCTCCGTCAGGGATCGGGTGGGCCTTCGCCCTGGCCGACGAAGGGGATGCCCGCGACCGGGCATTCCGCGGTGCCCACGCTCTGGCGGGTGATGGCGCGGACGGCGTCGCGGGTGGCGTCCGGGTCCTCGATCCAGCGGCGATAGAAGTCGTAGGGGCATTCCGACAGGCCGTGCCGGTTCTCCTTGGAGTTGATCATGCCCGTGTAGCCGCGGTGCAGGAGCTTGAAGAGGTGGTTCTCGGACTGGCCGTGGGCCCGGAAGTCGCGGATCAGGAACTTCGACAGGGCCGCGTACTGGATGCCCATCTCCTCCTCGCCGCATTCGCCGAGCGTGCGTCCGTCGAAACCGATCAGCGCCGAGTGGCCGAAATAGGTGTAGACGCCGTCGAAGCCGGCGGCGTTGGCCACCGCCACGTAGGTGTTGTTGGCGAAGGCCATCGCCTTCGAGATGACGATCTGCTGCTCCTTGGCCGGATACATGTAGCCCTGGCAGCGGACGATCAGCTCGGCCCCCCGCATGGCGCAGTCGCGCCAGATCTCCGGGTAGTTGCCGTCGTCGCAGATGATCAGGCTGACCTTCAGTCCTTTCGGACCGTCCGAGACGTAGGTCCGATCGCCCGGATACCAGCCCTCGATCGGCGTCCAGGGCATGATCTTGCGGTACTTCTGCACGATCTCGCCCTGGTCGTTCATCAGGATCAGGGTGTTGTAGGGCGCCTTGCGGGGATGTTCCTCGTGGCGCTCGCCGGTCAGCGAGAACACGCCCCAGACCTTGGCCTCCCGGCAGGCCGCGGCGAAGATCTCGGTTTCGGCACCCGGGATGGCCGAGGCGGTCTCGTACATCTCCGCGGCGTCGTACATGATGCCGTGCGTCGAGTATTCGGGGAAGATCACGAGGTCGAGCCCGGGCAGGCCCGACTTCATGCCGACGATCATCCGGCCGATCGCCCGGGCGTTCTCCAGGACCTCGGCCCGGCTGTGCAGGCGGGGCATCTTGTAGTTCACGACGGCGACGCCGACGCTGTCCTGGCTGGACGAGATGTCTCCGTGCATCATGGTGTCGCTCCTCCGCATCTGCTGGCCGCACGCCCCTCCCCCTCCCGCTTCGCGGCGGCACGGAAGGGGGGAGGCGGCGTCAGTGGCTGATCATCCAGGGCCGCGCGTTCGGGAAGCTCTTGGCGGGCAAGCTCTGGGACGCCGCCTTCCGCGGCGCGCAGCAGCCGCAGCCCGCCCCGTGGCTCCCCGAGCGCCGCGGCGCGTGGCGGCTGCGCTCGTTGGTGGCGTGGGCGGCCCTCTGTGCCGGATCGAGCCCCGAGAGGCGCGGCGCGGTGAGGAAGGCCCGGCGACAGGCCGCCCCGCAATCGGGGCAGTCGTGCGGGTGCTGGAACTCGGCCATCGGCCGCATCACCGTGAACGGGCCGCAGGCCTCGCAGGCGTAGTCGTAGACCGGCATGATCAGAGATCCGGCGAGAGCGGCATCTGGATCGAGCCGTCGAGGAACTTCGTCGGCCCGGCGGCGCTCGGATTGATGTCGAACTCGAAGATCTTCGTCGGAATCCAGAGCGTCGCGCAGGCGTTCGGGATGTCGACCACGCCCGAGATGTGGCCCTGGACCGGCGCGGTGCCGAGGATCGAGTAGGCCTGCGCGCCGGAATAGCCGAACTTCTTCAGGTACTCGATCGCGTTGAGGCAGGCCTGCCGGTAGGCGACGTGGACGTCGAGGTAGTGCTGTTTGCCCCACTCGTCGACCGAGATGCCCTCGAAGATCAGGTAGTCGTCGTATTGCGGCGTGATCGGCGACGGCTTGAAGATCGGGTTCTTGATCCCGTACTTGGCCATGCCGTCCTTGATCAGGTCGACCTTGAGATGGACCCAGCCCGCCATCTCGATGGCGCCGCAGAAGGTGATCTCGCCGTCGCCCTGGCTGAAATGGAGGTCGCCCATCGAGAGGCCGGCGCCCGGCACGTAGACCGGGAAGTAGATCTTCGAGCCCCGCGACAGGTCCTTGATGTCGCAATTGCCGCCGTGCTCGCGCGGCGGCACGGTGCGGGCGCCCTCGCCGGCGGCCTTGTCCCGCGCCTCGCCCTTGAGGCGGCCCATATGGGCGGTCGGCCCGAACGGCACGGTGCCGAGCGCCGGCACCCGCTCCGGATCGGTATTGACGAAGGCGATCTCGCGCTCGTTCCAGGTCGAGAGCAGCTTCGGGTCGGGCAGGCAGCCGATCAGGCCGGGATGGATCAGGCCGGGGAAGCGCACGCCCGGGATGTGGCGGGACTTGGTGAACATCCCCTCGAAGTCCCAGATCGACTTCTGCGCCTGCGGGAAGTGCTCGGTGAGGAAGCCGCCGCCGTTCTTCTTCGAGAAGAAGCCGTTGAAGCCCCACTGGCTCTCGGGCTTGGCGCCGATGTCGAGCAGGTCGACCACCAGGAGGTCGCCGGGCTCTGCGCCCTCGACGCCGATCGGACCCGAGAGGAAGTGCACGATCGAGAGGTCGATGTCGCGCACGTCGTCGGCGGAATCGTTGTTCTTGATGAAGCCGCCGGTCCAGTCGTAGGTCTCGACGATGAAGTCGGCCCCCGGCTTTACATAGGCGACCATCGGGATGTCCGGGTGCCAGCGGTTGTGCACCATGTCGTTGTCGTAGGCCGACTGGCTCAGATCGACCTTGATCAGCGTCTCGGGCATGTTCTTTCGTCTCCAGCTCCCTGTCCGCCGGGGGCGGACGCCTTCCGCTATCCGCCGGGGGCGGACGCCTTCCGCGCGGGGCGCGCGCGAACTTCGCCGTCGGCCGTCCGGGCCCTCTCAGACCGAGAGGAAGCGGGCGACCTGCGCCTCGTCGATGTCGGCGCGCAGGCTCTCGTGGACGATCGCGCCGTTCTCGATGACGAGCACCCGGTCGGCCACGTCCATCGCGAAGCTCAGCACCTGCTCGGAGACGACGATGGAGAGCCCGCGCGCGTCGCGGATCGCCTTCAGGGTGCGGCCCATCTCGCGGATGATCGAGGGTTGGATACCCTCCGTCGGCTCGTCGAGGAGGAGCACCTTCGGCCGGCTCGCGAGCGCCCGCGCGATGGCGAGCTGCTGCTGCTGGCCGCCCGAGAGGTTGCCTCCGCGCCGGTCCTTCATCTCGAGGAGCACCGGGAACATCGCGTAGAGGTCTTCGGGCACCCGCCGCGCGCCCGTGACGGTCAGCCCCGTCTCGATGTTCTCCTGCACCGTCATGGTGGAGAAGATCATCCGCCCCTGCGGCACGTAGGCGAGGCCGCGGGCGACGCGGGCGTGGCTCTTCAGCCCGGTGACGTCGTGGCCGTCGATCGCGATCGTGCCGGAGGTCGCGGGCAGGATCCCCATCAGGGTCTTCATGAGCGTGGACTTGCCCATGCCGTTGCGGCCCATCACCGCGACGATCTCGCCGGGCGCCACCGCGATGTCGAGGCCGTGCAGGACCTCGCTCTGCCCGTAGGCCGCGTGGAGGCCGCGGATCGCCAGCATGGCGGGGGCGGCCGGCGTCACGTCCGGAGGCGGCGGCGCGGGGACGGTCTGCAGCATCTGCGGCTCCTCTAATGGCCGAGATAGACTTCGATCACCTTGGGGTCGTTCTTGACGCGCTCCATCGAGCCCTCGGAGAGGACCCGGCCCTGGTGCAGCACGGTGACCCGGTGGGCGATGTCCTCGACGAACTTCATGTCGTGCTCGATCACCAGCACCGAGCGGCCCCGGATGATCTGGTTGAGGAGCTCGGCGGTCTTCACCCGCTCGCCGACGCTCATCCCGGCCACCGGCTCGTCGAGCATCAGGAGTTCCGGGTCCTGGATCAGCAGCATGCCGATCTCCAGCCACTGCTTCTGGCCGTGGCTCAGGAACTCGGCCCGCTCCGCGAGGTGGTCCTTGAGGAAGATCGTCTCGGCGATCTCGTGGATGCGCTCGCGCACCGCGGCGTCCCGCCGGAAGGTCAGCGCGCCCAGCACCGAGCGCCCGCGCGGATAGGAGATCTCCAGGTTCTCGAACACGGTGAGGTCGTCGTAGATCGACGGCGTCTGGAACTTGCGGCCCACGCCCGCCTGGACGATCGCGCTCTCGGAGAGCCGCGTCAGCTCCTGGCCCTTGTACCGGATCGAGCCGGAACTCGCCCGTGTGCGCCCGCAGATCAGGTCGAGTACCGTGGTCTTGCCGGCCCCGTTCGGGCCGATGATCACCCGGATCTCGTCCGGATCGACGTAGAACGAGACGTCGTTGACCGCCTTGAACCCGTCGAAGGAGACGGTGAGCGCCTCGACCGCCAGGAGGTAGTCGGGCGCGGCCGAGGCGGCGCCGATAACGGGGGAGGCGAGGAGCGCGGCGTTCATCGGGGAATCCTCAGGCGGCCGGGGCGCCGTGGGGCGGAGCGATCGCGGGCGGGGGCGCCCGCAGGCCCTTCACCCGGCGGGTCAGGCGCGGCTCGATCCGCTCGCGCCAGAGACCGGCGAGCCCGTTCGGGAAGGCCAGCACCACGGCGATGAACAGGGCGCCGAGGCCGAACAGCCAGAGCTCGGGGAAGCTCTCGGAGAACGTGGTCTTGGCCCAGTTGACGAGCAGCGTCCCCCAGACCGCGCCGAACAGCGACAGGCGCCCGCCGACCGCCGTGTAGATCACCATCTCGATCGAGGGCACGATGCCCACGAAGGAGGGCGACATGAATCCGACCTGGAGGGTGAACAGCGCGCCGCCGATCGCCGCGAAGGCGGCGGCCAGGCAGAAGGCGAAGACCTTGAAGCCCGCCACCGAGTAGCCCGAGAACCGGACCCGGTCCTCCTTGTCGCGCAGGGCGACGAGGATGCGCCCGAGCTTCGAGCGCTTCACGTACTGCGCCGCCAGGATGCAGGCGATGAGAAGCCCGCCGTTGACGAAGTACAGCACGGTCTTGGCGTGGTCGGTCCGGATGTCCCAGCCGTGGAGCGTGCGCAGGTCCGTGATGCCGTTGATGCCGCCCGTGTAGCCCTGCTGGCCGACGATCAGGATCGTCAGGATCGCGGCGATGGCCTGGGTGATGATCGCGAAATAGGTGCCGCCGACCCGGCGCTTGAACATCGCCAGCGAGATCACGAGGGCGAAGAGCACCGGCACCGCCACCACGAGGATCAGGGTGAGCGGCAGGCTCCGGAAGGGCTGCCAGAACCAGGGCAGCGCCGTGATCTGGTTCCAGTCCATGAAGTCGGGGATCCCCGGCGTCGACTGGATCTTCGTGTTCTCGACGCTCGAGGCTTCGAGCTTCAGGTACATCGCCATGCAATACCCGCCGAGGCCGAAGAACACGCCCTGGCCGAGCGACAGGATGCCGGCATAGCCCCAGCAGATCACGAGGCCGAGCGCCACGAAGGCGTAGGTGAGATACTTGCCGACGAGGTTGAGCCGGAACCCGTCGAGCACGAGCGGCAGCACGACGAGGATCACGGCGGCGAGCAGGATGAGACTCAGCCACTCCACCGGCTTCATGAAGGGGTTGTCGTTGACCGTGACGGATTTCGTCAGCGCCTGGACGGGGTTCGTCATCGCGGGACTCCTCAGCGCCGGACCTTGAGGGTGAACAGCCCCTGCGGCCGCAGCATCAGGATGCCGACCACGGCGAGCAGGGTGAGCACCTTGGCCATCGAGCCGGAGAGGAAGAATTCGAGCGTCGACTGGGTCTGGGAAATCGAGAAGGCCGAGGCGATGGTGCCGACGAGGCTTGCCGCACCCCCGAAGACCACGATCAGGAAGGTGTCGACGATGTAGAGCTGGCCCGAGGTCGGCCCCGTGGAGCCGATCATCGTGAAGGCCGAGCCCGCGACGCCCGCGATGCCGCAGCCGAGGCCGAAGGTGGTGCGATCGACCTTGTCGGTATCGATGCCGACGGCGCCCGCCATGGCGCGGTTGGCCATCACGGCGCGCATCTGCTGGCCGAAGCGCGAGCGGAAGATCAGCAGCGCCACCGCGCCGGTGATCAGCAGGGTGACGGCCATCACGAACAGGCCGTTGATCGGCACCTCGATCGTGTCGGTGACTTGAACCGAGCCGATCAGCCAGGCGGGCAGCTCGACGCCGACCTCGCGCGCGCCGAAGATCGAGCGGTAGGCCTGCTGCAGGATCAGCGACAGGCCCCAGGTGGCGAGCAGCGTGTCGAGGGGCCGCTTGTAGAGGAAGCGGATCAGGCCCCACTCGACCAGCATGCCGAGCGCGCCCGAGGCCAGGAAGGCGAGGCCCATCGCCACGAAGAAGTAGATCGGGAACAGGCTCGGCAGGTAGGACTGGAAGAACGTCGAGCACAGATAGGTGACGTAGGCCCCGAGGATCATGAACTCCCCGTGCGCCATGTTGATCACGCCCATCTGGCCGAAGATGATCGCGAGCCCCAGCGCCATCAGCAGGTAGACGGAGAACAGGATCAGGCCGGCGAAGCCCTGCATCGCGAAGATCGCGCCGAGATCGCCGAGGGAATAGTCGCCGAACATGCCGTCACGGGCCTCCAAGACGGGGCGGAAGCGGAGGGCGGCGTCGCCCTCGGGATGTGTCGCGCGGTGCTTCCCGGACGCGCTCCCTCCCCCCGCGGAGGAGGAGGGACGATCGCGGCGCCTACTGGTACCCCTTCGGGAAGGGATCCGGCTTGATCAGCTCGGGGCTGGTGTAGACGATCTCGAACTGGCCGTCGGTCTTGGCCCGGCCCACCCGGGTCTTCGACCAGAGGTGATGGTTCGGGTCGATCTTCACGTAGCCCTCGGGGGCGGCCGTGAACTCGATGCCGGGGGAGGCGGCCACCACCTTGTCCACGTCGAAGGAGCCCGCCTTCTCGCAGGCCATCTTCCACAGGAAGGGCCCGAGATAGGCCGCCTGGGTCACGTCGCCGATGACGGTCTTCTCGCCCCACATCTTCTTGAAGGCGGCTACGAACGCCTTGTTGTTCTCGTTCTCGATCGACTGGAAGTACTTCATGCAGGCATAGGCGCCGGCGATGTTCTCGCCGCCGATTCCGTCGATCTCGTCCTCGGTGACCGAGATCGTGATCAGCACCTGCTTCGAGAGGTCGATGCCCGCGGCCTTGAGCTGCTTGTAGAAGGCCACGTTCGAGCCGCCGACCACGTCGGTGAAGATCACCTTCGGCTTGGTGAGCTTGATCTTGTTGATCACCGAGTTGAACTGCGTGTGGCCCAGCGGGAAGTACTCCTCGCCGACAACCTTGCCCTTGAGCACGTTCTCGACGTGCTTGCGGGCGATCTTGTTCGAGGTGCGCGGCCAGATGTAGTCCGAGCCGATGAAGTAGAAGGTGTCGCCGCCCTTCTCCTTGTGCACCCAGTCGAGGCCGGCGAGGATCTGCTGCGTCGCCTCCTGGCCGGTGTAGAAGACGTTCTTCGACTGCTCCAGGCCCTCGTAGAAGGTCGGGTAGTACAGCAGGCCATTATACTGCTCGAATACCGGCAGCACCGCCTTGCGGGAGGCCGAGGTCCAGCAACCCATCACCGCCGCGCACTTGTCGTTGACGAGGAGCTTCTTGGCCTTCTCGGCGAAGGTCGGCCAGTCGGAGGCGCCGTCCTCCTGGATGATCTTGATCTTGCGGCCGAGCACGCCGCCCGCCTCGTTGATCTGGGCGATCGCGAGCTTCTCGGCCTGTTGCGCCCCGGTCTCCGAGATCGCCATCGTGCCGGTGACCGAGTGCAGGATGCCGACCGTGACCTCGCTGTCCGTCACCGCGAGCCCGGTGGTGTTGACCGCCGCGGTCGGGGCCGCGGCCCGCGCGGGCCCCGGCAGCAGCGCCAGCGCCGGGAGACCGGCCATTCCCATGAGCAGCCTGCGCCGCAGCGGCGAGCGCAGGCCCGAATCCGAGCCCGTATCGGTGTCGTCTGCCATCGTGCCTGACCCCGTGGACGTCCGGCGGCCTTGGAAGCGCACCTCGGAAAGGGTGGCCGCGGATCGACGGGGTCAGGCTAGGGCGGGTGCCGCAGTGCGGCCTATACGCTGTTTTGCGTATGGCCGGGCCTTTGCGTGCGCGTCACAGTCGATCCGTCTATTCAAGGGACCGATGGTAGCCAGGGCTGAGAATTCGGGCCGCGTCTTGGCGACTCGCGACGCACGTTGCATCGCACGCGCGACAGTATTCGCGTGTCCGCGCGAGCCGGCCCGGATCCGCGACCGATGAGCGGCTCGCAGCGCATCATCCCGATCCGGCGCGACTACAACCGCTTCGTGGCCGACGAGACGCTCGAGGATTACGCCCTGCGCTTCACCGCCAAGAAGGCGCGGCGCTGGTCGGGCATCGCGGTCGCCCAGACGGCGCTCGGCTCGGTCTCCTTCCTGGCGCTGGAGGCGATCGGCGGTACCCTGGTGCTCGCGGCCGGGTTCACGAACGCGCTGGCGGCGATCCTCCTCGTCGGGCTGATCATCTTCGCCACCGCCGTGCCGATCACCGTCTATGCCGCCCGCTACGGCGTCGACATGGACCTGCTCACCCGCGGGGCCGGCTTCGGCTATCTCGGCTCGACCGTGACCTCGCTGATCTACGCGAGCTTCACCTTCCTGTTCTTCGCCATCGAGGCGGCGATCATGGCCCTGGCGCTGGAGCTCTGCTTCGGGCTGCCGCTCGGGCTCGGCTACCTCGTCTGCGCGGGCGCGGTGATTCCCCTCGTCGTCTACGGCATCCGCCTGATCAGCCGCTTCCAGATCTGGACGCAGCCGCTCTGGATCGGCCTCAGCCTGCTGCCGCTCGCCTGCATCGCCGCGCAGGACCCGCCCGCCCTCCGGGCGCTCGCCGCGTTCCCGGGCCTCGACGGCGGCGGGGGCGGGTTCGACCTCGTGCGCTTCGGGGCCGCGACCGGCGTGCTGCTCGCGCTCCTGGCCCAGGTCGGCGAGCAGGTGGATTTCCTGCGCTTCGTCCCGGAGCCCGCATCCCCGCGCGACCGGCGCTGGTGGCTGGCGGTGTTGGCGGGGGGCGCGGGCTGGATCCTGCCCGGCATCCTCAAGATCCTGCTCGGCGCGGGCCTCGCGGTGCTCGCTCTCGCGCACGGCGTCCCGCCGGACGAGGCGGCGGAGCCGACGCAGATGTACCGGGTCGCCTTCGGCTACGTGGCGGGCGCGGACAGCCGGGCGGCGCTGCTGCTGATGGGCGCCTTCGTCCTCCTCTCGCAGCTCAAGATCAACCTGACCAACGCCTATGCGGGCTCGATCGCGTGGTCGAACTTCTTCTCGCGGCTCACGCACAGCCATCCGGGCCGGGTGGTCTGGCTCGTCTTCAACGTCGCCATCGCCGTGCTGCTGATGATGCTCGGCATCGACAAGACGATCGAGAGCACCCTGCCCCTCTACGCCTGCGTCGTCTCGGCCTGGGTCGGGGCGCTCGCCGCCGACCTCGCGCTCAACAAGCCGCTGGGCCTGTCCCCGCCCGGCATCGAGTTCAAGCGGGCGCATCTCTACGCGGTCAACCCGGTGGGCACGGGGGCGATGCTGCTGGCGCTCACGGCGGGCTGCCTCGCCCATTTCGGCCTGCTGGGGCCGGTGCTCCAGGCCTTCGCCCCGATGCTCACGCTCGCCATCGCCTTCTGCGCGGCGCCCGTCATCGCCTGGGCGACGGGCGGGCGCTGGTACCTCGCGCGCCGGCCGCGGCGGGACTGGGGCCTGGGCGAGGTCACCTGTCGGGTCTGCGAGCTGCCCTTCGAGGGCGAGGACATGGCCCATTGTCCGGCCTACGACGCCCCGATCTGCTCGCTCTGCTGCTCCCTCGACGCGCGCTGCGGCGACCTCTGCAAGCCGCACGGCCGCCTGGAGGCCCAGGCCCAGCACGTGCTCGGCCGCGTCCTGCCGGCCCGCACCGCCGCCTGGATCGGCGCCCCGCTCGGCCGCTACCTCGCGGTGATGCTGACGCTCTGCGCGATGATCGGCCTGATCCTCGGCATCGTGCATGCGGGGGCGAGCCTCGCCCATCCGGAGCATCGCGAGATCCTGCGCGCGGCGCTGACCAGCGTGTTCTTCACCCTCGTGGTCATCCTCGGCGTCGTCGCGTGGCTGTTCGTGCTGGCGCAGGAGAGCCGGCGCGTCGCCCAGGCCGAGACCCGGCGCCAGACGGCCCTCTACGAGGCCGAGATCGCCGCACACCGGGTCACCGACGCGAAGCTGCAGGAGGCCAAGGAGCGGGCGGAGGCCGCCAACCACGCCAAGAGCCGCTACGTCGTCGGGCTGAGCCACGAGCTGCGCACGCCGCTCTCCACCGTGCTCGGCTACGCGCAGCTCCTCGAGACCGACCCGGCGATCCCGGCGGCCCGGCTCAACGGCATCCGGGTGATCCGGCGCAGCGCCCAGCACCTCTCGGGCCTGATCGACGGGCTGCTCGACATCTCGCGGATGGAGGCGGGCCGCCTGCAGATCAACCGCGACGAGGTCCGGCTCGCGGACTTCCTCGACCAGCTCGCCGACATGGTCCGTCTCCAGGCCCGCGAGGCCGGGCTCGACTTCCGCTTCACCCGGCCCGAGATCCTGCCGCAGGTCGTCGCCACCGACGAGAAGCGCCTGCGGCAGGTGCTGCTGAACCTCCTGTCGAACGCCATCAAGTTCACCCCGCGCGGCACCGTCTCCCTCGACCTGAGCTACCGCAGCCAGGTCGCGGTCTTCACGATCCGCGATACCGGGCCCGGCATCCCGGAGGCGGACCGCGCCCGGATCTTCGAGCCCTTCGAGCGCGGCTCGACGCCCGCCGCCCGCAACACGCCCGGGACCGGGCTCGGGCTCACCATCGCCAACCTGCTGGCGCAGCTCCTCGGCGGCGAGATCGGGCTCGCGGCCGCGCCCGGCGGGGGGACAGAGGCGCGCCTGCGCCTGATGCTGGCCGCGGTGCACCGGCCCGCGCCCGCGCTCATCCTCCCGGCGCCGGTGCTGCCGCCCGCGGCGCGCGCCTATGCGGGGCCGCGCCGGACCGTCCTCGTGGTCGACGACGATCCCGCGCACCGCGTCCTGATGCGGGCCATCCTCGAACCGCTCGGACTCGCGGTGCGCGAGGCCGGAACGGGGGCGGACTGCCTCGCGGCCGTGGCCGCGGGGGACGGCATCGACCTGATCGTCCTCGATATCGCGATGCCGGGCCTGAGCGGCTGGGACGTGGCGGCGACCTTGCGCGCCCGCGGCCATGATGGGCCGATCGCCATGATGTCGGCCAACGTGCACGAGCTCGGGCCCGCGCGGGGCGGCAGCCCGCCCCACGACGCGATCCTCGCCAAGCCCTTCGCCCTGCGCGACGTGCTCGACCGGGTCGGCGCGCTGCTGCGCCTCGACTGGCCGGACGCCGCGGCGGCGCCCCTCCCGGCTGTCCCGGCGCACGATCCCGATTCCGCGGCGCGCCCCGGCGCCGCGCCTATCGCGGAGCTGCTGCGGCTCGGCCGGATCGGACATATCCGGGGGATCGAGGCGAAGCTCGCGGCGCTGGAGGCGGAGGGGGCCACGCCGCCGGCCTTCGTGGCGCGGATGCGCGGCCTGATCGCCGGCTACGATCTGCGCGGCTACCTCGCGGTCCTCAAGGAGCTCGCCGGCGATGACTGAACTCGGTCGCGACGTGGTCCTCGTCGTCGACGACTCGCCCGACACCCTGAGCTTCCTGACCGAGGCGATCGAGCGTTCCGGCGCGACGGTGCTGATCGCGGTGGGGGGCGACCTCGCGCTGGCGCTCGTCGACGAGGTCACCCCCGACGTGATCCTGCTCGACGCGGTGATGCCCGGCCTTGACGGGTTCGAGACCTGCCGCCGCCTCAAGGCGAAGCCGCATTTGGCCGCCGTGCCCGTCATCTTCATGACGGGTCTTCGCGAGACCGAGCACATCGTGGAGGGGCTCAATGCCGGCGGGGTCGACTACGTCACGAAGCCGATCGCGCCCGACGAGCTCCTGGCCCGCATCCGCACCCATCTCGCCGGCGCACGGTCGGCGCGCAGTGCCCGCACCGCGCTCGACACGATGGGGCGGACCCTCCTGGCGGTGTCCGCGGATGGAAAGGTTCTATGGTGCACGCCGCAGGCCGGATCGATCCTGGCAGCCATCGCTCCGACGACCGCCGGCGCCCTCTCCCTGCCCCCCGAGGCCGTCGACTGGCTGCGGGCCTGCCTCGCCGGATCGACCTCCACCGCCCTGATCCTGAAGGGATGCGGTGAGCCTTCCCACACCCTCGGCTTCGTCGGGCGAACGGCGGAGGAGATCCTGCTGCGGCTGTCGCGGGACGAGCCGGTCCTCAGTCCTGAGCGCTTGCGCGCGAGCCTTCCCGTCACGGCGCGAGAGGCGGACGTGCTGTTCTGGTTGTCTCAGGGCAAATCGAGCCGCGACATCGGAGACATCCTGGGGCTCAGTCACCGAACCGTGACCAAGCATCTGGAGGCCATCTACGCGAAACTCGGTGTCGAGAACAGAACCGCAGCGTCGTTGATCGCCAACCGGTATTTGCAGAGGGGTGGCTGATCGAAGATCGATGCTGTCAGGCGTGGCGACGGGCTGGACATCTCGCTTCCGGTGCGGCGCAGGCTGTGCCGGCCGTGATTCCATGGCCCTCAAGGATAATCGGGCACGCGTGCGGGCCTCCGAGGCCCAGGGTGGCGATACCGAGTGGCCCGAGCCGGCGACGCGCGCGAGACTCGGCCCCACCATGTGAACGCTGCGAAGCCGCGGGCTCCGATCCGCCCGCGTCGGCCCGCTCGGTCAGGATCTCGACGGTCTCGCCTCAGTGCGCCGCTCGCGTCGCGGACGCGTCCGGCTTGTCGTGCGTCCCGAAGCGCTCGACCATCGTGGCGCTCGCCGCGTTGAGGCCGATGACTTGGACGGCCCGCCCCTGGCGCCGGGCGCGCAGCACCACGCCGTCGAGCGCGCCGATCGCCGAGATGTCCCAGAAGTGCGCGGCCTGCACGTCGATGACGAGCCGGTCCACCGGCTCCAGCACGTCGATGGCCTCCGCGAAGGCCCCGGCCGAGGCGAAGAACACCTGCCCGGTGACCCGGTAGGTGCGCGTGCGGCCGTCCTGGGAGAGCGCGGAGGCCACGTGGCTCATCCGCGAGACCTTGCCCGCGAAGAACACGCCCGACAGCAGCACGCCGACGAGGACGCCGATCGCCAGATTGCCCGTCGCCACCACCATCGTGACGGTCGCGAGCATCACGCCCGACGACGAGGGCGGGTTCGTGCGCAGCTGCGCGATCGAGCGCCAGGAGAAGGTGTTGATCGAGACCATGATCATGACGGCCGTGAGCGCCGCCACCGGCACGAGGGCGAGCAGATCCTGGAGCGCCACGAGGAGCACGAGGAGGAAGGCGCCGGCGACGAGGGTCGAGAGCCGGCCGCGCGCGCCCGAGGAGACGTTGATCACGGACTGGCCGATCATCGCGCAGCCGCCCATGCCGCCGAACACGGCGGAGGCCATGTTGGCGAGCCCCTGCCCGACGCATTCCCGGCTCTTGTTGCTCGGGGTGTCGGTCATCTCGTCCACGATCTGGGCGGTGAGCAGACTCTCGAGCAGGCCGACCGCCGCGAGCGCGGCCGCATAGGGCAGGAGGATGCGCAGGGTCTCGAACGTGAGCGGCACCTGCGGCAGCGCGACGTGCGGCAGGGCCGAGGGCAGGGCGCCGAGATCGGCGACGCGCCGCACGTCGAGCCCGAGGGCGGCGGTCAGCGCGGTCAGGACCACGATGGCGACGAGGGGCGCGGGGACGGCGCGGGTCAGGCGCGGCAGGCCGTAGATGATGGCGAGCCCGAGCACGATCAGGCCGTAGGTGGCGGCCGGCACGCCGTGCAGCTCGGGAAGCTGCGCCAGGAAGATGAGGATGGCGAGCGCGTTGACGAAGCCGGTCATGACGGAGCGCGAGACGAAGCGCATCAGGCGTCCGAGCCTGAGCAGCCCGGCGACGATCTGGATGAGGCCCATCAGGATCGTGGCGGCGAAGAGATACTGGACGCCGTGATCGCGCACGAGGTCGACCATGATCACGGCGGTCGCGGCGGTGGCGGCCGAGATCATGGCCGGGCGTCCGCCCGTGAAGGCGATGACGCAGGCGATGACCACGGAGGCGTAGAGGCCGACCTTCGGATCGACGCCGGCGATCACCGAGAAGCCGATGGCCTCCGGGATGAGCGCCAGCGCGACCACGATGCCGGAGAGGATGTCGGCGCGCGGGTTCGCGAACCAGCCGCGCAGGGGCGAGGTGAGAGCAGACATGATGGGTTCCGCAACGGGACGCGCGTCCGCCACAGGGGCGACGATGAGACGCGTCAGGTCGTTTGCGTGGTCCGGCGGATCGGCGGCCGGAAGAGCCACCCGGGCTTTCACCGGGTCCTTGCGAATGCCCCTCCCTAGCGGATGTGCGTGCTGCAATGCAACGACCGCAGCCCGCTTGAGCGAGAGTCCGCACGCGCGAAGGCGCTCGAATCGTCCTGACCCCGATGGCCGTCGCGGGTCTCGGCCCAGGCGGGTCTCGGTCCAGGCGGCGGCCACCCTATCGACATCCCGCGCGATCCCCTGGCAGGATGCCGTGAGGCCGGACCTGCCGGCCCCGGTTCGCGGGCGCCGGCCCATCGCTCCGGGGAACCCGCACGGGAGAGCATCGGATGCGCGTTCTGCTCGTGGGCTATGAGCCGGAGGTGGTCGACTTCTCTGACCCGGCGCTGCCGCCCGGTCTCGACGCCGAGAAGATCCGCCACGGGATCCAGGTGGCTCTGGAGGAGATGCGCGGCCGCGGCTGGACGGCCGAGGACTGCCTCGTCCGGCCCGACGATCAGGCCGGTCCCGCCCTGAAGGCGAAGCTCGCCTCCGGCGCCTTCGACTGCCTCGTGATCGGCGCCGGTATCCGGGCCTGGCCGCGCCATCTCTCCGTGTTCGAACGCATCCTCAACGCGGCCCGGGAAGCGGCACCGACGGTCCCCATCGCCTTCAACACGCGTCCGGAGGACAGCGCGGAGGCGGTCGAGCGCGTCTGCGGCGGGCAGCCGACCGCCGGATGACCTCTCCCTCGACCTCTCGCCGCCGGGCAGGGCCGCGGGCGGATCGGCGCCTTCGGCACGCCTCCCGGCGCCCAGCAGGGGGCTGGATGGGAACTTGCAAGGCGGCCTTCGATGGATCTCGACACGATCACCACCGTCCTGAGACCGCGCCGCCTCGATGAGCTGCCCGCCGGGGGCACGGGCGATCCTTGGCGCGCGGGCGATGCCTGGCTCGCGGGCGGCACCTGGCTGTTCTCCGAACCGCAACCCGGGCTGGACCGGCTGATCGATCTCTCCGCCCTCGGCTGGCCGGCGGCCGAGATCTCCGAGGCGGGCCTGCAGCTCTCGGCGACGGGCACCATCGCCGCGCTCGACCGGCTCGTCCTGCCGAAGGACTGGATCGCCGCGCCCCTCGTCGGGCAGTGCTGCCGGGCGCTGCTCGGTTCGTTCAAGATCTGGAACCGGGCGAGCGTCGGCGGCAACCTCTGTCTGGCCCTGCCGGCGGGACCGATGATCGCGCTGACGGCGGCCCTCGACGGCATCTGCGTGCTGCACCGGCCCGGCGGCGCTGAGCGGCGCCTGCCCGTCACCGATTTCGTGCTCGGGCCGCAGCGTACGGCGCTCGAGCCCGGGGAGATCCTGCGCTGCATCGACCTGCCGGCGGCGGCGCTCCGGCGGCGCACGGCCTTCCGCCGCATCGCGCTCTCGCCCGGCGGGCGCTCCGGCGCGCTGGTCATCGGAACGCGCGCCCGCGAAGGCGGCTGCGCGCTGACCGTGACGGCCGCGACGCCGCGCCCGGTGCGGCTGCCCTTCCCTGACCTGCCGACGGCCGCGGCGCTGCAGGAGGCCATCGCCGCCGCGATCCCCGCGGGGGGCTGGTACGACGACGTCCACGGTGCGCCGGACTGGCGCCGGCACGTGACGGGGCTTCTCGCCGAGGAGATCCGGGTGGAACTCGCCCGATGAGGCTCACGATGCGGCTCACCGTCAACGGGCAGGCCCACGAGGCGGCGGCGCATCCCGGCCAGTGCCTGCGCACGCTGCTCAGGGAGCTCGGCTGGTTCGGGGTCAAGAAGGGGTGCGATGCGGGCGATTGCGGCGCCTGCACGGTCCATCTCGACGGCGAGCCGGTCCATGCCTGCCTCGTGCCGGCCTTCCAGGCCGAGGGGCGCGACGTGACCACGATCGAGGGCTTGGGCGGTTCCTGCGCGCCGGGCGATGGCGTGCCCGAGCGGCTTCATCCGATGCAGGAGGCGTTCTGCGCGGGCCAGGGCTTCCAGTGCGGCTTCTGCACGCCCGGCATGATCATGACGGCCGCCGCCCTCGACCAGGGCCAGCGGCAGGATCTCGGCGCCGCGCTCAAGGGCAATCTCTGCCGCTGCACCGGCTACCGGGCGATCCGCGACGCCGTGGCCGGGATCGCCCACGCCGACATGCCCGAGGAAGGGGCCGAGGAAGCGCGCGGGGGTGGTCCGGTCGGCCGCAACCTGCCCGCCCCGGCGAGCCGCGCCGTGGTCTCCGGCCGGGCGGCCTACACCTTCGACTGCGCCGTGCCGGGCCTGCTGCACCTGAAGGTGCTGCGCGCGCCCCACGCCCATGCCCGGATCCGGCATATCGACCAGGCGGCGGCTCTGGCCGTGCCGGGGGTGGTCGCGGTGTTCACGCACGCGGACGCGCCGCGCCGCCGCTTCTCGACCGGGCGCCACGAGAACCCCCTGGACGACGCAGCCGACACGGCCGTGCTCGATCCCGTGATCCGCTTCCACGGCCAGCGCGTCGCCGCGGTGGTCGCCGAGAGCGCGGCGGCGGCCGCGGCGGGCGTGCGGGCGCTGCGGGTGGATTACGACGTGCGGCCCGCCGTCTTCGACCCCGAGACGGCGCTGCACCCGGACGCGCCTCTGGTCCACGATCCGGACGACCGCGACCCGCCCCAGCCCGGCGCGGACGCGCCGCCGCTCCTCGCGCACCCGAACCTCGCGGCCGAGGCGCATGGTGACATCGGCGATGTCGAGGCGGGCTTCCGGCAGGCGGACCGCATCCACGAGGCGGAGTACGTCTCGCAGCGGGTGCAGCACGTGCATCTCGAAACGCACGGCGCGCTCGGCTGGCTCGATGCCGACGGCCGGCTGACCCTGCGCTCCTCGACGCAGGTGCCTTTCCTGACGCGCGCCGCCCTGTGCCGCCTGTTCGACCTCGACCGGGACCGCGTGCGCGTGCTCTGCGGCCGCGTCGGGGGCGGCTTCGGCGGCAAGCAGGAGATGCTGACCGAGGATCTCGTGGCGCTCGCCGTGCTGCGGACCGGCCGCCCGGTCTCCTACGAGATGACCCGCGAGGAGAATTTTTCCGCGGCGACGACGCGCCATCCGATGCGGGTGCGGGTGAAGGTCGGCGCGCGGGCCGACGGGCGCCTCACCGCGCTCTCGCTCAAGGTGCTTTCGAACACCGGCGCCTACGGCAACCATGCCGGCGGCGTGCTCCACCACGGCTGCAACGAGAGCATCGCCGCCTATGCCTGCCCGAACAAGCGGGTGGAGGGCTACGCCGTCTACACCCACACCCTGCCGGCCGGAGCCTTTCGCGGCTACGGCCTGAGCCAGACGATCTTCGCCGTCGAGTCGGCGCTGGACGAGCTGGCCCGGGATCTCGGGATCGACGCCTTCGCGATGCGCCGCCTGAACGCGGTGCGGCCGGGCGACCCGATGGTGTCGACGAGCCTGGAGCCGCACGACGTCGTCTACGGCTCCTACGGGCTCGACCAGTGCCTCGACCTTGCCGAGGCCGCGCTCGCCGCCGACGCCGGCCAGGCGCCCCCGGGGCCGGATTGGCTGGTCGGCCAGGGCATGGCGATGGGCATGATCGACACGATCCCCCCGCGCGGCCACGTCGCCCACGCCCGCATCCGCCTGGAGCCGGACGGCGCCTACGCGCTCTCCGTCGGCACCGCCGAGTTCGGCAACGGCACCAGCACCGTGCACGGGCAGATCGCCGCCGCGGCGCTGGGTACCACGCCCGACCGCATCCGCCTCCTCCAGGGCGACACCGACGCCGTCGCCCACGATACCGGCGCCTACGGCAGCACCGGCACCGTGGTCGCGGGCCAGGCGAACTTCCGCGCGGCCCAGGCGCTGGCCGACAGGCTCTGCGCCGCGGCGGCCGAGCGGACCGGCGCCGCGCCCGCCGATTGCCGCCTGACCCGGGACGGGGTCGAGACCCCCGCCGGGCGCGTCCCCCTCGCCGACCTCGCCGCGAGTGCGGCGTTCGAGGCGGTGGGCGAGGCCGACGGCAGCCCGCGCTCGGTCGCCTTCAATGTCCAGGCGTTCCGCGTCGCCGTGCATCCGCGGACGGGCGAAATCCGCATCCTCCGGAGCATCCAGGCGGCGGATGCCGGCACCGTGATCAACCCGATGCAGTGCCGCGGGCAGATCGAGGGCGGGGTCGCCCAGGCGCTCGGCGCGGCCCTCTACGAGGATTACCGCTTCGACGCGGCGGGCGCCGTCCTCACCCGGACGCTGCGGAACTACCACATCCCGGCGCTCGCCGACGTGCCGGTGACGCAGGTTCTGTTCGCCGAGACCCGCGACACGGTCGGCCCCCTCGGCGCCAAGTCGATGAGCGAGTCGCCCTACAACCCCGTGGCCGCCGCGCTCGGCAACGCGATCCGCGACGCGACCGGTGCACGGCTCACCGCGACGCCGTTCGCCCCCGATCGGATCTTCCGGATGATCATGGCGGCGCGCGAGACGGCGTCGGCGAGCGGGCCGGCCCCGTGCACGCCGCGCGAGGGCGGCACACGCTCCGGCCCGGCATGATCCGGATCGGTGCCGGCCCTACGCGATGTCGGCCTGCCCGCGCCGGTGGTCGTGGCCGGAGACGACGCGCCGCAGGAGCGCGGCGAGCCGCTCCTGGTCGGCCGCGCTGAGCGCCGCCACCGTCAGGGCGTGAGCCTCGCGCACCGCCACGTCCATCGCGTCGTGGAGCGCCTCGCCAGCGGCCGTCAGACGGCAGAGCTGGGCGCGGCGATCCGTCGACGAGGTCGCGCGGCTGACCAATCCGCGGGCAGCCAGCCTTTTCAGCGCCCCGGTCGTCGTCGTCCGATCGAGGGCGACCGCCTGCGCCAGCGTGGTCTGGTCGGCCTCCCGCAGGTCCCGCAGCAGCGAGAGCAGGCTGTACTGCAGCGGCGTGATCCGAAAAGCGGCACAGCGCTCTGAAAACAGGCTGACGTGGATCTGATGCATCCGGCGCGCGAGGAAGCCGGGGCGCTCGTGCAGCGGCCAGGGCCGGGGCGACGACGCGGGCGGCGCGGGCGGCGGCACCTCCGTTTCCTGCACCGATGCGACCTGCAGATCCTCGCGCATCACCCACCCTCCCTGGAAACGTTCCGGCCTTGGCACGCCACATGCAACGGCAGATGCGAAGCATGCTTCGCTTTTGGCGTGCACGCGTCTGGCAAGAACAAGGCCGGCCTAGCCGGTCCGCGATCACGAGGTTGAGTGATGGTCGATTCCCACCCTGATCCGCGCCGCTACGATCTGGTCCTGCGCGGCGGGCGCGTCATCTGCCCCGCCTCCGGCATCGACGGCATCCGCGACGTGGCGATCCGCGACGGGCGCATCGCGGCAGTCGAGGAGACCATCCTGCCCTCCGCCGCCGCGGAGGTCGTCGACGTCTCGGGCAAGCTGGTGCTGCCCGGCATGATCGACACCCATGGCCACGTCTACCAGTACGTCACCGGCCGCTTCGGCCTGAACCCCGACATGGTCGGCGTGCGCTCGGGCGTCACCACGGTGATCGACCAGGGCGGTCCGAGCTGCATGACGCTCCCCGGCTTCCGCCACTTCATCGCGGAGCGGGCCGAGACGCGGGTGCTGGCCTTCCTGTCGGCCTATCTGGTCGGCGGCCTGGAAGGGCACTTCTACCCGAACCTCTACAGCCCGGACGGCGTGGACATCGACGCCACCGTGAAGTCGGCGGTCGAGAACCGCGACCTCGTGCGCGGCATCAAGGGGCACGCCGAGATCGGCGGCTTCGCCCGCTGGGGCATCAAGGTCATGGAGATGGCCGCCGAGATCAGCCGACGGGCGGACCTGCCGCTCTACGTACATTTCGGCCAGCTCTGGGGCCTGCCGGAATCGGGCGCCAACGGCGAGGACGCGAACACCATCGTGGAGCGGGTGATCCCGCTACTGCGCCCCGGCGACGTGCTGGCCCATCCCTTCACCCGGCATCCCGGCGGCTTCATCAACGAGGCGGGCGAGGTCCACCACATCATCCGGCGGGCGATGGATGCGGGGCTCAAGGTCGATGTCGGCCACGGCAGCCACTTCTCCTACCGCGTGGCCCGCGCCTCGCTGCCGGCCGGCGTCATTCCCTACACGCTCGGCGCCGACATGCACGGCTACAACACCGAGGTGCCCGAGGCCCCGAAGCCCGCCGGCACCCCGGACGAGCACCACGACGACGAGAACCACCCCTTCCTCGGCCAGGCCCGTTTCAGCCTCACCCAGGCGATGAGCTCGATGATGGCGCTCGGCATCCCGCTGGAGGAGGTGGTGCCGATGGTGACCGCGCACCCGGCCGAGATGCTGCGCATGAGCGACAGCCTGGGCGCCCTGAAGGTCGGCCGCGTGGCCGACGTCTCGGTGCTGCACGACGATCGCGGCCGCTTCCTGCTGCGCGACAACGAGGACACCAAGGTCGTGGCCGAGCGGTTGCTGCGCCCCGCCTTCTGCCTGCGGGCCGGCCGGCGTTTCGACGCCGACTCGCCGATCCTGCCCCAGGCGGTCGCGGCCTGACATGCCCGTGCCCGAGGTGTCCATGCCCGCCTTCATCCTCGACGATCCGACGCCCCCGGATCCGCGCCGCCGCTGGGCGGAGCTGGACGCCGCGGCCCGAGGCCGGTGCTACGACAACAACGCGGGCGTCCCCGACAGCGCCGCGCAGGTCGCGGCGCGCAACGCCGCCTCCGCCGCCTACCGGGCGGCGCGGGCGGCCCATCTCGACATCCCGTACGGCGCGACCGAGCGGACCGCCTTCGACCTCTACCCGGCAGCGGATCTGACGGCGCCCTGCCTCGTCTTCGTCCACGGCGGCTACTGGCAGCGCAACGCGCGCGCCGACTTCGCCTGCTTCGCCGAAGGCCTGAACGCCGCCGGCTGGTCGGTCGCGATGCCGGGCTACAGCCTCGCGCCGGAGGCGAGGCTGGCCGGCATCGTCGCCGAGATCGGCACAGCGCTCGACTGGCTCGGCCGCCACGGATCCGAGCACGGGATCGGCGGTCCGGTCGTGCTGTCGGGCTGGTCGGCGGGCGCGCAGCTCGCCGCCCTCCATCTCGGCCATCCGGCAGTCGCGGCGGGGCTCGCGATCTCCGGGGTCTACGACCTCGCGCCGATCCGCGACACCTACCTGAACGAGAAGCTCTCGCTCACCGACGACGAGATCGCGACCCTCTCGCCCCTGCGGCTGCCCGTCGTCGAGAAGCCCCTGACGATCGCCTACGGCAGCCGCGAGCTGCCGGCCCTCGTCCACGACGCCCGCAACCTCCACGGGCTGCGCGCCGCCGCCCACGCGCCGGGCGCGCTGCTGCCGGTGCCGGGTGCCGACCACTTCTCGATCCTCAACGCGTTCCTCCGGCCCGACGGCCTGCTGGTGCGCGCGGCGCAGGACCTTCTCGGAGGATCCCGATGAGCGCCGAGGGCGTCGGGGCGCCGCTGCCCCGCAAGGAGGACGACCGCCTGATGCGCGGGCGCGGCCAGTACGTCGGCGACATCCGCCTGCCCGGGATGCAGGACGTCGCCTTCGTGCGCAGCCCCCTGGCGCATGCCCGCATCCGGGCGATCCACGTGCCGGACGCCTATCGCGACCGCGTCTTCACGGCCGCCGACCTCGACGGCGTGCTGCCGATCCGCGCTGTCTCCGGTCTGCCCGGCTTCAAGGTCTCCGAGCAGCCGGTGCTCGCCGCGGGCAAGGTCCGGCAGGTCGGCGAGCTCGTCGCGATGTGCGTGGCCCCGACCCGCGCGGAGGCCGAGGACATCGCCGCCGCGATCGTGCTCGACCTGGAGGAGCTCCCGGCCGTCCACGACATGCTGGCGGCGCGCGAGCCCGGCTCCGCCCTGGTCCACGAGCACTGGGGCGACAACGTTTTCCTGGAGACGCTGGTCGACGTGAACATCGCGGCCGCGCTCGACGCGCCGATCCGGGTCAGCCGCACCATCTCGACCGGGCGGCAATGCATGGCGCCGATCGAGGGCCGCGGCACCGTGGTCCAGCTCGACCACCGCCTCGACCAGATCGTCGTCCACACGGCGAGCCAGATGCCGCACATCGTGAGGAACGGCCTCTCGGAATGCCTGGGGCTCGAGCAGGGCCGCATCCGCATCGTCTCGCCCGATGTCGGCGGCGGCTTCGGCTACAAGGCGATCCTGCTCGCCGAGGACGTGGCGCTCTGCTGGCTGGCGCTCCGCTGCGGCCACCCGGTGCGCTGGCTGGAGGACCGGCGCGAGCACCTCACCGCCAACGCCAATTGCCGGGAGCACCATTACCGCATCACCGCCTACGCGGAGCGCGACGGCCGTTTGCGCGGCATCGACTGCGAGGCGACCGTGGATTCCGGCGCCTACTCGGCCTACCCGTTCTCGGCCTGCCTGGAGGCCGCACAGGTCGCCAGCATCCTGCCGGGGCCGTACGATTTCCCGAGCTACCGCTGCCGCACGTGGTCGGTCGCGACCAACAAGTGCCCGATCCTGCCCTATCGGGGTGTGGCCCGCACCGGCGTCTGCTTCGCCCTCGAACTCGTGCTCGACGCGGTCGCCCGCGAGGCCGGCCTTCCGCCGGACGTCGTGCGTGAGAAGAACCTCGTGCGGCCCGAGCAGATGCCGTTCGAGAACATCACCCGGAAGCATTTCGACAGCGGCGACTACCCGCAGGCGCTCACCCGGGCGCTCGCGGCGATCGACGTCGCGGCGGTGCGCGCCCGCCAGGCTCGCGGCGAGCCAGACGGGCGCCGGATCGGCCTCGGCCTGTCGATCTACTGCGAGCAGGCGGCGCACGGCACCTCGGTCTATTCCGGCTGGGGCATCCCGATGGTGCCGGGCCACGAGCAGGCCTCCGCCCGGCTGACGCCGGACGGCGGGCTGGAACTGCGCATCGGCGCCCATTCCCACGGCCAGGGCCTGGAGACGACGCTGGCCCAGGTCGCCCACGAGATCCTGGGCGTGCCGGTGGCGCGCACCCGCCTCGTCCACGGCGACACCGCGATGACGCCCTACTCGACCGGCTCCTGGGGCTCGCGCGTGATGGTGATGGCGGGGGGCGCGGTGGCCGCCGCCTGCGAGGAACTGCGCGACCGCGCCGTGAAGATCGGCGCCCACCTGCTCCAGGCGCAGGCGGAGGCGTGCCGCTTCGAAGGGGGCCACGTGGTCGGGCCGAACGGCGACGTGCCGCTCGAGGCCATCGCCCGCACCTGGTACCGGCGCCCGCAGGATCTCGCCCCCGACACCGATCCGGGCGGGCTCGAAGTCACCGCCGGCTACAAGCCGCAGCGGGATTCCGGCACCTTCTCGTACGCGGCGCACGCGGCCGTCGTCGCGGTCGATCCCGATCTCGGGGCGGTCGAGATCCTCGACTACGTCATCGTCGAGGACGGCGGCACGCTGGTGAACCCGCTGGTCGTGGACGGGCAGATCTACGGCGGACTGGCCCAGGGGATCGGCACGGCGCTCTTCGAGGAGATGCGCTTCGACGCCCGCGGCCAGCCGCTCGCCTCGACCTTCGCCGACTACCTGCTGCCCGGCCCCGCCGAGGTGCCGATGGCCCGCATCGGCCACATGGAGACACCCTCGCCCTACACGCGCTTCGGCCAGAAGGGCATCGGCGAGGGCGGGGCCATCGCGCCGCCGGCGGCGCTCGCCAACGCGGTCAACGACGCGCTGGCGGATCTCGGTGTCGAGATGCTGCACGCGCCCGTCACGCCCCACCGGATCGTGGAGGCGGTGCTGGCCGCCAAGGCGAAGTCCGCCCCGGCCCGCGCGCGGGAGGCCGCATGAAGCCCGCCCCCTTCGCCTGGGAGCGCCCGGCGAGCCTGCCCGCGCTCCTCGACCGTCTCGCGACGGCCCCCGGCTCCGTGAAGCTGATGGCGGGCGGCCAGTCGCTCGGGCCGATGCTGAACCTGCGCCTCGTCGAGCCGGACCTCGTCCTCGACATCACCGGCGTGCCGGAATTCCGGCAGGCCAGGCTCGAGGACGGCACCCTCGTGCTCGGCGCCTGCGTGACGCACGCCGACATCGAGGACGGGCGCGTGCCCGACAACACCGGCGGCGCCCTGCAGCGGGTGGCGTCCGCGATCGCCTACCGGCCGGTGCGCAACCGCGGCACGGTCGGCGGCAGCCTCGCCCACGCGGATCCGGCCGCCGACTGGGTGAGCGCGCTCACCGCGCTCGGCGCCGCGGTCGAGATCGCGGGGCGCGACGGGCGCCGGACGCTGCCGCTGGAGGCCTTCGTCACCGGCGCGCTCGACGTCGCGCTGCGGCCCGGCGAGATCCTCGTCGCGGTCAAGATTCCCGCGCGGCCCGCGGGCGCCGCCTGGGGCTACGTCAAGCACTGCGCCAAGATCGGCGAGTTCGCCCACGCCATCGGGGCGGTGCTGATCGAGCCGGCCGCCGGCCGCGGGCGCGCGGTGATCGGCGCCGTCGAGGGGCCGCCGCTCCTCTTCGCCGACGCGAGCCCGCTCTTCGGCGGCCGCATCTGCCCCGACTTCGCCGCGCGCTTCGACGCAGGCGCCGCCGACGCCGCCCTGATCGCCGCCGGCATGGCCGACCGCGTCGCGCGCCACGTCCACGTCACGGTGCTCGCCCGCGCGGTCGCGCAGGCGGCCGGGCAAGCTCCCACCCACGTCCCCACCACGCGTCCGGAGGCCGCATGAACGCCGCGCTGGCGGAAATCCCGGGCCGCACCTCCGGCCGCACCCCGGGCAACATGGCCCTGGCTCTGACGGTGAACGGCCGCCCCGTGCGGGTCGAGGCCGAGCCGCGCAGCCATCTCGGCGACGTGCTGCGCGAGCGCCTCGACCTCACCGGCACCCATCTGGGCTGCGAGCACGGCGTCTGCGGGGCCTGCACGGTGCTCCTCGACGGCGAGCCGGCGCGCGCCTGCCTCACCTTCGCGGGCGCCTGCTCGGGCGCCGCCGTCACCACGGTCGAGGGCCTCGACGGCGACCCCGTCGCGGCGGAACTCCGCGCGGCCTTCAACCGCGAGCACGCGCTCCAGTGCGGCTACTGCACGCCCGGCATGCTGGTGGCCGCGCGCGACCTCGTGCTGAGGCTGCCCGAGGCGGACGAACGGCGGATCCGCGTGGGCCTCTCGGGCAATCTCTGCCGCTGCACCGGCTACGCGGGCATCGTGCGGGCGGTGATGGGCGTGATCGCCGAGCGGCGCGCCCGCGGCATCGGGCCGGAGAGCGGGGCGGAGCGCGCCCTCGGGCCGGTCGGCGCCCGGCTCGGCGAGGCCGGCGCGACGCCGGTCACCCGGCCGACCCCCGTTCCGGCGACGGCCCCTGCCGCCGCGACCGTTGCCGCGCCCGCGCGCGTCACCGATCTCGACGCCGCCTTCACGCCGACCCACAGCTTCACGCAGACGTTCGACCTCGCCCACCCGCCGGAGGCCGTCTTCGCGCTCTTCGGCGACATCGACGCGGTGGCCGCCTGCCTGCCGGGTGCCGTGCTCACCGGGCGGCCCGCCCCCGACGCGGTCGAGGGCGGCCTGCAGGTGCGGATCGGCCCGATCGGGGCGACCTTCCGGGGCCGCGCCCGCATCGCGCACGATCCGGCGACCCTGAGCGGCGCCGTGCGCGGCGCCGGTGCGGATGCCGGCGGGCGCTCGGCGACGGAAGGGCAGATCCGCTACCGGGTCGAGCCGGGCGAGGCCCCCGGCACCGCCCGGGTCCTGCTCGACGTCGGCTACACCCTGACCGGGCCGCTCGCGCAGTTCGGCCGCCCCGGCCTCGTGCGCGACCTCGCCGGCCGGATCACGGCCGATCTCGCCCGCAACCTCGACGCCCGCCTCTCGGGCGCCGCGGCCCCGGCGCCCGCCGGCCTCAACCCCTTGCGCCTGCTCGCCGACCTCGTCCGCGCCCGCCTCGCGGCATGGCGCGGCCGCGCCTGACCTGTCCAAGCTCAAACCCCCCAGGAGACCCGAGAATGCCCGGCCGGTTCACCCTCACCACCGCGATCCTGCTGGCGCTCGCCGCCACGGGGGCGCGGGCGGACACGATCCGCATCGGCGTCAACGAGCCCCTGACCGGGCCCTTCGCGGCCTCGGGCACCTACGTGGTCAACGGCGCCCGGATCGCCGCCGACGAGATCAACGCGCGGGGCGGGCTCCTGGGCAAGAAGATCGAGCTCGTCGTCGAGGACAACAAGAGCAACCCGACCGAGGCCGCCGCGGTCGCCGAGAAGCTGATCACCAGCGACAAGACCCCGGTGCTGATGGGCGCCTGGGGCTCGAGCCTGACGCTGGCGGTGATGCCCAAGCTCGCCGATTACGAGGTGCCGATGCTGGTCGAGACCTCCTCGTCCGGCAAGATCACCACCTCGGGCAACCCCTTCGTCTTCCGCATCTCGCCGCCCTCGGCGCTGGAGGCCGAGACCTTCGCGCCGATGGTCGCCAAGCTCGGGATGAAGAAGGTCGACTTCCTGGTGCTCAACAACGATTTCGGTCGCGGCGCCGCGACCGATTTCGGCAAGATGCTGAGGGACAAGGGCGTCCAGGTCGGCCTCGTCGAGATCATGGACCAGGGCGCCCAGGACATGAGCGCCCAGCTTGCCAAGCTGAAGGCCTCCGACAGCGACACGATCATGGTGACGAGCGCCGTCGACCAGCTCGTGCTGCTGTTCAAGCAGATGGCGGCGCTGGGGCTCAAGAAGCGGGTGATCACAACGGGCGGCTCGCAGAACCCCGACCAGATCATCGCGCAGGCGGGCTCGGCCGCCGACGGCACGATGCACCTGACCACCTTCCTGCCCTGGATCCCCGAGAAGACCCCGGACCCGAAGGCGACCGAGGCCTTCATCGCGGAGTGGAAGAAGCGCGGCTTCGCGTTCGCGGGCGTGACCGAGAGCTTCCGCGGCTACGACGGCATCCGGGCGATCGCCCACGCCATCGAGAAGGCCGGCAAACCTGAGCCCGCCGCGATCGCCAAGGCCTTCTGGTCGGTCGACTTCACGGGACTCAACGGCCCGATCCGCTTCGCCAAGTCCGGCCCCGCCGGCAAGGAGAGCGGCCAGAGCCGGCCCGACGTCTACCTGATCGAGATCAAGGACGGCCGCGTCGTCGTGCCGACGCTCTGACACCGCCCGGGCCGGCTCCCCGGGGCCGGCCTGGCACGCCCGTCGCACGCTCACCATCGGGAGGGCCGCCCATGGACCAATTGATCCAGCACCTCGTCAACACGCTGATCCTCGGGGGCACCTACGCGCTCCTCGGGATCGGGCTGACCCTGATCTTCGGGATCATGAACGTGGTGAACTTCACGCACGGCGCCCTCTACACGGTCGGGGCCTACCTGATGTACCTCGCCGTCGCCGCCCTCGGCCTGAACTTCTTCCTGGCGCTGCCGGTGGCGATCCTCGGCGGTCTCCTGTTCGGGGCGGCGATCGAGATCCTGCTCCTGCGTCCCTTCCGGGGGCAGGACATCGACACCACCATGCTGGTGATGATCGGGGCCGGGATCGCGCTCCAATCGGGCACGCTCTGGATCTTCGGCGGCGTCGCCAAGGCGATCCCCTCGCCCTTCCCGGAGGCGCCCCTGCAGATCGGCCCGGTCTCGGTCTCGTGGCTGCGCCTGTTCGTGCTGGGCGCGGCGCTGGCGCTGATCGGGCTCACCTACGCGCTGATCAACCGGACGCGGCTCGGCCTCGCCATGCGCGCCGCCTTCCAGGATTCCGACACCGCGGCGCTGATGGGCGTCAACGTGCGGCGCATCTACACCGCGACCTTCGCGCTGGGCTCCGCGCTCGCGGCGGCCGCCGGCGCCCTGCTCGGCCCGGTCTACGTCGTCTACCCGCAGATGGGGGGCTTGGCCGAGCTCAAGGCCTTCGCGATCGTGATCCTCGGCGGCCTCGGCAACGTCACGGGAGCGGCCATCGGCGGCTTCATCCTGGCGCTCGCCGAGGAGCTCGGGGCCGGCTACGTCTCCTCCGGCTACCGGGACGCGATGGGCTTCCTGATCATCATCGCGGTGCTGCTCTACAAGCCGACCGGCCTGTTCGCGAAGGCGGAGCGCATCGGATGAACCGGCTCCTCCCCCTCGCGCTCCTCGCCGCCCTCGTCGCCCTGCCGCTGGCGCTCGGCCCCAGCCCCTACCTGCTCAACGCGCTGATCGTGACGGGCATCCTGACGATCGGCGCCATGAGCCTGAACCTGCTCCTCGGCTTCACCGGGCAGCTCAGCCTCGGCCACATCGCCTTCTTCGGCATCGGCGCCTACGTGAGCGCGTTGACGAGCCTCGGCTTCGACGTGGATCTCGGCTTCGGCCTCCGCGCGGTGCACGAGCCCTGGCCGCCGGCGGTCGGGTTCGTGCTCGCGACGCTCGCGGCCGGCGCCTGCGGCTGGCTGATCGGCCGCCTCTCCTTCCGGGTGCGCGGCGCCTACTTCGTCATCGTCACGATCTCCTTCGCGGAGGTCGTGCGGCTCGTCGCCCTCAACTGGGTCGAGCTGACCCAGGGGCCGCTCGCGCTCACCGGGATCCCGGCGATCACGCTGGGGCTGCCCGGGATCGGGACGTGGACGCTCAGGACCAAGCTGCAGAACTATTACCTCGTGCTCGGCGTCGGCACGCTCTGCTACCTCGTCGTCGCGCGCCTCGTCGGCTCGCGCTTCGGCCGGGCGATGCGGGGGCTCAAGGAGAACGAGTCCCTGGCGCTCTCGGTGGGCATCAACGCCACCCGCACGCTGACCGTCGCGGCGGTGATCTCGGCCGCAATGGCGGGCGCGGCGGGCAGCCTCTACGCCCATTACCTGCGCATCATCGATCCCGAGGTCTTCGCCTTCACCACCACGGTCA
>NZ_BPQM01000114.1 GCF_022179245.1 Methylobacterium gregans
CGTCGAGCCCCTGCGCCAGTTCCTGTGCCCCCCGGTAGCCGTGGCGGAGCTGGCCGGCGATCCAGGCGGGGTCGGCGAGGCGGCCGCGGACCAGCCGGGCGACGTCCTCGCGGGCCGTGCGCGCCTTCGGGCGCTCGGGGTCGGAGACGTCGAGGCTGTAGAGGGCGGGCGCGGCGCCCGTGAGCGCCGCCGCGGCGGAGAGGCCGCCCATGGCGTCGGCGGCGGCGTCCCCGTCGAGGAGGTCGCGCTCGGCCACGTCGAAGGCGTGGAGATAGGCGTCGGCCGCCGCCACCCGCGCGGCGAAGCCGTCCGAGGCGCCGGCCGCGTCGCCGTAGGCGTGGTCGCTGGCCGCCAGATAGGCCCGGCCGAGATCGCCGCGGCTCGTCCAGGCACCGTCGAGCGCCGTCTCTGCCGCGCCCGCGCCGTAGCGGCCGGGCGCGGCGCCGAAGACCCGGGCCGGATCCTCGCCGCGGCGGCGGGCGGCGGCGAGCGGGTTCTCCTCGTCGGGCTCCTCGCGCAGCGCCACCGCGCGGGCGGCGCGGTCGATCAGGGCGAGCGTGTCTGGGAAGGTGTCGCGGAAGGCGCCGGAGACCCGCACCGTCACGTCGATGCGCGGCCGGCCGAGGAGCGCCGGCGGCAGCACCTCGAAGCCGGTCACCCGGGTCGAGGCGTGGTCCCAGAGCGGGCGCGCGCCCATCAGGTGGAGGGCGTGCGCCACGTCCTCGCCGCCGGTGCGCAGCGTCGGCGAGGCCCAGAGGTCCATCACCACGCGCTCAGGGTAGGCGCCCTCGTCCTGCAGGTAGCGGGTCACCACGGCCTCGGCGGCCCGGGCGCCGAGCGTCGCGGCGGCGCGGGTCGGGATGGCGCGCGGGTCGAGGGTGGTGAGGTTGCGCCCCGTCGGCAGCACGTCGGCGCGGCCGCGCGTGGGCGAGCCCGAGGGGCCGGGCGCGACGAAGCGCCCGTCGAGGGCCGCCAGCAGCGCCGTTCGCTCGGCCTCGGCGCTCGCCCGGCGTGCGGGTGCGGCCTCAGGGGGGGCGCGGCCGAAGACGTGGAGCCCGTCGCGAAAGGCGGTCTCGCCGAGGTCGCAGAGATGCGCGTCGAGCGCGGCCAGCGCCTCCGGCATCGGCGCACCCGGCTCGATCCCGGCGCCCGCGAGGAGGCCGAGCCCGTCCGCCTCGTCGAGGATCGCGCGGGCGATGAGGTCGGCCCGGCGCGGGTCGAGGACGCTGGCGGAGGCGTACTCCTCCACCTGCTCGCGCAGCCGCATGGTCTGCGGGTCGCGGCCGCCGCGCTGGATCTCGGGGGTGAGGTGGCCGAGCGCGATGCCGCCGAGGCGGCGCTTCAAGGGCGCCGCCTCGCCCGGATCGTCCACGATGAAGGGGTAGATCACCGGCAGCGCACCGACCGCGCGTGCCGGCCAGCAGGCGGGCCCGAGGGCGACCGCCTTGCCGGGCAGCCACTCGGTGGTGCCGTGCGTGCCGAGATGGACCAGGGCGTCGAAGCGCTGCCGCAGGCCGAGATGGAAGGCGAGGTAGGCGTGCGTCGGCGGCTCGTCGGGGTCGTGGTAGCCGGCCTTGCGGTCGCGGGCGCGGCCCCGGTCGGGCTGGAGGAAAACGCCGAGCACACCTCTCCCTCCCCCCTCTGCGGGGGAGGGTACCCTGCGGAGCAGGGGGGGAGAGGGGAACCCGGCTTCAGGAAGGGGCGCGCGCTGCATGCAGGGCGAAGCCCCGTCCTTCATCGTCGCTCCCCTCTCCCGACCCCTGCTGACGCAGGGGCCACCCTCCCCCGCAGAGGGGGGAGGGAAAGCCGTGGCGACGGCCCGGAATCGGAACGCACCGTCCCGGCAGGCGGGGTCGGCCTCCGGGGCGCCCCAGCGCTCCGTCAGTTCGGCCTGCGCCTCGTCCGGCAGCCCTGCGAGCCACGCCCGGTAATCCGCGAGGCTCACCGCAAAGCCCGGCTCGCCCGCCGTCAGCGCCCGCATCAGCGCCCCACCGTCCGGCAGGTCGCCCACGGCGTAGCCGGCCGCGCCGAGATCCGCCGCGATCGCCCGCGCGCTCTCCGGCGTGTCGAGGCCGACCGCGAAGCCGGCCCGGCCGCCGCGGGCCGGATAATCCGAGAGCACCAGCGCGATCCGCCGGTCCGCCCGCTTCGTCCGCGCGAGGCGCAGCCACGCGCCGGCGCGGTCCGCCAGCGCCGCGATGCCGGGGGCGTAGGGCACGGCGCGGCGCTCGATATGGCCCTCGACCTCCGGCGCCTCCTCCTTGTGGGAGATCGGGAAGCCGCCGAGCCGCCCGTCGAACTCGGGAAGCGCCACCTGCATGGCGAGGTCTGCGGCGTTCATGCCCCGGGCCGAGGCCGCCCAGGCCTCGCAGGGGGAGCCGAGCGTGTAGGCCTGCAGCACCGGGCAATCGGCCGCGTCGAGCACGAAGCCCGCATCCTCGCGGGCCGCGAAGGCGGTGGCGGCGATGATGAGATCGGGCTTGCGCGCCGCGATCGCCGCGCGCACGGCCGCGACCGCCTCCGGATCCTTCAGGCTGGAGACCGCGAGGACGAGCGTGCCGATGCCGCGGGCACTGAGCGCGGTCGTCAGGGCGGCGGCGGGCGCTCGGTCGCCGCCCAGCGCCGCCGATCGGTAGATCAGGACGAGCGCGTGCGCGGTGCCCTCGGCCAGCGGCGCGGCGCCGACGGCCAGCGCCCGCTCCAGCGGAACCGGGCCGCAGCCCGGGCAGCACGGGAAGCCCCGGGGCAGAGGGCACGGCGGCGCGTAGCCAAGCTCCCGGCCGATCTCGGCGGCGAGCCGCCGCAGCATCTGCCGCAGGTTGTCCCGCCCGCCCGCGCGGAAATAGGCGTCGAGGTCGGGGCCGAGCTCCGGCGCGGTGGCGTGGGCGTCCAGCCGCGGATCCGGCCGGTCGTCGCCGGGCAGCAGGACGAGGCGCACCCCGTTCGCCCGGGCCGCGGCGGCGCAGCGTTCGATGCCGTAGCGCCAGTAATCGAGCCCGCCGAGGCAGCGGATCACCACGATCCGGGCCCGGGCCACGACGGAATCGACGTAGAGGTCGACCGACATCGGGTGGCGCAGCCGCGCCAGCTTGGCGAGCCGCAGGCTCGGCAGGTCGGGCTCGGCGGCGGCGGCCTCGGCGATGCCGGCGAGGTCCGTGTCGGTGAAGGAGAGGACGACGATCTCGCCGGGCGCCTGGCCCAGATCCACCGCCGCCTCGCCCTCGTCGAGGGAGACCGTGTCGATGCGGACGAGGTGCATCGTGCGCGCCTCCTCAGGTCTCGAGGCGGTCGCCCGCTGCGCGGGCGCTCATCCGGCGAGCGCGGCCGCGACCGCGTCCCGGTCGAAGCCTTTCAAGCCGATCACCACGAGCGTGCCGTCGCGGGCCTCGCCCGCGCGCCAGGGCCGGTCGAAATGGTGGCTCACGCGCCGGCCGACGCCCTGCACCACGAGGCGCATCGGCTTGCCCGAGACCTCGGCGAAGCCCTTGATGCGCAGCACGCCCGCGGTCTCGGCCGCCCGCTCGACGCGCGCGGCGAGGTCGCCCGGCGTCGCGGTCGGCTGCACGGCGAGCGCCACGGTCTCGAAATCGTCGTGGTCGTGATCCTCGCCCGCGCCGTGATGCGAGGGGCGGGCGTCGAGGTCGTCCTCGGCCGCGGCCCCGAGGCCGAGGAGCACCCGCGGGTCGATCGCGCCGCGCTCGGTCTCCACCACCTTCACGGCGCGGGGCAGGTGCCCCTCGACCTCGGCGCGCACGCGCGCCCGGGTCTCGGCGTCGATCAGGTCGGACTTGTTGAGCACCACGAGGTCGGCGCAGAGGAGCTGGTCCTCGAACACCTCCTCCAGCGGGTTGTCGTGATCGACCGCCGCGTCCGCGGCGCGCTGCTCGGCCAGTGCGTCGGGATCCTCCGCGAAGGCGCCGGAGGCGACCGCGGGTCCGTCCACCACCGCGACCACGCCATCGACCGTGACGCGCGAGCGGATGGCCGGCCACTGGAAGGCCTGGACCAGGGGCTTGGGCAGGGCGAGGCCCGAGGTCTCGATCAGGATGTGCTCCGGCGGCTCGGCCCGGTCGAGGAGGGCGGTCATGGCCGGCACGAAGTCGTCGGCGACCGTGCAGCAGATGCAGCCGTTCGGCAGCTCGACGATCGCGTCCTCGGTGCAGCCCTCGACACCGCAGGCGGCCAGGAACGACTTGTCGAAGCCGACATCGCCGAACTCGTTGACGAGGATGGCGAGGCGGCGCCCGCCCGCGTTCTCGACCACGTGGCGCACCAGGGTGGTCTTGCCGGCCCCGAGGAAGCCGGTGACGATGGTGCAGGGCACCTTCTGGACGATGGTCATGACGGGAAACCTTCAGCCCGCTTTGGCTGCGGGAAACGGGGGGATGCGGGCGACGACGCCTTTGCGGAAGGCCTCCGGCCGCTCGCGCCAGGGCACGATGCCGTCAGGCGTCCCGGCGTAGCGCTCGAGGCCGTCGAGGATGGTGCGGGCGGACGCGACCGGGTCGAGGTCGCCGTAGATGTAGGTCCAGCGGTCGGCGCTCGCGACCGCGACCGTGCAGGGCCGCTTGCAGACCGAGAGGCACTCGACCGGCTCGATCCGGAGCGCGGCGTCCGGGCGCAGGTCGAGCTCGGCGCGGAGCGCGTCGAGCAGGCGCGCGCCGCCGCGGGGGCCGTCCGGTGCGTCGTCGGCAGCGCGGCAGGTGGTGCAGACGTAGAGGATCGTGTCGTCAGGCACGGGCTGGCCGCTCCCGTCCGAAGACCTGCCAGGCCCAGCCGAAGCTCAGGCCGATCACCGCCCAGAACACGAAGCCGACCGCGAGCGAGCGGGCCGCGAACTGCGCGGCGAGCCCGGCCGGCAGCTCGGACTTCGCGGCCGCCACCTCGGGCGCCCCGGCGATGTGGGGGGCCACGATCAGCACGAGGCCGCCGAGGATCGTCACCGCGGCCCGGCGGATCGCGATGAGGTAGAGCCCCATGCCGGTGGCGAGCGCGGTCATCAGCCACCACGCCTGCCGGGTGGCGAGGGGCGCGGCCTCGCTGCCGGGCAGCTCCGGCGGCAGGCCGAGCGCGGGCGCCAGGCCCACGCTGACGAAGCCCGCCACCGCGAAGGCGAGCGCCCGTTCCGGGGTCGGGTCGCGTCCGAGCGCCAGCATCACGGCGCCGAGCAGCAGCGCGTAGCCGACGCCGCCGACGAGCGTGGCGAGGCCCGTGAAGAGGATGCGCGGCAGGCCCTCGCCGGGCTGCCAGGCGGGGGCACCGTGGTCGTGCGATTCACCGCCATGGGCGAGGTGCAGAAGGGCGCCCTCGAAGCGCGCGGGCACGAGCGGCAGCGCGGCGCTGTGCGCCGTGCCGCTCTCGTAGCGCTCGGCCTCGATGATCAGCGGGGAGGTGAGGGCGACCTGGAGGCCGGTCGCGACCACGGCCGCGAGGAAGCCGGCGGCGAGCGCCGCCGACAGGAGCCGGAGAATCATGAAGCGGGTGGCTTCAGGCGGTCAGTGGCAGGGGAAGTTCTGCGTGTGACGAAAGTCGTGCGCGGCGTTGTGCAGCGCCTGGGCCGGGGCGAAGCCCGCCATGAAGACGAGGCCGAGGCCGAAGAAGGCGGCGAGCACCACGGCGCCGAGGCGCTCGTTCGTGCGGGTGGCGCCGAGGGTCTGAACCTGAGTGGTCATCGCGACAAATCTCCGGCCGCCCCACCGGCGGCGTTCGAGGAAACACGGGCGGACGGCAGGTCTCCTGGCTCGCGGATCCTCGCGCCTGCCGCCTTCCCGGAACACCCGGTGGCTGGTGGCAGGAACTCGCCGCTCACAGTTGCGGGGGCAGCCGCGGAATCGAGGGTCGCCCCTCTCACCGCATTCCCTTTTCACCCCCCGAGGGGGCACCGTCCATCCTCGCTCATAGCCTGCCGGGACGACAGGCACAACGCGTCCGCGTCGGACTTTCGGACAGGATCCCCGCAGGATCGCGGACCTCCGGGCTTTGACGGCCGGCGCCGCGGCGGGCAAAGGAGCCGGATGCTTCAGGCCGCTTCCCGGATGACCCTGGTGCTCGGCGGCGCGCGCTCGGGCAAGAGCGCCTACGCGGAAGCGCTGATCGAGGCGCATCCGGCGCCCTGGCTCTACCTCGCCACCGCGCAGGCGTGGGACGACGAGATGCGCGAGCGCATCGCCCTGCACCGGGCGCGGCGCTCGGGCGGCTGGATCACCCGCGACGTGCCGATGGACCTGCCCGCGGCGGTTGCGGAGGCGAACGGCCCGGTGCTGGTCGATTGCCTGACGCTCTGGCTCACCAACCTGATCCTCGCCGAGGCCGACGTGGCGGCGGCGGGCGCGGCGCTCCTCGCCGCCTGCGCGGCGGCGCCGGGGCCGGTGGTGCTGGTCGGCAACGAGGTCGGCCTCGGCATCGTGCCGGACAACGCGCTCGCCCGCCGGTTCCGCGACGAGGCCGGCCGCCTGCATCAGCGCCTCGCGGCCGAGGCCGACCGCGTCGTCTTCATGGTGGCGGGGCTGCCGATGACCGTGAAACCGTGTTGAAACCCGGAGCCCAGCCATGAGCGACGAGGCCGCAGACGCCGAGCGCCACCGCGAGAAGATGGCCAAGCGCAAGGCCGTGCAGGACGCCGAGGTGGCGGAGAAGACGGTCGAGAAGGGCCTGCTCATCGTCAACACCGGCCCAGGCAAGGGCAAGACGACGGCGGCGCTCGGGCTGATGCTGCGCGCCCTCGGACGCGGCTGGCGCGTGGCCTGCGTGCAGTTCATCAAGGGCGGCTGGGACACCGGTGAGCGCCACGCGATCCAGGCCTTCGGCACACAAGTCTCCTGGCACACGCTGGGCGAGGGCTTCACCTGGGAGACTCAGGACAAGGCCCGCGACATCGCCGCCTGCCGCCACGCCTGGGCGCGGGCCGAGGCGCTGATGGCCGACCCGACGATCCGCCTGCTCGTCCTCGACGAGCTCAACATCGCGCTGCGCTACGACTATCTCGACCTTGCCGAGGTGGTCGCAACGCTCCAGGCTCGCCGGCCGGACCTCCACGTCGTCGTGACGGGCCGCAACGCCAAGCCCGCCCTGATCGAGGCCGCCGACCTCGTCACGGAGATGGGCAGCGTGAAGCACCATTTCGCGGCGGGCGTGAAGGCGCAGGAGGGGATCGAGTTCTGATGGTCACGCGCGCATGACCCGTGCCCTGATGATCCAGGGCACCGGCTCGGATGTCGGCAAGTCGCTGATCGTGGCCGGGCTCGCGCGCGCCTACGCGCGGCAGGGCCTGCGGGTGCGGCCGTTCAAGCCGCAGAATATGTCGAACAACGCCGCCGTCACCGCCGACGGGGGCGAGATCGGCCGTGCCCAGGCCCTGCAGGCCCGGGCCGCCGGCGTCGCGCCCTCCGTTCACATGAACCCGGTCCTGCTCAAACCCCAGAGCGAGGTCGGCTCCCAGGTCGTGGTGCAGGGCCGCATGCTCGCGACCGTCAAGGCGCGCGACTACCAGGCCTGGAAGCCGCGCCTGATGCGGGCGGTGCTCGACAGCTTCGCGCGGCTGCGCTCGGAGGCCGATCTCGTGCTGGTCGAGGGCGCGGGCTCGGCCTCGGAGGTGAACCTGCGGGCCGGCGACATCGCCAATATGGGCTTCGCCCGCGCCACCGACACGCCGGTCATCCTCGTCGGCGACATCGACCGGGGCGGGGTGATCGCGAGCCTCGTCGGCACCAAGGCGGTGATCGAGCCGGGCGACGCCGCGATGATCCGGGGCTTCCTGGTCAACCGCTTCCGCGGCGACCCGAGCCTGTTCGCGGACGGCATGCGCCTCATCGCCGAACACACCGGCTGGGAGGCCCTGGGGCTCGTGCCGCATCTGCCGGCCGCGGCCCGGCTCCCGGCCGAGGACGTGCTGGGACTCGCGGGCTCGGAGCCCGGTAACACGGGGGTGAAGATCGCCGTGCCGGTGCTGCCCCGCATCGCCAATTTCGACGATCTCGACCCGCTGCGGGCGGAGCCCGGCGTCGCGGTGGTCCTGGTGCGGCCGGGCGAGCCGATCCCGGGCGACGCGGCGCTCGTGCTGCTGCCGGGCTCCAAGACCACGATCGACGACCTCGACGCCCTGCGCGAAGAGGGCTGGGACATCGACATCCGGGCGCATCTGCGCCGGGGCGGCCGGGTGCTCGGGCTCTGCGGCGGCTACCAGATGCTCGGCCGCACCCTGTCCGACCCGCACGGGATCGAGGGCCCGCCCCGCACCGTGCCGGGGCTCGGCCTCCTCGACGTCGAGACCGTGATGACGCCGGAGAAGTGTCTGGAGGCGGTGACCGGCACCAGCCTCGCGGACGGCCTGCCCTTCGCGGGCTACGAGATGCATATCGGCGCGACCTCCGGGCCGGACACGGCCCGGCCGCTCCTCAGGCTCGCCGACGGGCGCCTCGACGGGGCGGTCTCGGGCGACGGCCGCGTCTGCGGCACCTACCTGCACGGCCTCTTCGCCGACGACCGGCAGCGCGCCGCCTGGCTCGCCCGCCTCGGGGCGGAGGCCGGGGGCGTCGCCTACGAGGCCGGCGTCGACGCGGCGCTCGACGCGCTCGCCGGACATCTCGCGGCGCATGTCGATCTGGGGCGCCTGCTGGCGCTGGCCCGCTAGAACCGGCGCCCTAACCTGAACCTCAAGTCCCCGGCCCGTTCCGGGGCGGGGGAGGACGACATGACGCCGGAGCCGCCTCAGGTCGACGCGCGCCTCGCGCACGACACCGTCCGCACGGTGACCCTGCGGCTGATGCCGCTGCTCGGGCTGATGTACCTCATCGCCTATATCGACCGGCAGAACATCTCCTACGCCAAGCTCCAGATGGTCGGAGATCTCGGCCTCAGCGAGAGCGTCTACGGCCTCGGCGCGTCGCTGTTCTTCCTCGGCTACTTCCTGTTCGAGGTGCCGGCCAACGTGATCCTGGAGCGGGTCGGCGCGCGTCGCTGGTTCGCCCGCATCATGTTCACCTGGGGGCTGATCACGGTCCTGCTCGGCTTCACCCAGAACGTAACGATGTTCTACGCGCTGCGCTTCCTGCTGGGCGTGGCGGAGGCGGGCTTCTTCCCGGGCGTGCTCTTCGCGCTGACCCTGTGGTTCCCGCAGGCGCATCGCGCCCGGATGATCGGCTGGTTCATGATCGCGAGCGCCTTCGCCAACGCGGTCGGCGCGGCGATCGGCGGCGCGCTGCTCGATCTCGACGGGCTCCTCGGCCTGAAAGGGTGGCAGTGGGTCTTCGTGGCCACCGGCCTGCCGGCCCTGATCCTCACCGTCGTGGTGCTGCGCATCCTGCCGGACGGGCCGGACCGGGCGCCCTGGCTGGCGCCGGAGGGGAAGGCGTGGCTCTCCCGCCAGCTCGCCTTCGAGCGCGAGAACGGGGGGCAGGTGGAGCATCACAACCCGTTCGCGGCGCTGCTCGACCGGCGGGTCTGGATGCTGGCCTCGGTCTACATCGCCTTCCCGCTCGCGGCCTACGGGTTGAGCTACTGGCTGCCGACGGTGGTGAAGGGCTTCGGGGCCTCGAACACCGCCAACGGCTTCATCAACATCGTGCCGTGGATCGTCACCGCCCTCGCGCTCTGGTGGGTGCCGCGGCGCGCGGCCCGGACCGGCGACCAGCTCTGGCACGTGGTGGTGCCGGGGCTGGTGGCGGCCGCCGCCCTGGTTCTGAGCGTAGTGCTGCCGGGCTCCGCCCTGAAATTCGCCTGCCTGTGCGTGGCGGCGGCCGGGGTGTTCTCGGCGCAGCCGGTGTTCTGGTCCCTGCCGCCGACCTTCCTCAAGGGCGCGAGCGCTGCGGCCGGAATCGCGGCGATCAACTCGGTGGGCAATCTCGGCGGCTTCATCGCGCAGAACGCGGTGCCCCTCATCCGCGACCGCAGCGGCAGCGACCTCGCGCCGATGTACTTCCTGGCGGCCTGCCTCGGGCTCGGCGCCTGCCTGATGTTCGTGGTGCTGTCCGCGCTCCGCCGCGACGCCGCCCGCCGCGGAGCTGTGATCGACGCGGTGGCACCGCGCACGGTCTGACGTCGCCGCATCCCCTTTGCCCGCGCGGGGAGAGGGGCCCCTTTCCGGGCCGGGATCCAGCCTCAGAGCAGGAACCCGCCCCCCGCGGCCGCGAGGGCGAGCCCCCAGAGCAGCGCGCAGGCCGTGCGGTAGAGCGCGAGGGCCCGCTCGATATCCGCCGGGGCTGCCGCGGACCGTCCGTCGCCCATCCAGGCATCCGCCACCACGGTGCCGCCGTAGACGCGCGGCCCCGCGAGCGCGAGCCCCAGCGCGCCCGCCATCGCGGCCTCGGGCCAGCCGGCATTGGGCGAGCGGTGCTTTCGCGCGTCGCGCCGCACGGCCGCGAGCGCGTGGCGGGCGGAGGGCAGCCCCCCTGCGCTCCGAGCGCCGGCACCGCCACGGAGCCCCTGCAGCCCCGCCGCGGCCACGATCAGCCCGGCGGTCAGCCGCGAGGCCGGGAGGTTCACGAGGTCGTCGAGCCGCGCGGCCGCCCAGCCGAAAGCCTCGTGGCGCGGCGTGCGATGGCCGATCATGCTGTCGGCGGTGTTGACCGCCTTGTAGAGCGCGCCCCCCGGCAGGCCCCCGAGGCCGATCCAGACGGCCGGCGCCACGATCCCGTCGGAGAAGTTCTCGGCGAGGCTCTCGATCGCGGCCCGGCAGATCGCGGCCTCGTCGAGGGTCTCGGGGTCGCGCCCGACGATCATCGACACGGCGCGCCGCCCGCCCGCCAACCCCTCGTTCCGCAGGGCGCGGGCGACCGCCGCGACGTGGTCGTGCAGGCTGCGCTGCGCGGGCAGGCTCGCGCAGAGGAGGGCGAGCAGGAGAAGGCCGCCATAGGACCCGGCGAGGCCGGCCAGAGCCGTCAGGGCGAGCGCCGCCGCCCCGACCGTGCCGAGCAGGACGACAAGCGCCAGCACGCCCATAGCGCGGCGGCGTCCGGAGGTGCCGCGGTTCAGACCCCGGTCCAGCGCCGCGATGAGGCGGCCGATCCACGTGACAGGGTGCCCGAGCGCCCTGTAGAGCGCGTCCGGGTAGCCGGCGGCGGCCTCGATCGCCAGCGCCAGGGCCAGGACGGCGAACGTGGCGGGCGGATGAGCGAGCGGGGTCCAGGACATCGAGGTTCCGGCAGGGTCGCGAGCGCGCCGGTGGCGCATGGCGGCGATCTGGGGGCGGCGCGCGCGCTCTTCCCGGAGGCGCCCGAGCCCTGGATCGACCTCTCGACGGGGATCAACCCGGTTCCCTATCCGTGCCCGGCGCTCGAGGCCAGCCTGTGGCAGCGCCTGCCCGCGGCGGCGGACGCGGCGGCGCTCCGGGCGGCGGCGGCCGAGGCCTACGGCGCGCCGGACCCGGATCACGTGGTGCCCGCGCCCGGCACGCAGATCCTGATCGAGACCCTTCCGCGCCTGTCCCCGCCCGCCCGCGTCGCGGTGATCGGACCGACCTATGCGGAGCACGCCGCCGCCTGGGCCCGCGGCGGCCACGCGGTGGTCTCGGTCCCGGAATTGACCGCGGTGGGCGACGCGGCGATCGTCGTCGCGGTCAACCCGAACAACCCAGACGGGCGCGTCCTCGCGGGCGACGAACTGCTGGCTCTGGCGCGGGATCTCGGCCGGCGCGGTGGGCTGCTCGTGGTGGACGAGGCCTTCGGCGACCTGGAGCCCGCGCCGAGCCTCGCGGGCGCACTTGAGCCGGGGCTCGTGGTGCTGCGCTCCTTCGGCAAGACCTACGGCCTCGCGGGGCTCCGTCTCGGCTTCGCGCTCGCGGTGCCGGAGACGGCGCGCGGGATCGCCGCGGCGCTCGGGCCCTGGGCGGTCTCGGGGCCGGCGCTCGCGATCGGCCGGGCGGCGCTGGCCGACCGGGCGTGGCGCGCGGAGGCCGCCGCGGCGCGGGCCGCCGATGCCGCCCGGCTCGACCGGATGCTCGCGCGGGCCGGCGGCGCGGTCGTCGGCGGCACCTGCCTGTTCCGGCTCGCCCGCTTCCCCGACGCGCCCGGCCTGTACGACCGCCTCGGCGCGGCCGGGATCTACGTGCGGCGCTTCGCCGACCGGCCGGACCTGCTGCGCTTCGGCCTGCCGGCCGACAAGGGCCAGTGGTGCCGGCTCTCGCGGGTGCTGCGCTAGGGCCGGCGACAGGGGCGGCGACAGGGGCGGAACGCGATCCGCCCGGCCCTGCGAAGGGCCCGCAAAAGGGCGTCCTCCGTCCCGCACGCACCGCGCCGGGGAGGGACCGCCGCGGCGGATCCCTCACAGCGGCTTCGCGCGCTTACTGGCCGGTGGTCGAGCCGGTCGTGGTGGTCGACTTGACCGGCTTGGAGCCGGGTTCGTGCGACATGGTCTTCGTGCGGGACTCGACGCTCTCGCCGTCCCGGACCTTCGTCTTCGTATGCGACTTCGAGAAGGTGCCACCGTCGTGGGCCATCGCCTTGGACTGCCCGTTGAGCCCACCGTTTCCGGTCTCGTTGACGTGCGAGCGATCCATGGTCTTGCCGCCCGCCGCGCTCCCGCCGGTGGCGAGGGACGAGCCGGTCGATCCGTTCGCGCCGGTCGAGGTCCCCCCGGTTCCAACGGTCGAGGCGGAGGTGCCACCGGCCGCGGCCGAGCCGGCGGTGCCCCCGGTGGCGCTCCCCCCGGCCTGGGCCTGCACGGCTGCCGGGATGACGAGGAGCGAGAGGGCGGCGATGGGAGCAATCAACCTGGCCATCATGTCAGCCTCACTTCGTGCCCTTGGGAACAGTGACGATGCAGTCGCCATCGCCGGTGGTCGTCATGGTGGTGCCGCCGGAGCTCGAACTAGCGGCCGAGCTGCTGGTCGATCCGGTGCCGGACCTCGTGGTCACGGAGGGGCCGCCCGTGGTCGAGCTGCTTACGCCGCCCGGGCCGGCCGTGACCGAGCTCGACAGGGTGCCGGACGTCTTCGCGTCATCGGCGTGCACGACCTTGCACGGCTTGCCGTTCGGGCCGGTCGTCACGGTGGTCGAGCCCGAGACCCCGTTCGGGCCCGTCGTGACGGTGCTGGTCTGGGCGTGGCTTGCGGCGGCGGCGGCGAGGACGAGGGCGCCGCCGAGAAGCGGCATGATCAGGCGAACCATGGTCCAGTCTCCTCGAAAGCAAGGAGGGCGCGATCCTGCTGGACCGCGCCCAGTGCTTGAACCCGATTCCGGCTCAGCGCTTGTTGTGACCCGGGGCGTTCTCGGAGTTGCCCGGACCGCTCTTGTCACGGCCGGGCGCGCTGCCCGACTTGCCGGCGCCGTCGGACATCCCGGCCGACGAGCCGCCCGTGCCGACCGAGGAGCCGCTCGTGCCCTTGCCGGCCGAGGAGCCGCCCGTGCCCAGCGTCGAGGACGAGCCGCTGCCCGAACCGGCCGACGAGCCGCCGGTGCCGACGGAGGAGGAGCTGGTGCCGCCGC
>NZ_BPQM01000115.1 GCF_022179245.1 Methylobacterium gregans
GGTTACCGGCTCGAACTCGTGGGCGAGTTCGAGCCGGTAACCCGGCGGCAGCTGCACCTCGGCGGCCACGCGCTCGCGGGCCTCCAGGATGGTGCTGCCGAGATCGCGCTCGCGCACGCTGAACTTCACTGGCAGGTAGCGCTCCTGGCCCTCGCGGTAGATGTAGGCGGGCCCCGAGACCAGCTCGACGCTCGCCACCTCGTTGAGCGGCACCTGCAGCACCGCCCCGTTCGGCCCCTGTCCGGCGATGCGCAGGTTGCGGATCGCTTGCACGCTCTGCCGGAATTGTTGGGCGAGGCGAACGACGATCGGGTAGTGCCGGTCGCTGCCCGAATCGTAGAGATCGCCCGCGCTGTCGCCGCCGATCGCCGTGCGCACCGTGGCGTTGATGTCGCCCGGTGTCAGCCCGTAGCGGGCGGCGCGGATCCGGTCGACGTTGATCTGCACGGTCGGCTGCCCGAGCGAGGTGAATACGCCGAGATCGGTCACGCCTGGCACGGTCCTGAGCACGGCCTCGACCCGGCGCGCCACGTCGGTGAGGGCCTGGAGGTCGGGGCCGAACACCTTGAAGGAGTTCTCGCCCTTGATCCCCGAGACCGCCTCGGCAACGTTGTCCTGCAGGTACTGCGAGACGTTGAACTCGATACCCGGGAACTCCCGGCGCAGCCGCTCCAGAAGGTCGGCGAGCATGGCCTCCTTGGTCACGCCCTCCCGCCACTGCTCGGTGGGCTTGAGCGGCGCGAAGAACTCCCCGTTGAAGAAGCCGGCCGCGTCCGTGCCGTCGTCGGGCCGGCCGTGCTGCGAGACCACGCGCTCGACTTCCGGCACCGCCGCGATGATCCGGCGGATACGGTTGACGTAGCGGTTGCCTTCGGTGAGCGAGATCGTGGCCGGCATGGTGGCGCGCAGCCAGAGATTGCCCTCCTCCAGCTTCGGCAGGAATTCAAGGCCGAGTCCGCGCCCGGCCACGCCCACCCCGCCCGCCAGGATCGCGGCGAGTCCGAGTGTCAGAATGCGGTTGGCGAGCGCCACGCGGATCGCCGGGCGGTAAAGCCGATCTAGCGCGCGCACCAGCACGGTCTCGACCTCGCGCACGTGCTCGGGCAGCAGGTAGGCGGAGAGCACGGGCGTCACCGTGAAGGTCGCGATCAGGCCGCCGAGCAGGGCGTAGGCGTAGGTCTGCGCCATCGGCCCGAAGATGTGGCCCTCGACGCCGGTCAGCGTGAAGAGCGGCAGGAAGCCGGTGACGATGATCACGGCCGCGAACACGATCGAGCGGCTGACGTCGCCCGAGGCCCAGAGGATGTTGGTGAGCTTGCCCGAGAACCCGGTCGGTGGTCCCGCCGTCTGGGTTGGTCCATGGCCCGAGAGGCGCCGGAAGATCGCCTCGACCATGATCACCGTGCCGTCGACGATGAGCCCGAAATCGAGCGCGCCGACTGAGAGCAGGTTCGCGGACTCGCCGCGCGCCACCAGGATGATGACCGCGAAGAACAGCGCGAAGGGAATCGTTGCCACCACGATCAGCGCGCTGCGCAGGTTGCCCAGGAACAGCCACTGCACGACGAGGATCAGTGCGATGCCGAACACCATATTGTGCAGCACCGTGTGGGTGGTGACCGCGATCAGGTCGGCGCGGTCGTAGATCCGCTCGATCTTCACGCCCGGCGGCAGGATGCCGGCCGCCTCGATCCGGGCGACCTCCGCCCTTACCGCCTCGATCGCCGGCGTGCTCTCCTCACCCCGGCGCATCAGCACGATGCCCTGGACGATGTCGTCGTCCTCGTTCATGCCGGCGATGCCGAGCCGCGGCTGGTGGCCGATCGTGACGCTGGCCACGTCGCGCACCAGCACCGGCGCGCCGCCCGACTGGCTCAGCACCGTCTCCTCGATGTCGTCGGTGGACCGGATCAAGCCGACGCCGCGCACCACCGCCGACTGGCTGCCCAGGCTGATCCGGTTGCCGCCGACATTGAGGTTGCTGTCGTTGAGCGTCTTCACCACGCCGGCGAGCGTCAGCCCATGGGCGGTCAGCCGGTCGAGATCGACCGCGATCTCGAAGGTCTTGGTCTTGCCGCCCCAGCCGATCACGTCGATCACACCCGGCACGGCGCGGAAGCGGCGCCGCAGCACCCAGTCCTGCAGGGACTTGAGATCGAGGGTGCTGTAGCCGTCGGGCGCGGTGAGCTTGTAGCGGAAGATCTCGCCGATCGGGCTCACCGGCGAGATGGTGGGCTTGGCCCCGTTCGGCAGCGGGTCGAGCTGGGCGAGGCGGTTCAGCACCTGCTGCTCGGCCTCCCGGTAGGTGAACTCGAAGCCGAACTGCAGCTTCACGTCGGAGAGGCCGTAGAGCGAGACGGTGCGCACCTGCTTGAGGTTCGGCAGGCCCGCGGTGATCACCTCGATCGGCACCGAGACGTAGCGCTCGATCTCCTCCCCCGAGAGGCCGGGCGCCTGGGTAATCACGTTCACCATCGGCGGGGTCGGGTCCGGGTAGGCCTCGATGTTGAGGGTCCGGAACGCCGCAAGGCCCGCCGCCAACAGCAGGACGAAGGCCAGCACCACAAGCGCGCGCTGGCGCAGGGCGAGCCCGACGATGCCCCTCATGCACTCCCCCTGAAGTTCGGGACGCCGCGCGTCAGCCCCGCGTCACCATGCGGTCGATGAACAGCGAGCCGCGCGAGATCACCCGCTCGCCGAGCGCGAGGCCTTCGAGGACCTCGATGTTGCCGCCGTCGATGATGCCGGTCCGGACCCGGCGGCTCTCGACCACGTTGCCGGGCTTCAGCACCCAGACGCTCGCCTTTTGGCCCTCCAGAACGACCGCCGCGCGGGGCACCGCGTGGGAGAGGTTCTCGCGCTCGTTGATGATGCGCACGCTGGCGTACATCTCGGGCTTGAGGAGGCGCTGCGGGTTGTCGATGTCGGCCCGCACGGTGATGCGCCGGGTGGCCGGATCGACCGAGGAGCCGATGAAGTTGATGCGGCCCTCGAAGACGCGGTCCGGGTGCGAGAGTACGCGGAACTGCAGCCTGCCCCCCATCTCGATCCGCGCGAGGTCGGACTCGCGCAGCTGCACGATGAGCCAGACCTTGGACAGGTCGCCGATGATGTAGGAGGGCTCGCCGCCGCCCGTGGTGACGTACTGGCCGGGGCCGATCTTGCGCTGGATGATGGTGCCGCTGAGCGGCGCGTTGATCGCCGTCTCGGGGTTGATGGCACCCTTCTGCAGGTTGGCCATCTCGTCGTCGCGCAGGCCCAGGATGCGCAGGCGGTTCCTCACCGCCTCCAGCCCGACCTCGGCGGTCTTGGCGTCGTTGCTTGCCGTGTTGAGGTCGTTCTGCACAGTCTGCAGCTCGCGCAGCGTCGTGACGCGGCCCTCGTAGAGATCGCGCTGGCGCTTCTCGGCTGCCTGGGCGAAGGCGAGTTGCGAGCGGGCCTTGTTCAGGATGTTGAGGGCAGCGAGATAGTCGTTCTGCGCCTGGACCATCTCGTTGGCCTGGATCGAGAACAGGCGCTGGCCCTGGCGCACCTGCTCGCCGGTGCGGGCGAAGATCGCGACGACGCGTCCCGGATAGGGCGAGAAGACGGGCGTGGCCTGATACTCGTCGACGCCGACTTTACCCTCGGTGACGATCTCCTCAAAGAACTGGCGCTGCTCGACGGCCTCGCTGGTGACGGCCGCAAGCTGTGCCTCGGTCAGCCGAAAAGGGACCTCGGCCGCGGGGGCCGCTGCGTTCGTCGTCGCTGCGGCCGTGGCCGAGCTGGACTGCCAACGCCAAGCGGCGAACGCGGCGATGGCGCAAACCGCCAAGATCACGATCTGGATCGAGCGGCCGAGGCGGACGGTCGCCGGGTCTGGGCGGTGCGATGCGGTCATTCGGTCTGTCGTACCCGGTTCGGCCGCGCGACGAGGCATGCCTGCCTATCGCCAGAAAACTGCCGTTCTATAATCCTCATCCAGACCGATGGTTCAGCAAAAACAAAACAAATTACAGAAATTAGTTCTTTTACAATTTTGTGACGATTATATTTCAACAACAAAACAACGCGCTCGGCAGTTGATACGGGAGGCTGCCGACAGAGGTCCGGGGGGCCAGCCGAAAGACACTGGAGAACAGGGAGGCTGCAATGCCCGATCAGCCGACGAGAGACCAACAGCGCATGATCGCCGATCACGAGGCCGCACGTGCTGCCGAAACGGAGGCCAAGCATGGCTACGGCTGGCCGGCGGAGCCCGAGATGTCCAACGAGCCCCTGCCGATCAGCGGCGAAACCGGCGGAATTAGCGTGTTGCAGACTGGGAGCGGCCCGGAGGCGGCATCGAGACGCGAGACCGATATCTGACCTCGGTCTGCTGCTGAATCAGCACTCTCATTCCCGGTGATGACCGTGAAGGAAGCAGCCTGCTAAGCCTCCGGCTCACCCCCGCGCTGCGCCGTGCGGCCAGAGCTGTTTCCGCTCCTGAGAGACTTGCGTTCGGCCTAGCGATGCCAGGGAGCCGGCCAGGACCGCGATCAACGTCCAGCGGTCGAGTATTGGGTCTTCGCGGGGTGCCGGAGCATCGCTAGCCAAGATCTAGAACGGTTGATGGTCGGCACCCGTTAGCTGATGCCCAATCCCGAAGCGTTCAGGAGGGCAGGCTCTCGGCTATGCGACGGCTCCGTCTTTGACTCGCATCTGCTCGTAGCGCTGGCGCATGAGCCGGTACTCGGTCGGGATGTCCCGCATCGAGATCATGCCCATGACCTGTCCGTCCTGCATCACGGGCAAGTGCCGGAAATGGCCATCAAGCATCCTCTGAAGCGCGTCAACCAAGCCTTCCTCGACGTCGATCGTCAGCGGATCCGGCGTCATCACGGCCCGGACCTGGGTGATCTGCGGGTCCAACGCGACGGCGATGACCCGGGCGATCACATCGCGCTCGCTGATGATGCCGACGAGGCTCTCCCCTTCCGTCACGGCAAGCGCGCCGACGTGATGTTCGCGCAACCGCCGACATACCTCCGTGACCGTAGCGGTAGCGTCGATGGCGTGGAGGGATCGGCCACGCACCAGTTCGCCAACGCTACGGATGATCATGGCCGACCTCCACCGACGCGGTGCCGGAACAATCGGCAAGCACGTCTGAAGGTTCAAGGAACCGTCACAAGACGGCTGATCCGTCCAGCTATCGCCAGAAGGGCTTAGCATCGACGAGATCCTCGTGCGCGTCGGCGGCGGCTGCCAGGAGCATGCGGGTGCGCGCCTCAAGGTCGGCCACTGTCATGCCGGCCGCGAACAGGGCCGAGGCGTCTGCGTGTTCTTCGGCAATGTCTCGCACGACCTCGTGGCCCGTCGCGATATCGTTGAGGGCGCCGAGGTGATCCTGCAACTCGGCGAGCGCTTTGACGAAGGTGGCGTGACGCTTCACCGCCTTCTTGGCCGGGTAGAGGCCGGCGAAAAACTCAGCGCCGTAGCGCAGCTTCTTGGCGGCGATGCGCACTTGATGCCGGTCCTCGGGGCTGAGCGCGTCGAGATTGCGGCCGCGCCGCTTCACCTGTCGGCGGCGGCGGTCGAGTTCGCGCACCGCGAAATCGCGTGCGGCCTCCTCACGTAGCCTCACACGCTCCTCGGCCTCGTCCAAGAGCCAAGGGCCGGCGTTGATCCAGCCTATGAGATCGAGCAGCAGCGCACGCCACGCCTCAGAGCGCAGCAAGGTCTGCACGGCCTCGTAGGCCCGTGTGCGCTGGTCTTCGAGCTGCGTCTCCAGGTTGAGCAAGCCGGGCTCGTCCGGGTGCCGCTCGCGCTCGGCCGGCAGCGTGGTGGCCAGGAAGACGTCGAGGTTGCGGGCATGACCCAGCGGCTCCGTCACCCGCTTCAACTCGGCCCGGATGCGGCTGCCTTGCGGATCGTCGATGAGGTCGCCGAATAGCGAGAAGGCCGAGCGCAGTCGCCGGATCGCGACGCGCACCTGATGGAGGGCATTCGCGTCGCGGCCCTGCAGCAGCACATCCTCGTTCAACCGCATGTGGCGCAGGCAGGCGTGTGCCACGGACTGGAAGGCCTCGGCCGTATTCATGTCCGCGTGCAGCGGCACGGGCTCGGCCTTGCGCACGCAGTCGAGTTCGCCCGAGGCCAGCGCATAACCTCGCTCGGCCTTGCTGCGGACGCCCAGACGCAGCGGGATGAGAGAGGCAACGGCGTGGGCTAGGGCGAACACATCCCCGGCAACGCCGTCCTTGAGTTCCAGCTCCACCTCGCAGATAGCGATAGTCCGGTCGCCAGCGGTCGGCGACGTGATCTGCCCTGAGTCGAGCGCAACCTCGATGCGCGATCGGCCCTGCTCGACGAGATAGGTTTGCCGCGTCACAGCGGTGGTGAACAGGGGTTGCAGCTTGTCCTTGCGACCGAGGATCTTGGCGAGCGGCGTGTCGGCCAGGACGCCGAGGTCCGGCTGGGGGCCGGCGACCTCCTGCTCCCATTCGGGCCTGTCGAAGAGGCCGTCACCCTCGGCCTTGAGGGTCTGGATGAAGCGCTCGCCATGCCGGCGCACGCGCAGCCCGAGCCCGGCTCGGCGCAGGCTTTGCTCGGCTGTGTCGAAGTAGACTGAACTCAGATCCGCCTCGTCCTGCTCGGACGCCTCCTGCAGGAGCGTGTGGCCTTGCAATGTACCGAGGTCGGAGGGCTCGCATTCCAGCTTCAGCTCGATCTCGCGCGGTCCGGTCATCCAGTCCTTCCTGCTGCCACGATGGTCAGGGCACGTCCACAGTGGCGCCCTGCGAGGTCGCATCCACAACGCGCCAGAAGTGGCTTCGGATCGCCGGCCTGGTTCCGGGGACGGTCGCGCGATTGCCGGCGCCGACGTTCCGTCACAGCCAGCCGTTCCTCCGGAAGCGCCAGTACAGGAGGGCGCAAGCGGCGAGGATGCCGCCGAGGACGAGATAGTAGCCGTAGCGCCACTTCAGCTCGGGCATGATCTCAAAGTTCATGCCGTAGATGCCGGCAATCGCCGTCGGGACCGCGAGAATGGCGGCCCAGGCGGCGAGCCGGCGGGTGATGACGGTCTGCTGCGCCTGCCCCAGCATCAGGCTTGCCTCGAAGGCGAAGGCCAGCACCTCGCGCACGGCGTCGATCTCGTCCTGGGCTCGACGCAGGTGGTCGGAGACGTCCCGGAAGAGCGGCTGCATCTCCTCGTCGATGGCCACGAGGTCGCCATGCTCCAGCTTGCGGCAGACCTCGACGAGCGGCACCACAGCCGTGCGCAGGCGCAGCAAGTCGCGCCGCAGCATGTAGAGCCGCTCGACCTCGTCGGAGCGCAGCTCGCGCTTGAGGATGGAGTCCTCGATGGCTTCCACCTCGGCCAGCACCGTTTCCATGACCGGGGCGTAGTTATCGACGATGAAGTCAAGAACGGCGTAGAGGATGTAGTCCTCACCGTGCGCCAGCAGGTCTGGGCAGGCTTCCGTCTTCTCCCGCACGGGCGTGTAGGAGACAGAGGCCCCGTGGCGCACGGTGACGACAAAGCCGCGCCCGATGAACAGGTGCGTCTCGCCGAGCGCGATCCGTCCCTGCACGAGCTGGGCGGTGCGAGCGACCACGAACAGGCAGTCACCGTAGCGTTCGAGCTTCGGGCGTTGGTGAGCGTCCTGGGCGTCTTCGATGGCGAGCGGATGCAGGTCGAACTGCGCCTGGATCTCGCCTAGCAGCTCGGCCGAGGGCTCGTACAGGCCGATCCAGACGAGGTGACCGGGGCGGCGTGCCCAATCGCCAGCTTCCTCGATGGCCACGTCCTTGACGCGCTGCCCATCAGCATACGCGGCGGACATGACGACGCCCGGCTTCTGCGTCGAAGAGGGTGCGGCGGGCGTGGCGAGCATCAGGGTCGGTCTCTTCGTCAGCTAGGCAGACACCGATGCGCCATACAGCTGGGGTTTACCTTAGCGGTTGCCATAAACACCCTGAGGTCGATGACAGATCCGTGACGGCTCCAGCCTCTGTTGCGGCCAGCCAACACATAGATTTTGCCCGCGCTGCATTTCCCGAGTTCGGGACCACCGCGCTTTACATGCTTTGGTCATCGTGGCTGTTCGGCACGGACACCGTCTGAGGGAATGCGCGGCGTATGAAGGATCGGGCGCTCCCGATGCACAGCCGCTTATGGGTCGGCTTTGGTGGCCTCGCGGTCCTACTGGTACCTGCTGCGGCGCAGGCCGCGGACCTGGCAGGCAAGGCTGCCCTCTCTTCCGTGCCGGCCTTCGTGGATTGGTCTGGCGGATACGTCGGCGTGCAGGCGAGCGCGGGGGCGTCCTACGGAGCCTTCAACTTCGACCGCACGACCGTCGGGGGCCGGCGTGTCCAGACCTTCCGGACCGGCGACGCTACGGGAAGCCGCGACCGGGGCCAGAACGCCACCACCGCGGTCGGAGGCCTATTCGGGGGCTGGACGTGGCAGACCGGACCCTGGGCCTACGGCGTCGAGGCCGACCTCTCCGCGGCCAACCTGAAGCGACCGCTTGCATTGTCCACGCCCGGCTTCGGCTATGAGGGACTCGACGCGGACGCCAGCCTACTGCGCGCCAAGACGGACCTCTACGGCTCCCTGCGCGCGCGCCTCGGCTACAGCTTCGAGCGCTCCCTCGTCTACGCGAGCGTCGGCCTGGCCGGAGCGAACTCCCGCTTCACCGCGACCTACCCAGACCTCGCCACTGGCGGCTTCTCCACGGCGCGCGCAGAGCAGGGCTACCTTGGCTTCGCGCTCGGCGCGGGCGTCCAGTTCGCGTTCCACCCCAACTTCGCGCTCGGCATTGACTACCGCTACGTCGACCTCGGCGAGAGCCGGCGGTTCAACCTCGGCGCGGTGCCGGGACCGTTTGGCGGGCCTGTGTCGACCCGGGCGTCGGCTACCGGCAACCAAATGTTCGCCCGCCTGATCTGGTTTCCGGAAGGCATCCGCCTGCCGCCTGAGGAGGACGAAGCGGCTCCCCACGATCCCGGTCGCGGCGAGGGTGACCGCTTCTCGCTGCATGGGCAGACGACCCTGATCGCCCAAGGCGTACCGAGTTTCCGCTCGCCCTATCTCGGCCCGCAGAGCCTCGTGCCGGCGCAGACGCAACAGACCACAACGGCGACCGCCTTCCTGGGCCTCAAGCTCTGGGAGGGCACTGAACTCTATCACAACCCCGAGTTCAGCCAGGGCTTCGGCCTTTCCGGTACCACCGGGGTAGCCGGCTTCGTCAACGGCGAGGCCCAGAAGGCCGGGGCCGCTTTCCCTCGTCTGCGCTCGAACCGTTACTTCGTGCGCCAGACCTTCGGCCTCGGCGGCGAGACCGAGGACGTGCCGGACGGTCCGAACCAGGTGGCAACCCGGCGCGATATCGAGCGGATCACCGTGGTGGCCGGCAAGTTCGCGCTGGGCGACTTCTTCGACGGCAACCGCTACGCCCATGACCCGCGCGTGGACTTCTTCAACTGGTCGCTCTGGGCGGCCTCGGCCTGGGACTTCCCGGCGAACCTGCCCGGCTTCACTCAGGGCGTGATGGCCGAATACAACCGCAAGGAGTTCGCGATCCGGGCGGCCTACACGCAGGTGCCGAAGCAGCCCTCTAGCGATGTGCTCGACCCGCGGGTGTTCGAGCGCGCGGGGCTGAACGTCGAGTTCGAGGGCCGCTACCGGCTGCCTGAACTCGCCCGTCCTGGCGTGCTGCGGCTCGGCTTCTTCTCCAACGTCGGCAACGTGGCCGACTTCCGCCAGGTGGCGGCGTTGACCGGGGCGGGCGTGTTCGACGACGCCGTTACGGCAACCGCCCTGACGCGCCGCCCGCGCCGCAAGACTGGCTTCTACGCCAACCTGGAGCAGGAACTGACGGACGACCTCGGCCTGTTCGCGCGCGCCAGCTTCAACGACGGGCGCAACGAGAGCCTGTCCTTCACCGACATCGACCGCTCGTTCTCAGGCGGATTCTCTATGAAGGGCACGGCGTGGGGACGCCCGAACGACACGGTCGGCGTCGGCGCCGCGGTCAACGGCATCACCCCAGCGCACCGAGCCTTCTTCGCGGCCGGCGGCCTGGGCCTGCTGATCGGCGACGGCCGGCTGACCCGCTACGCTCCGGAGAGTGCGTTCGAGACCTTCTACGCGGTGAGCCTCACCAAGGCGATGACGGTGACGTTCGACTACCAGCACGTCGAGAACCCGGCCTACAACAAGGACCGGGGTCCTGCCGACTTCTTCGCGACACGCCTGCACGTCGACTTCTGAAGCAGGCCGCGTGAGGCTCCTCGCTCGTACTCAGCCTCGCCACCACGTCATAAGCCCGGCCCCCGGCGCGATCAGGATGAACGCCCAGGCGAGTGCCGAGGCGATGTTCGCGACCTGGAACGGCAGGCGGCGTACGCCGAAGACACCGGCGACTAGCGGGATTACAGCACGGATCGGTCCGAAGAAGCGCCCCAGGGCCACCGCGCCAGCGCCCCAGCGGCTGCAGAAGGCCTCCGCGCGTGCCACGGCCGCTGAGTAGCGCCGCATCGGCCACATCCGCTTGGCGTCGTCCTTGAAGTAGTGCCCGAACTCGTAGGAGATCCAGTCGCCGAGCGCGGCCCCGACGGCGGCGCAGAGCACTATCGGCCAGAATGAGACGTCGGCTGCCGCGATCATCGGCCCGAGCGCGAGCAGGATGACGGTGGCGGGCACCAAGAACGAGAGGAAGGCGACAGACTCGCAGAAGGCGAGTATCCCCGCGATCAGCGGCGTCCAGGCCTTGTGAGCCTCGATGAAGGCGAGCGCCCATTGCCGGATCGCGTCGAGGTCCATGTCACCACGTTGTCGAGAGGTGTCAGGGTGAGCGGGGCTGCGCCGACGCCGCCCCGCTCGGTGTACTCAGGCTCGTTCAGTAGCCGTAGGAGCGTTGCCCATAAGCCTGTGGGGAACCGTACCCGGCGCCCCGCGGCTGCACGCGGGAACCGTAGTCGATCTCGCGCTGGCGCCGGGCCTGACGGTTGGCCAGGTAGCGGCCGCCGAGGCAGCCCGCTACGGCACCGACGACGCCGCGTTCGGCCAGATAGTGGCCCGCCAAGCCGCCGATGATCGCGCCCTTGATGCAGCCCTTCGCCTCCGCGGCCCCGGCGCCCATGAGCGTGACGATGGCGATGGCCGCCGCGTGTCCGACAAGTCGCATACTGGTGCTCCTAGCTTGATGGGCAGAAGAACCGCTGCCGCGGCAGGAGCGTTCCGGCATTCGAGGACTGACCAAGCCCAGCCTCGGTAGGTGTCCCCGGTCCCACCGGGAACAAGCGTCGGCGCCACCGAGAGGTATCTTGGCCTGCCGTTCGCGGCGTGCTCGGGTCACTCTGAAGCATTAGAACACACTGATGCAGGCGAGACCTGCCAGCATCAGCAGGCAGCCGAAGATGCGCCCGATGCTCGCTTGGTGCACCTCGAAGCCGACCCAGCCGAAATGGTCGAGGATGACCGAAGCCACGAGTTGGCCGGTCAACACCAGCGCCATCAGGGTCGCCGCTCCGAGGCGGCCAGCCAGCAGGATCGCCGCCACGCCGTAGGCCGAGCCGGCTAGACCGCCAAACCAAGCCCACCAGGGTACCGCCCCCATCTTCTCGAAGGAGGGCCAAGAGATCCGCATGGCCAGGAAGTAGGCCACCACCACGCTGAGCCCGAACAGGTAGTTGACGATGAGGGCCGGCACCGGCTCGCCGAAGCCGCGCTTGAGTTCGGCATTGGCCCCGGCCTGGACGGTGACGAGGGCACCGGCAGCGACGGCGAAGGCCCAGGCGAGGAGCGCCGTCAACGACATCCTCCCGTGGCCGCCGCAGTGCGGTGAACTGCTTTGCCGAACATCAAAACTCCCCCTTCGGCGTTTGGCCGGGCGCGGGGAGCGAAAGTCCGCGGCAGCAGCGATGGTTCCTCCAGTGTCCGAGCCAGCCCGCGAGAGGCACGTAGGAATGAGGCGGCTTGCCCGAGCACTATGCTTTTGCCGCGAACGAAGGGAGCCGTTTGGCCGTTGAAGGCCGATCCTGGCGGGAACCACCCGTGTTCGGAGGACGCGTCGGATGTCGGGTTCCACAACAGAGTTCTCGGCTTCGCAGACGCCGCTGCCGGCCGATGCGGGCCATGGCTCCAAGACGAGCTTTTGGGCGCTGACCCTCGGGTCCGTCGGCATCGTCTACGGCGACATCGGCACGAGCCCGCTCTACGCGCTGAAGGAATCCCTGCACGCTGCCGCAGGCGGGGGACACGCCCCGACGCGCGACATGGTCTTCGGCGTCGTCTCGCTGATCCTCTGGGCGCTCATCCTCATCGTGACGCTGAAGTACGTGTTGCTCGTCATGCGAGCCGACAACGAGGGTGAAGGCGGCACGCCCTCCCTCGTCGCACTCGCTCAGCGGGTCCTCGGCCATTCCGGCAGCTTCGTCATCGTCCTCGGCATGGTGGGGATCGCCCTGTTCTACGGCGATGCCATTATCACGCCGGCGATCTCAGTGCTGTCCGCCGTCGAAGGGCTGAAGCTCGTCACCCCCGCCTTCGAGCCATACGTATTGCCGCTCAGCCTCGCCATCCTCATCGGCCTGTTCGCGGTCCAGAGCCATGGCACGGCGCGGGTTGCGACGTTCTTCGGGCCGATCACGGCGTTCTGGTTCGTCGTCATGGCGCTCGGCGGCCTGGGCCATCTCGCCGACGACCTGAGCATCCTGGCGGCCTTCAACCCGGCATACGGGATCAGCTTCCTGCTCAATCATGGCACGGCCGGCTTGCTCGCGCTCGGCGCCGTCTTCCTCGCCGTGACCGGTGCCGAGGCGCTCTACGCCGACATGGGCCATTTCGGTCGCTCGCCGATCCGGGCAGCCTGGTTCGGCCTGATCCTGCCGGCGCTTGCCCTGAACTATCTCGGCCAGGGTGCCATGCTACTCGCCCACCCCGAGCGCATCGAGAACCCGTTCTTCCTGCTCTACCCGTCCTGGGCCCTGCTGCCGATGGTGCTGCTGGCCACCGTGGCGACCGTCATCGCGAGCCAGGCCGTCATCACCGGCACCTTCTCGATCACCCAGCAGGCCATGCAACTCGGCCTGCTGCCCCGCATGCGCGTGTTGCGCACCTCCGAGACGGAAAAGGGTCAGATCTACATCCCGCGGGTGAACGGGTGGCTGCTCGTCGCAGTCGTGTTCCTGGTGGTGCTGTTCAAATCGTCGAGCGCGCTGGCGGCGGCCTACGGCATTGCGGTCACCGGCGACATGGTCATAACGGCGGTTCTGCTCTTCGTCGTGGCCTGGAAGGCCTGGCGCTGGTCGCCGGTGCTGGCAGCCGCGATCATCGCGCCGTTCCTGCTCATCGAGTTGGTGTTCCTGTCCGCCAACGCGCTGAAGCTGCTCCACGGCGGCTGGGTGCCCCTGACAATCGGGGCGGCGCTTGTTACCGCCATGTGGACATGGAGGCGCGGGTCCGCCCTGGTTGCAGAGGAGATTCATCGGCGCCGCGTGCCCCTGTCGAACTTCACGCACATGGCCGAGACGGGCTCGGTCCTACGGGCGCCGGGTACGGCGATGTTCCTGACCGGCTCGCCGGGCGACACGCCCGGTGCCCTGATGCACAATGTAAAGCACAACCACGTCCTGCATGCCCGCAACGTCATCCTGCACGTGGTCACCGAGGATCTGCCGCGGGTGCCTCAGGCGGACCGTGTCACGGTCAAGCCGCTCTCGGACGTGTTCACCTGCGTGACGGTGCGCTTCGGGTTCATGGAACTGCCGGACTTGCCCCGCGCCCTGGCCGCAGCCGGCTTTGATGCCGGCAACCTGTCCTACTTCCTGACGCGACGGGTGCTGGTGCCCTCGCCGGAGACGGGCATGCCGGTCTGGCAGGACCGCCTCTACATCGCCATGGCGCGCGCGGCGACCGATGCGTCACGCTACTTCCGCATCCCGGTTGACAGGGCTGTCGAGATCGGTGCCCGGATCGACATCTGAGGACGCGGCGCCCGATCCGGGCGCGGCAAAGGGGGCCCTCACGCTGATCTCGGCTACCGGGCCGGGGCCGACGCACGACGAGTTAGTCAGGGCTTGGGCGGTCCGGCTACCTGCACACTGCACATGGACGAGCGCACGGGCGGCATAATCGGTCTCTTAGCTTGCACACGCCTGGAAGAGGGAAGATGTCACTCTCGCGGCGCTCGCTAGCTGGCGCAACAGTGCGGTGAAGTGCGTATCCTAGTTGATAAGGCAGAAGCCGGCATCTAGCCCTCCTAGCCCACCAACTCGCCTGTCCGGCGCGCAAACTGCCACAGCGGCACGTGCCTCCTGTCGCGGCTGAGGTGCTGAGGCAGGTGGCGGAGGTGCTGGTGCTGCGGCCTCTTCGGACAGGCGAAGCTCGGTAGCAGCCACCGCCACCGGCATCGTGGTGGCTGCAGCGACTGTGGCGGCCCGAGCTGGGGTAATCGCGACGCCTGGCTGATAGCTGATCCGGCTCGCCGAGCGAGGGTCCGTCCGCTGACCAGCGGCCGGTATTGTCGCGGTTGGCTGGTAAGGTGTCGGCGCACGCCCGGAGAACAAGCGTCCGAAGCCACGCCCACGTGCCTCTGCGCCTTGGATGCTGGCAGCTATGGCTAGAGCCGCTGCGCCTACCACCATCCACATCCGCATGGGCTTATCTCCACTGGATGGATGGAGCGTGCGCCCAGCCTGGTTAAGCGCAGCCGAATCCGATCTTCTGCATTGATGATGAAACGACAATCTCCACAGCCTAGATTGCCGCCGACTGCAACCCACAGACTAACGCCTCTTCCTCGTGGCCGCAGCTGTCGAAGCTGTTGTCACGGGATCGGCAGGATCCGCATCGACGACGTGGCTCTTGGCGGAGTACGCCTGCCGCTCCTGCGTGGTCGGATCTTCAAAGACGCCCGCCCACAGACCTCTGCGCTTCGCCCAGGCCTGCTTCTGGTTCGGAACGTAGTCGTTTGAGGCATGGCGGTCGGCCACGGCATAGCCGTGAGACACCAGCCAAGCGGCAAGATCCTCGCCATCCTTGCGGCATGTGGCGAGCGCGCGTCCGTGCGGATCGGCTTGGCCGACGACACAGGCAAGGCTTGTGTCGCCTATCCGGGCCGCGAGCGCCTCAGCCGCGATCTTCCCGCAGAGGTATCTCTGCCCTCCTGCTGTCTCGCAGGTCTGCGTTGATCGCGGCGCCACTACGCCAAGCAGCCCAAGGACTTTGCCTCGCACTACGAGGGTGTCGCCATCGAGGACCGTTGCTCGGCCGCGAAGCGCGTCGTCGGCCGAGACCGCTTGCGATCCCAACGCCAAGACAATGGCTGCGACGTACCAGGTGTGTGCCATTACCCGCCAGACCGCGAGTGTGCCCCACCCAAGTGCACCTAAAGCATAGTGGAACAGGCTTGTCATGCTGCAAATAAACTATGCGCCCACAGAGTTCAGGCGCGCTACGGTGAATACATTATAACAAGTCCAGCGCCGCCGAATGTGCTTGATCGCACCAGGCCTTAAGGCCGGACCTCTTGGAAGCTCACTCAACGCCTTCCATCGCTCAGAGGCTGTAAATTAAGCTTTAACCCTTTGGGCCTCAGCGCGCGCTCGCTTAGTTTCGCTACGACTCCTATGCGTGTGGAGTGCGCTACCTCACAGCCCGGATAGTGACCATCACGGCGCTCGACAGGACGATGGCGACTAGGACCGTGCGAACCGGGTTCGGCACGCCTATGAGCATGAGGGCGCCACGAGCGGGCAGCGAAACAAGAGCGCCTCCTGCAGCCAGCAAGCGAGCATCGGAAACGCTCACGCGGTACCGCCCGAATGGCGGAAGCGTAGAAGATTGTTCTATGATCTCGGCGTGAGCCTGAGTTTTTTACACAGCCTCCACCCTCAGCAGCCATTCAATGCGTCAGCGACGAAGGACTGCTGTTCGGGCTTAACCAGCCGTTCGAAAGCTCGATCGGGTTCGGAAACGAGAAGGGTCTCAGCCGACGCTACCCTGGGTGCCTGGCAGAACGTCAAAGGGCTCACCTCTCGGCGAGCCCTCTGCGTTCTGCTGTCTGCCTGAAGGGAGGTCAGGCTGTGAAGTAGCTAGCGTTGATCTGGCTCGCCCGGATACCGGCCATATCGACCACGCCACCGCCCGAGAGTGAGAGCAGCGCGTCGCCGTTCTGTGCTGAACTGACCGTGTAGGTCTGCCCGCCCAGCGCGATCCGGTCGCCCTCGGCCTGGTTGAAGCCCAGGATCAGCTCGCGGCCGGAATTCGGGTCGAAGCGGTAGAGATCGGCCCCGAGGCCGCCGACCAGCGTGTCGTCGCCGATCCCGCCCACCAGCGTGTCGGCGTCCTGACCGCCGTAGAGCACGTCGTTGCCCTGGCCGCCGAACAGGATGTCCGCGCCCTGATTGCCGTAGACAATGTCGTTGCCCTGGTTCCCGTAGACGATGTCGGCCCCGAAATTCCCAAGCAGCACATCGTTGCCGAGATTGCCGTAGAGGCGGTCGTCGCCTTGCCCGCCGAAGGCGCGGTCGTCGCCCTGGCCGCCAAAGAGCGTGTCCTGACCCTGGTTGCCGTAGATCAGGTCAGCGTCCTGGTTGCCGTAGACGAGATCCTGATCCGTGCCGCCGAACAGCGTGTCGACCCCGATGCCGCCGAACACCGTGTCGTTGCCGGCATCGCCGTAGAATAGGTCGTTGCCGGCCTTCGAGCCGACAACATCGTTGCCCCCGCCCCCGCGAAGCGTGTCGTCGTCCGCGCCCAGAACCATGGATTGCGCCGCGTCGTCGCCGAACACGACCTGCGAGCCATCGCCGCCGATCAGCGAGGCAGGCCCCGAGAGCGCGACGAAGCCGATATTGTTGACGGTGATGAGCGTGCCCGGCGGCAGGGCGGAAGCGTCGAGGACGACGAGGGTCTGCGTGCCGTCGGTGGGGCCCTCGATACGGATGTCGGTGGCGCCCGGGGTTGGCGTGAAAGTCGAGACGTTGATGCTCGTGCCCGCCTGGAGGCCGGACAGGAAAATCTCGACCGCGTTCTCGACGGCCGCCTTGTCGACACCGGGTGGCAGCGCCCGGATCGCTTGGTCCGCGGCGTTTTCGGCGGCGGCCGGATCCGTCGTGGTGGCGAGGCTCGTGCCCTGGCCGCCGGCCTGGGTGCCCGGCGGCGTTGTCGGCGGCGTCGGACCGGTATCCGTCGGCGGCAGGGCCGGTGTCACGTCCGTGAGCGCCACGTCGTTGCCGTCGCCGCCCGCGTAGCTGACCCGATAGACGCGGTCCTGCACGGTGAGGGTCGAGCCCTCGGCGAGCGTGGCGCCGTCGTAGAGCAGGAAGGCCGCGCCCGCGCCGTTCGCGCCCGTGACGGCATCGCTCCCGTCGTTGTCGACCAACAGAAAGCTGTCGCCCGCGCCCGAAGCCCCGCCGAGGCTGAGGGTGAGGCTCGCCCCGGCCAGCGCGACCGATCCGGCGACGTGGAGCGGCGCCCCGCCCGTAGCAATCGTCCCCGCGAGCGTCGCGCCCGAGGCGAGGCTGAGGCTGCCGGTGCTGAGGCTGCCCGCGGCCCCGCCGAACGCGAGGGTCCCACCGCTCGCCACCGTGGTGGCACCGACGATGCCCGAGCCGGTGAGCGTGCCGCTCACCGCCACCGCGGCGGACAGGGCCGCGTTCGCCCGCAGCGTCGCACCGGCCGCGACCGCGGCGCCGGTCGCGTAAGTCTGTGCGTCGGACAGGGTCCAGTTGCCGCCCTGCACGTTCAGGGTCTCGAAGCCGGCGACGTTCGCGAGCGTTCCGGTGCGCGCGCCGCTATTGATCCCGAGCCCGTCGCGGTCGGTGGCGGCTCGGTCGTCCTGCCGCAGATTCAGCGTGTCCGCGCCCGCGCCGCCGTCGAGCCGGCCGGTGAGGACGGACCCGGTGTAGAGGTTGAGCGTGTCGGCCCCGCCCTCCAGGTTCACCGCCCGGCCGCTGTTGCCGGTGATGGTGCCGTAGTTCGTGAGGACGTCGGCGCCCTCGCCGGTCTGGATGGCCGCGCCGTCGCCGCGGATGAAGCGGGCGCTGCCGGCATCGGCCGCGGAGTAGATCACGCCGTCGAGGGTGCCGAGCGTGCGCGGATCGGCAGTGTTGTTCTGGAGGAGCACCGTCCCGGTCGGGACCGTGCCGTTGCCGACGATGGTGCCGGCGTTGACGAGGGTATCGTTGTCGATCGCGCTGCCGGCCTTGTTCTCCAGCCGGATCGCGTAGCCGCTCTGCCCGACGATCCGGCCGGTGGCACCGTTCGTGATGGCGGTCGCCGCGACGCCGCTGCGGGTGCCGGTGGTGTTGCTGTCGTTGTTGACGACGATACCGGTGTTGGCGCCGCTGATCAGGCCGGCATTGTTGACGATGCCGCCGCCGAGGGAGAGGCCCTCGCTCGCGTTGGCGCGCCCGGAGGAGTCGAAGCCGCCCGCGCCCTGGCCGGTGAGGTTGCCGTCCGCCCCGGATCCGGCGATCACGCCGCCCGCGAAGTTGTTGACGGTGGCCGCCCCGTCCACGTCGACGCCGTCCGCGTCGCCGTCGACCGTCACGTAGCCGGCGCGGTCGTAGCGCGGGGCGTACTCGCCGCGGATGATGCCCGCATTGTTGACCGTCACGGTGTTGGCGGCCGTGCCCGTCGTGTCGGCGCCGACGCCCGAGCCGTTCCAGCCGAGGATCGTCGCGCCCGCGCGGTTGTCGACCACGAGGCCGGTAACGTTCGCCTGCCCGACATCAACGCCGTGCTGGGCGCCCTCGATCCGGTTGTGGTTCTCGATAATGACCGCGGTGGCGCCGGACTGGTTGAGCCGCACGCCGCGCGAGTTGTCGTAGGTCTCGGCCGTCGAGGTGTTGGGGTTGCCGTTGCCCCCGAGGCCGGTGCCGTTGAGCCCGTTGTTGGCGCTCGAATCGTTGACCGGACCGTTGCCGACGATCTGCCCGTAATTGACCAGCGTCTGATGGGAGCCGAGGCGGATCGCGTCGCCGGTGTCGCTGCGGATCAGCGCCGTCGTGTTCTGGGCCGAGCCGTTGGTGATGACGCCGCCGCTCTCGTAGTCGGTCACGGGGGCACCGGAGGCGCCGCGCGCGGCGTTATAGGTCACGGCGAAGGCGGTGGCTGGCGCGCTGCCGCCGGGCGCGGGCGTGAAAGCCGCCGTGCCCGCGATGATCTGGCCGAGATTGGTCAGGTCGGTCCGGCCGTTGACAGACCGGACGCGCACGGCGTCGCCGTTCAGGGTGCGGACCGTCCCGGCCGCGCCCACCGTCACGCTCCCGCGAGCGAGATCGGTGTCGATCCCCCGCGCGCCGGAGGCGGCGTTGTCCAACGTGCCCTGGATATCGATCTGGGTCGTGCCACTCGCAACCGTGGCCGAGACCGCCGCGCCCGCGGTCTGCGTCCGCGTGGTGCCCTGGGCCAGGGTGTAGATGCCGGGGTCGCCGATCGTGAACGTCGTCGCCTGGGTACCGCCCGGGATCGCG
>NZ_BPQM01000116.1 GCF_022179245.1 Methylobacterium gregans
GCTCGCGCATCAGGCAGGCGTTGAAGCTGATGTCGCTCGCCCGTTTCACCACCTCGTCGGCCCGCTCGCCGACCGCGTCGGTGACGAAGGGCGTGAGCTGGACCACGATAAGATCGGTCGCGCCGTGGCCTCCGAAGACCAGCGGGTCGAGGGCCGGGTTGGCGACGTAGCCCCCGTCCCAGTAGCGCCGCCCGTCGATCTCGACGGGCGAGAACAGCTCCGGCAGGCAGCAGGAGGCCATCAGCGCGTCCTCGGTGATCTTGGTCCCCGTGAAGAGGCGTGCCGCCCCCGTGAGCACGTCCGTGGCGGACACGTAGAGCGGGATCGCACGCGGCGCCGTCAGCGCCTCGAAATCCACGCTCGCCGCCACGGCCTCCCGCCACGCGCGCATCGCCCGGAAGTCGGGGAAGTAGGGGGTGACGTGGCCGCCGTAGAGCCGGGTAAAAGTGAGGGACTGCTCCACCCAGGGCTCGAGCCAGGCGTTCACCCACGGCTCGAACCAGGGCGCCATCCAGGATGTGGTGCCGGGCGGAAGGCTGCCCGCCCAATCCCAGGCCCGTAGCGGCGAGCGGTCGGCGGTCGCGCGCCAGAGGCTGGCCAGCGCCGTGCGCGCGCCGTCGTCGCTGCCGCTGGCAAGCCCGGAGACCAGGGCGGCCCCGTTGAGGGCGCCCGCGCTCGCCCCGCTCACCGCCGAGATCCAGATATGCTCCTCCAGGAGCCGGTCGATGACGCCCCAGCCATAGGCGCCGTAGGCGCCGCCGCCTTGAAGGCCGAGTGCGATCCGTGGCTTCATGCGATCTCCGTCCTCGTCGGCCACACGTCCGGTCGTCAACAGCCGCCGCATAGCGGCGTTCCGGGCCGCGGATCCCCGCCGACCCGCGGCGGCCGGCAAGATCCGCGCCGCAGCGTCTCCCCACCTTCGTGCTTGAACTCCCGGGCGAACCGGTGTATCGGACCGGCCTTCGCGACAGTTTACGGGGTGCCAGCACCCCTCGTACGCGGTGACCGCGCCGGCCCCCGGGCCGATAGCGCGGTCTCTCTTATGAGCCGGGGACGTCAGGTCCCCATCAGGCGTCGTCCGCCGGGCAATACCGCCCGCGTGCGGAAACCCGCCTGAAACCAGGAAAGGTCACTCCCGTGATCCAGATGCAGACGAATCTGGACGTCGCCGACAACTCGGGTGCACGCCGCGTGATGTGCATCAAGGTGCTCGGCGGGTCGAAGCGCAAGTACGCGGGCGTCGGCGACGTGATCGTCGTCTCCGTCAAGGAGGCGATCCCGCGCGGTCGCGTGAAGAAGGGCGACGTCATGAAGGCGGTCGTCGTGCGCACGGCCAAGGACGTGAAGCGCGCCGACGGTTCGGTCATCCGCTTCGACAAGAACGCCGCCGTTCTGATCAACAATCAGAAGGAGCCGATCGGCACCCGCATCTTCGGGCCCGTGCCGCGGGAGCTCCGCGCGCGCAATCACATGAAGATCATCTCGCTGGCTCCGGAGGTGCTGTGATGGCCGCCAAGATCAAGAAGGGCGACACCGTCGTCGTCCTCACGGGTCGCGACAAGGGTCGCTCCGGCGAGGTCATCCAGGTGCTGCCGAAGGACGACAAGGCCTTCGTGCGCGGCATCAACCTGGTCAAGAAGCACCAGAAGCAGACGCAGAACCAGGAAGGCGGCATCATCTCCAAGGAGGCCGCCATCCAGCTCTCCAACCTCGCGGTCGCCGACGCCAACGGCAAGCCGACCCGCGTGGGTTTCCGCATCCTCGAGGACGGCCGCAAGGTCCGGTTCGCCAAGAGCACGGGGGATCAGATCGATGGCTGAGGCCGACAAGAACGCTTACACCCCCCGTCTGCGCCAGCACTACGACGAGGTGGTCCGCCAGAAGCTCATCGAGCAGTTCGGCTACAAGAACCCGATGCAGGTGCCGGTCATCGAGAAGATCGTCATCAACATGGGCGTCGGCGAGTCCACCGCCGACTCGAAGAAGGCCTCGGTCGCCGCCGGCGATCTGGCCCTCATCGCCGGTCAGAAGCCGGTGATCACCCGGGCCCGCAAGGCCATCGCGACCTTCAAGGTCCGTGAGGGCATGCCGATCGGCTGCAAGGTGACGCTGCGCAAGCAGCGCATGTACGAGTTCATGGACCGCCTGATCACCATCGCGCTGCCGCGCGTGCGTGACTTCCGCGGCCTGAACCCGCGCTCGTTCGACGGGCGCGGCAACTACGCGCTGGGTCTCAAGGAGCACCTCGTGTTCCCGGAGATCTCCTACGACAAGGCCGAGCAGACCTGGGGCATGGACATCGTCGTGGCGACTTCCGCCAAGACCGATGAAGAGGCCAAGGCCCTGCTCGCCGCCTTCAAGTTCCCGTTCCGGCAGTGAGGCCAGGCGCCTCAGACGCGGACACCGGAGAGAACAGACATGGCTAAGAAGAGCTCAGTCGAGAAGAACAACCGCCGCAAGGCCCTGGTCGCGCGCTTCGCCGAGAAGCGCAAAGGCCTCCTTGCCATCGCCAACAACGAGAGCCTTGAGATGGAGGAGCGCTTCGAGGCGCGCCTCAAGCTCGCGGAGCTGCCGCGCAACTCGTCGGCCGTTCGCATCCGCAACCGCTGCGAGATGACCGGCCGTCCGCGCGCCGTCTACCGCAAGATGGGCATCTCGCGCGTGGCGCTGCGCGAGCTCGGCAACCGGGGTCTGATCCCGGGCCTCGTCAAGTCGAGCTGGTAAGGAGGCATACCCATGGTCAACGATCCCGTGGGCGATATGCTCACCCGCATCCGCAACGGCCAGCAGCGCCGTCGCAACGTCGTGCAGACCCCCGGCTCGCGCCTGCGCGCCTCGGTGCTCGACGTCCTGAAGTCCGAGGGCTACATTCGCGACTACGCGGTGTCCGACCTCGGCAACGGCCGGACCGAGTTCGCGATCGAGCTGAAGTACTATGACGGCAAGCCCGTCATCCGCTCGATCCAGCGCGTGTCGAAGCCGGGCCGCCGAGTCTACTCGTCGGTCGGCGAGCTGCCGCGCGTGGCCGACGGCCTCGGCGTCACCATCGTGTCCACCCCGCAGGGCGTCATGGCCGACCACGTTGCGCGCGAGCGCAACGTCGGCGGCGAAGTGCTCTGCCAGGTGTTCTGATCCGGCGAGAGAGGAGAGGCAGATGTCTCGCGTAGGCAAGAAGCCCGTCCCCGTCCCGTCCGGCGTGACGGCGACGGTCGACGGTCAGACCGTGAAGATGAAGGGTCAGAAGGGCGAGCTGCAGTTCGTCGTCCCGGCCCTGGTGGACGTGGCTTTCGAGGACGGCGCGGTCTCCGTGCAGCCCAAGAACCAGTCCAAGGAGGCCCGCTCGCTGTGGGGCACCTCGCGCGCCCAGGTGGCGAACCTCGTCGAGGGCGTCTCGAAGGGCTTCGAGAAGAAGCTCGAGATCACCGGCGTGGGTTACCGCGCCGCGATGGCCGGCAAGGCCCTCAAGCTGTCGCTCGGCTACAGCCACGACATCGAGTACGAGATCCCGGCCGGCATCACCATCGTGACGCCCAAGCCCACGGAGATCGTGATCTCGGGCATCGACCGGCAGCGCGTCGGCCAAGTGGCCGCCGAGATCCGCGAGTACCGCGGCCCCGAGCCCTACAAGGGCAAGGGCGTCAAGTACGCTGGCGAGTTCATCTTCCGCAAGGAAGGCAAGAAGAAGTAAGGAGGGCTTAAGATGTCGAACAAGCTTATCGCCCTCCAGCGGCGCAAGATCCGCGTCCGGAAGGCCCTGCGGGCCGCCGCCAACGGCCGTCCGCGGCTCTCGGTGTTCCGCTCGTCGAAGCAGATCTACGTCCAGGTCATCGATGATGCCCAGGGCAAGACGCTCGCCGCCGCCTCGTCGATCGACAAGGCGCTCAAGGGCGACCTGAAGACCGGCGCCGACGTCGCCGCCGCCACCGCCGTGGGCAAGCTCGTCGCCGAGCGCGCCAAGGCGGCCGGCGTCACCAAGGTGATCTTCGACCGCTCGGGCTACATCTACCACGGCCGCGTCAAGGCCCTGGCCGATGCCGCCCGCGAGGGTGGTCTGGAGTTCTGAGCGCGCTCGGCGCGGACCGGGCCTTCGGACCGACGTCCGAGGGCCCGCAAGCGCGACGGCGCGCCGCCGCCCACGCGGCGGAGGTTCCATTCGCGATGGAACACCGAGACAAGAGATCCGGCGGAGGGGAGCGGCACGCCGCTCCTCATGAAACCAATCAAGCGAGCGGGCCCGCCGCCCGCGCCAGTGCGATGAACGGGTAGCAGAATGGCACGTGAACGTGAGGGCGGGGGCCGCGGCCGCCGCGAGGAGCGCGAGGAGCGCGACAGCGAGTTCGTGGACAAGCTCGTCCACATCAACCGCGTCGCCAAGGTGGTGAAGGGCGGCCGTCGCTTCGGCTTCGCGGCCCTCGTCGTCGTCGGCGACCAGAAGGGCCGGGTCGGCTTCGGCCACGGCAAGGCGCGCGAGGTGCCCGAGGCCATCCGCAAGGCGACGGAAGCCGCCAAGCGCGGCCTGATCCGCGTGTCGCTCCGCGAGGGCCGGACCCTGCACCACGACGTCAACGGCCGTCACGGCGCCGGCAAGGTGATCCTCCGCGCGGCCCCGCAGGGCACCGGCATCATCGCGGGCGGCCCGATGCGCGCCGTCTTCGAGACGCTCGGCATGCAGGACGTGGTGGCGAAGAGCCTCGGCTCCTCGAACCCCTACAACCTCGTGCGCGCCACCTTCGAGGCGCTCAAGAACGAGGACAGCCCGCGCTCCGTCGCGGCCCGCCGCGGTCTCAAGGTGTCGGCCCTCCAGAGCCGCCGCCGCGATGCCGACCCGAACGATCAGTCCGAAGCGGCTGTGGCGTAAGGAGAGGTTGGCATGGCTGAGAAGACCATCCGCGTCGAGCAGATCGGCTCGCCGATCCGCCGCGAGGCCTCCCAGCGCGCGACGCTGGTCGGCCTGAAGCTCAACAAGATGCATCGGGTCGCCGAGCTGGAGGACACTCCGGCCGTGCGCGGCATGATCCGCAAGGTCGCGCACCTCGTGCGCGTCCTCGACGGCGCTGCGTAAGGAGGGCGCCACGATGAAGCTCAACGAGATCCGCGACAACGAAGGCGCCACCAAGAACCGGATGCGCGTCGGCCGGGGCATCGGCTCCGGCAAGGGCAAGACCGCGGGACGCGGCGTGAAGGGTCAGAAGGCCCGCACCGGCGTGTCCATCAAGGGCTTCGAGGGCGGCCAGATGCCGCTGCATCGTCGCCTGCCGAAGCGCGGCTTCAACAACATCCACGCCGCCGACCTGAACGAGGTGAACCTCGGCCGGGTGCAGGAGGCGGTGGATGCGGGCCGGCTCGACGCCTCGGCGCCCATCACCGTCGAGGCGCTGGTCGCCGCCGGCATCCTCTCCCGTCCCCGCGACGGCGTGAAGCTGCTGGGCGTCGGCGAGCTGACCACGAAGCTCAGCTTCGAGGTCACCCGCGCGTCGAAGTCGGCGGTCGAGGCCGTCGAGAAGGCCGGCGGCAGCGTCACCGTCGCCTACGCGGCGGGCGTCGCCCACCGCGGCACGGCGTCCGCCGAGGCCTGAGGCTCCCGCGGGAGGCCGGCGCGACGCGTTGCGTCGGCCCCGCGAAGCGCTTAAGTCCAAGCCACCGAGCGGCGGCCCGTGCGACCTCGCACCGGCCGCCGTTCTTCGTTTCACCCGGACCCAACCGTCCGGCGACAGGTCCCAGGATAGACCGTCATGGCCTCAGCCGCCGAGCAGCTTGCCGCCAACCTCAATTTCGGGGCGATCGCGAAGGCCGATGAGCTGAAGAAGCGCATCTGGTTCACGCTCGGCGCCCTCGTGGTGTTCCGCCTGGGCACCTACGTGCCGATCCCCGGCATCGATCCGGAGCAGTTCGCCAGGAACTTCCAGCAGCAGGCGGGCGGCGTGCTCGGCCTGTTCAACATGTTCTCGGGCGGCGCGGTCGAGCGCATGGCGATCTTCGCGCTCAACATCATGCCCTACATCTCGGCCTCGATCATCATTCAGCTCCTGACCTCGGTGATCCCGAGCCTGGAGGCGCTGAAGAAGGAGGGCGAGTCGGGCCGCAAGGTCATCAACCAGTACACCCGCTACCTCACGGTGGTGCTGGCGCTGGTCCAGTCCTGGGGCATCGCGGTCGGCCTGCAGAGCTCGTCGGCGGCGATCGACCCGGGCCCGTTCTTCCTGGCCTCGACCGTGATCACGCTGACCGGCGGCACGCTGTTCCTGATGTGGATCGGCGAGCAGATCACCTCGCGCGGCATCGGCAACGGCTCCTCGCTCATCATCTTCGCCGGCATCGTGGCCCACCTGCCGGTGGCGATCGCGGGCGCGCTGGAATTGAGCCGCACGGGCGCGATGTCGCTCGCGACGCTCCTCGGCACCGCGGTCGGCGCCATCGCGCTGATCTACTTCATCGTGTTCATGGAGCGGGCCCAGCGCCGGGTGCTGATCAACTACCCGAAGCGCCAGGTCGGCAACCGCATGTACGAGGGCCAGACCTCGTTCCTGCCGCTCAAGCTCAACACCTCGGGCGTGATCCCGCCGATCTTCGCCTCGTCCCTGCTGCTGCTGCCCGCCACGGTGGCGAGCTTCTCGGCGAACCAGGGCTCGTCGGGCTTCCTCGGCACCCTGACCACGCTGCTCGGCCACGGCCAGCCGGTCTACATGGCGCTCTACGCCGCTCTGATCATCTTCTTCACGTTCTTCTACACGGCCGTCGTCTTCAACCCGCAGGAGACGGCCGACAACCTGAAGAAGCATGGCGGCTTCATCCCGGGCATCCGCCCGGGCGAGCGGACGGCGGCCTTCATCGACAAGGTGCTCACCCGCATCACGGTGATCGGCGCGCTCTACCTCACCTTCGTCTGTCTGGCGCCCGAGATCCTGGCGATGGCGCTCTCCTCGCAGAGCCTCGCCTTCGGCGGCACCTCGCTCCTCATCGTCGTCTCGGTGACGATGGACACGGTGGCGCAGATCCACGGGCACCTGATGGCCCACCAGTACGAGGGCCTGGTGAAGAAGGCGAAGCTGCGCGGCGCCTCGACCACCCAGCGCCGCCGCTGAGGTCCGGGCGGGATCCGTGACTGCGGCGGGGAGAATGCACGCTCCCCGTCTTTGGTCCGGCTCCCCTCCGCGGTAGAACCCGGCTACAACCCAACACCTGCCACCACCCAAGGCGATGCCGGGGAGGCTTCGCCATCGCCCCGGAAGCCGCTGCCAGAGCGGACAAGGACGAGGACACACCGCCATGCGCATCATTCTGCTCGGACCGCCCGGCGCGGGGAAGGGCACCCAGTCCGAGCGGATCGTGGCACGCTTCGGCGTCCCGCAGCTCTCGACCGGCGACATGCTGCGCGCGGCCGTGGCCGCCGGCACGCCGGTTGGCCTGGAAGCCAAGGCCGTGATGGAGGCCGGCGGCCTCGTCTCCGACAAGATCGTCGTCGGCATCGTCGCCGACCGGATCGAGGAGCCGGACGCCAAGCGTGGCTTTATCCTCGACGGCTTCCCGCGGACCGTCGAGCAGGCCAAGGCCCTCGACGCGATGCTCGCCGAGAAGGGTATCGCGCTCTCGACCGTGATCGAGCTGAAGGTGGACGAGGACGCGCTGGTCGGCCGGATCGCCAACCGCGCCGCCGAGACCGCCGCCCGGGGCCTACCGGTGCGCAAGGACGACACCCCGGAGGTGTTCAAGTCCCGGCTCGAGGCGTACCGCGCCCAGACCGCGCCGCTCTCCGACTACTACGCCCAGGCCGGCAAGCTCGAGACGATCGACGGCATGCAGCCGATCGACACGGTGACCAGCGAGCTGATGTCGCTCCTGGAACCCCACGCCGAGACCGCCGGGGCCTGATCCCGAATCCGTTCGCACCGGCTGTTGACATGAGGACCGGCCCGCGCTAGCAGGCCGGTCTTCGTCCATTCGAAACGTGGCTCGAGGTGCCCTGATCGGGCGGCCGCGGGCCGCGTCGTCGTTCGACGGACGCGCAAGGGCCGGACTCCACCGGACGCGCGGCAACCAGAAGACCGGGCCCCGGGCCCGGCACCGAACCCCCCGGTTCGGCACCATGGAGCGTTATCTTGGCCCGTATCGCAGGCGTCAACATCCCGACCGGCAAGCGCG
>NZ_BPQM01000117.1 GCF_022179245.1 Methylobacterium gregans
GTTACTCCCATGCCAGACCAAGAAAATGGGTCTGGCATGGGAGTAACAGCATGTCAGATAGCAACATCATTTTAGAAGTCGAGCGCCCCGCGCAGGAGACCGAGGCGCAGACGGGAATCGATGAGGTGCCCCCCGCTGCCGTAGAGGTGGTGGAAACGGTGCCGACCTCGAATTCGGCGTCGAGCCTTGATGAGCTTGCCGAGCGAATCCGACAGAATTATCAGATCCTCACCGAACGCGTCTTCGCGATCGGTCGCGACCTCACGACCGCCAAGGGCAAGGTGGTGCACGGCGGCTTCGGGGATTGGGTCCGAACGCAGTTCCCGACCTGGGGCGCCAGCACGGCCGCCCGCTACATGCGCGCGTTCAAGGTCTGGGGGCCGAAGGAGGAGCTGGTCGGCTGCCTTGAGGCAACGGGCATCTATCTGCTGACCGCAGAAGCGACGCCTGAGGAGCTGCGCACCGAGATCGAGGGTGAGTTGGAGGCCGGTCAGCGGCCGAGCCTTCGCAAGATCCGTGAACGGGTGAAGACGGCGCGCACCGCTGCGAAGGCCGCAAAAGCCGAGTCGAATGGTGGAGAGGTGAAGACGAAGGCGCAACGTGCCGCCGAGTTCATCCTGTCCGTGACGAAGGGACAGGAGGTGCGGCTGCGGGAACTCCTGCAGGGCGTCAACGCGAGCGAGTTGGTGCAGATGTTGAAGCAGGAGCCGGCGGAGATGGACCGGCCCGAGCCGGTGTCGCTCGACGCTGCACAAGCCTGACCGATGCAGCCGGGAGAAACCGGCCCGCAATCCATCATGCGCACCAGCCCGGAGAGGCCGGTCCTAATTGCGGGGCCGATCCTCGTCCCGCAAGCGTGACGGTCTGCACCGGGGCGAGAGGAAGGCTCCGTGAGGAGCATGCCTGCTCGCCCCGTTCAAATGCACTACAGCATGCCGAAGGCACATAGACGAGGTCCGACATGAAACGGTATCGCCTCCATCTCTACCGATCCAGCGACTTCGACGATCCGGATGATTACGCCCGCACCGTGCTGGGCAGGGGCGGCCCGGATCCCGATGATTTTGTCTTTTCGGGCACGGGCCGCAGGGCTGAACTGGCGAAAGCAATCTGGGGTGAAGACGACACGGATTTCGGGAGAATCGTATGTCTGGAGCAGATGAAGCAGCAGGCGGACAACCCACACATCTTCATCAACAAGTACCGGCCGCCGTACGGCCTTGGACGGTGGCGCACCCGCGGACGGTAGGGGTGCCGTCGCGCCTCATCAGCGAGGCCGAGTTCGCGGACCATTACGCCGCCGCCGAATTCGCGGTCAAATCCGGCCTGCCATGCGACACGACGGTGACGGTGAGCTGGAGCCTGCTCGGCTGCCGCTCCGATACCGAGGTGCAGGCCCTCTTTACCAAATTCCTAAAGTGCATGCGGGATTGGCTGGCACAGCGCAATCTGCCTGTCGTGTATCTCTATGCCCACGAAGTTTCCGCTCGGTTCGGTACGCATACCCATTTGGCCGTCTACATTCCGGGCGGGCCTTGGACGCCGTATGATCAACGGAGCGAGTATCGGACTTGGGTCCGGCAATGGGCCAAGCGGTACGCGAAGCGTCAGCAACAGTGCCGGGCGCCGACCGCCGTGGAGGTCAAGACCCGCCCGCAGGAGACAGTATGGCTGCACTGGCTGGCATTCAGCTATCAGATGAAGGGCTATGACAAGTCCGTCGTGGTCCAGTCCGCGCCGAACGCGCCGAACGGCCGTAGTGTGCGCCTTGGTGATCTGATCGCCTACGAATGGCGCGACCCCGGTCCGGTGACCTTGAAATTCCGCTGCGGGCATTCCGACAGCCTGAGGCCGGCTCAGCGGGCGCTAGGCTGCCCGTTCACCCCTCAACACGCTCGCGACGATACGGCTTGGCTGGAGGGCTTCACTGTCGAGAAGCCCTATCGGCAGCCGTTGGCGAAGTTTGGGGTGGCCACGCGGCGGGGGCTGACGCCGTTCCGCTCCAGCTACGAAGACGGCTGCCGTGACATCCGCGGGCTGTACCCGCCCGAGTTTCATCGGCGGATCACCCGGCTTCCTCCCATCCTGCCGATCGCGGTTCCCGAGGCCGAGACCGACATCGACTCGCTTATGCGGACGCTGCAGATCTGATCGAGGCCTGGAGGATGCTGTCATGGGGGCTACGAAGAGGCGGACCTCGTCACGGTCCATGCCGGGCATCTGCCCTCTGGCCGGACTGACAGAAATCCCCTTCGGTGGGCGCGACTAAGAGGGCGGTGTCCTGGCAGGCATCCTGGCGCCGTTGGTCGGCCTACGAAGCGCGGCACGAGCCAGAAGCCGACGAAGGCTCGGGAGACCTGCCGAGAGGAACACGGCCTTCCGCACGCATCGGTCTTGCCGAAGGTCGTCAGCTCAGCCTCGTCGAAGGTGAGCGCCGGACAGGTGGCAGAGAGGATGGCGCGGAGCAGGTAGAGGATCAGGGCTGGAGAGGATCCGCGGTGGAGCAGAGGAGAGGCGTACACCATCCCCTCCGCTCCGCCTCCGTCGGAGCGGAGGGGGGATTGCTTGGGTGAGGCGGAAGGAGATCTACGCGTATATCGACCTCTGACCAGCCTCCAACCAGCCCGCGCGCGGCTCTTGATGGGCAGAACCCATAGCGTTTGCCTCGACCACCTCCGTGCCGACGAAGATGGGATCGGCCGCCTCAGGAGAGCAAGGCGCCCGGGTCGCGAGCCGAAATCGGCATCATGGTCGGGCATGGTTTGAGCCGACAGCAAAGAAGGGGCGCCTGATGCCGCCCCTCCTGCTGTGCGTTGCGATCTTCACCGCCGTCGCGAAGGGCGAGAGCCGGATGCCGATGCGGACTGATCGCTCAGTCCTCGTTGTAGCCTGGAACGTCCGCCCAGAGTCCCGCCTCCAGCTCCGCCGGGGTCGGGCCGCCTGGGTCCGCCTTCGGCAGCCCTTTTTGGGCGGCCTTGACGAAGGGGTTGCTTGGCCGTTCGGGCGCCGGGGCGCGGGGCGGGCTGGTCTCGGTCGTGGTGGTCTCGGCTGCCATGATGATGCTCCTGGACGAAGGATGCCCCGGCGCCGCGGCCGTGGGCCGGGCCATATAGGCGGGCCCGCTCCGGCGCCTCAGGCGCGGCCGGCTTCGTCGCGGAGAGCATCAGGAGGAGGTCGTCGGGCAGGCCCGGTGCCGTGGCCCGATTCAGAGTTTGATTGAGCCAGGGTTCGAGTTCTGTCTGTTGTCCGAGGCTGTCGGCCCCAGGAACCCTGGTGGACGTTGGAGGGAGGCCGTCTTGCCGCTAGGCAAGGCTTCGCCTTGCGGTGGCGAAGCCAGCTGAGCCTATGCGCTTTGAGGTCAGGAACCCCGGAGCCACGCCATTGGTCAACCGTCGGATCGAGGTGCAACCTTATGACAGGCAGGCCGGGGTTGGGCTGTCGGCCTTTACGCACCGCTTCCCGCCCTCTCGGGCGGCCAGCGCGGACAGGACCCTTGCCGTGCGATCCGTAGCGGCTCGGGTCGTCCAGGAGGGTGGGAGCGATCCCTTCCTCCATCCTGCGGATGGGCCCTCTCCCGAGCAGCTCGTTGCCGAGCCCGTCCGCTTGCTGCCGATGCCCTTCGGCTTGCGATCCGGCTGTCCCCTGGATCCACCTGGTTAGCGGCGGGGACCGGAGCCCATGGGGGGCTTGGCGTATCCCCCAGGCGGGCCAACAGATCCGAAACAGATGCGGGCGGATCATCCAGGCGGACGGTGAAGCGCCGAGAGATCGACGTCGATGGCGATGGCGTCGATAGCCTGCTGCATCTGCTGCAGGCTGGAGCGCTTGGTGTAGCGCGCGGTCTCGCCTGCCGTGACGTGGCCCGTGACATGATCGACGACGGTGGCGTGGATGCCCGCCTGGTGCATGAAGGTCGTGGCGCTGTGCCGGAAGGAGTGGAAATCGAGGCCGGACTGGTAGAGGCCGACATCCTGCCGGTAGCGAGTGAACGCCTTGGTGTAGGCGTGGCCCAGACGCCCGTCGGCGCCCCCGCCCTCCAACTGCGGGAAAAGACGCGGCTCGCCCGCGCGTCGCCGTGCCGCGACTTCATCAAGCAGGCCGAGGCGGATCAGCTCCGCGTGGACAGGAACGCGCCGCGCGGCGGACCGGTTCTTGAGCTTGCGCGTGCCTTTGTCATTGATGTCGAAGAAATATATGCCCTCTTTCTGCTGTACATCGGCGACGTGCAACTGGCAGATCTCCTCCTGGCGCAGGCCGGAGAACACGGCGATCAAGGGCAGCCAGAATTTCTCATCGCGCAGTATCAGCGAGCCTGCCGTTTTCCGTCGCTGCTCCGACAGACAGCCGGTCCAGATCGGCGTGGCGAACAGGCGTGCGAGATCCTCCTTCTCCCACATCTGCCGCTGCTCGGTGGCCTTCTTGGCCGCCCCGAAGCGAAAGCCCTTGAAGATGTTGTCCCCGACCTCGCCACCAGCCTCGGCCGCCTCCCAGAACGTCGAGAGGGCGGAGAAGTGGCGCTTGATCGTCTTGGGGGTCAGGGGCTTGCCTCTGGTTGTCCCCGTATCCTCGGCGTACAGCGCTATGACCTCGGCAACGCTCTTGCCGCGGTAGCGCGGAGACTTTGAATAGAGCGCCGGCAAGCGCTCGACCTGCTGCCTGAAGCGGCTCGCATCTGCACGGGTGTAGGCCGCCGTCGCCTTGTCGCCGCAGACGTCGATGAAGAGGCGGAAGGTGGCTCTCGCCTGCGAAGCCGTCTGCCCCTCCCAGGCACCCGAGACGGTCTGCTGCTCGCAGAAGGCCGGCCAGAGTTCGGACAACGGCTTGGACGTAGCCGCCTCCGCTGCAACGGGCTCGGAGGTCGATGCGGATGGCGCAGCCGCGGGGGCCGCGGGTGCCGGTGCAGGGGCCGGTTCGGACGCCAGCGCGGCCAGCGCCATCTTCAGGCGCCGATCCTTCGGCTCGTGCTCGAAGTCGCCGGCGCAGCGCGCCTGCATCGCCTCGGCGACGTCGATGCCGGCCTTGAGCACGGCCTGGCGTACCTGGTTCCACTCGGCGACGCCGAAGGTGGCCGTCGCGATACCCTGGCGGCGCAGGAGCGAGGCCGCGATCTCGCGGGCTTCGCCGAACCCATCGCCGGCGAGCGCCTCGCGGGCCCGGGCAGCGACCTTTCCATAGAAGTCGCGCTTGGCCGCCACGAGGTGGGAGGGCAGCGGTTCGGCCCGCGCGAGCCGGACCGCATCGTCTCCCTGCAGCACGGAGGCGTAGAAATCCTGCACGAGGCGGGAGAGTTCGGTGTCGGTCAGCATCGGAGTCGCGCGCAGGCCCGTGAACAGGCCTTCCGAGGCGAGATATAGCCGACAGGCGTTCGACCGCGCAGCCCTCGGGTCGACGGTTCCGAGGCTGCGCACAAGTTCGCGCCGGCCTAACCGCTCCCGGAGGTCGGCCGGCACGCGGCGCCGGAAGTAGAAGACCCGTCCGCGCAGGACGAGGTTCGCGAGTCCACCCACACCGCTCCTTCGCCGCCCGGGACGGCTTGTGTAGCAGCGGTGTGTAGCAGGGGGCCCACACCGCGGGGCGGCGTGACCTGAAGCTCAGCGATCAGAATGACTTAGGAAATCAGGTGGCTGGGGGACCTGGATTCGAACCAGGACTAGAGGAGTCAGAGTCCACCGTTCTACCGTTAAACTATCCCCCATCAGCGGCTCGCCACAAGGTCGTATGCGGCGACGCCAGCCCCGGGAGCAGCGCCGTGAGGCCGCCTGCTCGGGTGCCGCTCACTTAGGGGCAAAGCCGGCTCAGGTCAACCACTCTCTGGACCTGCGTCGCAGCGTTGCGAGGGCCGAGGCGAGGATCGACCCGGACGAACCCCTCCGCCCGGCATCGACGAGGATGCGCGCCGGCTGGCCACACCGCACCGACGGAAGGGCGCTCAGCCGTCCTGCGGGCGCAGGCGGGGAATGAGATGCTCCGCGAAGCGGCGCATCTCCGCCTCGAAGGGTTGGAATTGCAGCATAAACATCGCGATGCCGGCCGCGTGAAACGCGCGAATGCGTGCCGCGACTGTCTCGTAACTGCCGACGAGCCGCGCCGCCGTGCCGCCGTTGGTGCCGACATGGCGGGAGGCCGCCGCGTCGGTCTTGGCGAACATCACGGCGGCGCGGTCCGTGCGGGCGCGGGTGTCGGCGCGCAGGGCGGCGTCGTGCTGCGCAAGAGCGAGGAGCCGCGCGTGCTCGGCTTGCGCCTCCGCGTCGCTCTCGCGCGCGATCACGAAGGCCGAGAGGGCGTAGCGCAGCGGCCCGATCGCAGTCGGGCGGTGGGCGACGTCTGCGATGAGCGCCCGCACGTCCGCCAGAGGCTGGCCGTTGATGAACCAGACATCGGCATGGTCCGCGGCGAGCGCCCGGGCCGGTTCCGACTCGCCGCCGAGATAGATCTTTGGGCGCGGTCGGTGGGTTCCGGCCGGGCGCAGCTGGTAATCCTCCAGCCGGAAGTGCCGGCCCTCGAAGCGCACGCGCTCGCCGCGCATCAGCCGGTCTACGAGGCCGATCCACTCGCGACCGTAGGCGTAGCGCTCGTCGTGGTCCGGGAAGGGTAGGCCCGCCCGCTCGAACTCGGCCCGGTTCCAGGCATTCACGAGGTTGAGCGCGAAGCGGCCGCCCGCGACGTGCTCGATCTGCAGTGCCATCTTGGCCAGCACGACCGGATGGTAGAGCCCCGGCTTGATCGCCGCGATGATCTCGATCCGCCGGGTCAATGCCGCGAGCGCCGCCGAGGCCGTCCAGGCCTCCAGTTGGTCGCGCTCGTCGTCGTAGGGATTGGCCGTGTGCTGGGCAACGAGCACCGCGTCGAAGCCGAGGCTCTCCGCCTCCAGGACCAGGGCGCGGTTGCGCTCCCAGGAGGCGTCGTCAGGCTCATCGGGATCGTGGTGGGCGGCGCGTGAGCCGTGGACGGCGGCCCAGATGCCGAAGCGGGGAGGCTCGCGCATCTTTCCTCAGCCCCTCACCGACGAGGGCTGGAAGATCTTCACCGCTGTCGCGTCGATCCGGCGCGGAATGAGCTTCGCCTCGAGGAACACGTCGGCGATGTCCTGCTGCTCGCCGAGCTGCTCCCGCGCCACCGGCTCGACGACGTAGGTGCGTCGGGCATTCGCGGCAGCCACGACGGCGGGCGGCACGTCGCCCCAGAGCGGGGCCAGCAGGGCGGCGGCGGCCTCCGGCTCGGCCTTCACCCAACGCCCCGCCTCGATCAGGGCCTCGTAGACCGCCACCACGATTTGCGGGTGCTCGGCGACGAACGCGTCGTTGACGAAGTAGTAGCGGTGGTAGCTCGTCAGCCCGCTGCCGTCCGCCAGCATGCGCACCGGGCGCTTGGCCTCGGCAAAGGCCAGGAACGGGTCCCAGATCGACCACGCGTCGATGCTGCCCTTCTCGAAGGCCGCAGCCCCTTCCGGCGCCTGCAGGTAGGCCGGCCGGATGTCGGCGAAACCGAGGCCAGCGCGCTTGAGCGCCGCGGCGAGCACGAAGTGGCTGCCCGAGCCCCGCGAAACGCCGACGGTCCGGCCCTTGAGATCGGCCACCGTGCGGATGGCCGAATCCGCCGGCACGATGATCGCCTCGGCCGCGGGCGAGCCGCGCTCGCGAGCGTAGAACGTCAGCGGCGCGTTCGCGGACTGGGTGAAGATCGGCACCGCGTCGGCCACGTCCGCGTGGATGTCGACGGCACCCGCATTCATCGGCTCGATCACGCTGGTGAAGAGGTGCCAGGACGGCGCGAAGCCGAGCGGCGCGAGACGCTCGGCCAGGAGGCCGCGCACCTTGAGCACAGTGAACAGCACCGAGGAGCGCTGCATGCTGATCCGCACCACGCGCTCGGCGGCGCGGGCGGCGGGTGGGCCCAGGGGCAGGCCAAAGGGCAGGCCCAGGGCGCAAGCGCCCGCTGCGCCGACGCCCGCCTGCAGGAGCCTCCGGCGAGAGGTCGGGCCGTCGCGCAAGCCTTCGCGCGGGCTGTCGTCGGTCATCGGGGTCTCCGGATGGACATTCGGGGCCGGCGCGATGCCGGCTGCCCAGCCCGGCATCGCGAGGCGTGCCGGTCGAGCATCCGGCGCGCCCGCGGCAGGCGAGATCCATCAGAGACCGGGACGGGTGTGGTGATCAACGGAATGTGTTGGCAAAGTTCTGGCGGATCGGGGACGGCCCTTCTCCGGATCAGGCCGCGGGAACAGGACCTGTTCCTCGATGCCCGGCGCGTTGTCCGACGCACCGGTTCTTTGGCCCTTTCGCTGCCCGCGATCACACCGTCGTTCCGGGGCGCCGAGGATACTAGCCGCGCCACCCGATTGCGGAGACGGAGGTCGAGAGGCGCACCCGGCGCTCAGGGGCGAGCCGCACGACGCCTGCGGCGAGCCGGCTCCCGCCCCGCTCTCATCGCTCGCTCGGGAAAAACATCATGTTCCCCGCTGCCTTTCAGGCAGAAGAACGGTTTGCCAAGTGTCCGGGTCAAAGGATGTGCTTCCAAAATGCTGGCCTGGAGCCGATTGCGTCTCGCGAAACCTTGAGGTCCCGACGTATCCTGCTCCCTCCATGTTCCGTCGCGACCTCCGGTTGCCGGAGCGCGGCGGCGATCAGGATGGAACGGCGATGTCGCAGACGGATGCGGGTTGGGGCGCGGGCCCGAGTGGGCGCTACGAGGAGCTGGCCGCGCGCTTCCGGCCGGTCTTCGCGGAGATCCGGGCGACGGCAGTGGAGCGCGACCGCGGGCACGGCCTGCCGCATGCCGAGATCGGCTGGCTGAAGGAGGCCAACTTCACGACGCTCCGCCTCGCGCCCGAAGCGGGCGGCCACGGGGCGAGCCTGCCCGAGCTGTTCAACCTCCTGATCGAGCTGTCACAGGCGGATTCGAACGTCACCAACGCGCTGCGGGCCCATTTCGGCTTCACCGAGGACGTGCTCTGCTCGTCCTCGCCGGACTGGCGGGCGCTCTGGATCGCGCGGATCGGGGCGGGCGAGACCATCGGCAGCGGCGTCTCGGAAACGGGACCCGCCAAGGTCGGCCAGTTCGACACGGTGGTGCGCCGCCGCGGGGACGCGCATGTCCTGGACGGGCGGAAGTTCTACACGACCGGCTCGCTCTTCGCGGACTACATCCACCTCTCGGCGCAGGACGAGGAGGGCGCGCCGGTTACGGCCGCGGTGCCGACCCGCGCGCCGGGCGTCGCCATCGTGGACGATTGGGACGGGTTCGGGCAGGCGCTCACCGCGAGCGGCACAGCGCGCTTCGAGGGCGTGGTGCTGGGCCCTGAGCTGATCAAGCCGGATCCGGCACGCTTCCCCTACGCGATGGCCTTCTTCCAGCTCGTGCATCTGGCGACGCTCGCGGGCATCGGCCGGGCCGCCGCCGAGGACGTGGCCCGGCTGGTGGCCGAGCGCACCCGCGTCTACAGCCATGGCAATGCCGGCCGCACCGCGGACGATCCCCAGGTCCAGGCGGTGGTTGGGCGGGTGCGCGGCAACGCCTACGCGGCAGGCGCCGTGGTGCTGAAGGCGGCCGAGGCGCTCCAGCGCGCGCACGATGCGGATCCGGGCAGCGATCGGGCGGCAGCCGAGCGGGCGACCGCGCTCGCCGACATCGAGGTGAACCAGGCAGTCACCGTGGTCACGAATCTCGTGCTGGAGGCGACGACCGGCCTGTTCGACGCGCTCGGCGCTTCTGCGGTGAAGGAGGGGCTTGGGCTCGACCGCTACTGGCGCAATGCCCGTACCATCGCGTCGCACAATCCGCGCATCTACCGCGACCGCATCGTCGGCGCCTTCGCGGTCAACGGCACGGAGCCGCCGCGCCAGTACCGCGTCGGCACCGTTTGAGGGGCCTGTCCGCGGCGCGTCCGGGCGCCGTGAAAACGATCCGGGGCGGTGCCGCTCAGGACGGCCGGTGACGGGAGAGCCTGGAGGCGCGCAGAGGTGGATCGGCCCAGGATCGCGGGCTCTCGACCCCCGCGGTCTCCGCCTCCTCGATCTCGATCACCGGCGCGGAACGCGGGGCGATCGAGCCGGTTGTGAGCGGCTCGTCCCAGTCGGGGCGGCCCGCGGTGGCCGGGTCGGGGAGGTTGTGCAGGTAGCCGCTGACGGCGGCGGTCATGCCGATGCCCACCAGCGCGACGGCTGCGGCATCGACGAGGAGGTGGCGAAGGCTCGGCATGGCAGCGTCCCGGCGGATCGAACCGGGTTACGGCGACATGCTTAACGATGTCTTGCTCCGCCCGCGCCTTGCCCGCGAGCGCCCCCTCCGGACATCGCGCTTCGATGTTCGGGAAGCTCCCAGCGGCCGCCAAAGCAGCCGGCTGGGAGCTTCCGATTCACTGGCGCCGCTTCGCAATCTGCAGGTCGATGGCAGGATGGGCGTCAGATCCTGCCATCGCCTCACCTACTGCATCGTCGGCATGACGAAGTCGGCGCCGGCTCGAATGCCGGTTGGCCAGCGCGTCGTGATCGTCTTCAGGCGGGTGTAGAAGCGCACGCCCTCCGGCCCATGCATGTGGTGGTCGCCGAACAGCGAGGCCTTCCAGCCGCCGAAGGAGTGGAACGCCATCGGCACCGGGATCGGTACGTTGATGCCCACCATGCCCACCTCGATCTGATGCGCGAACTCGCGCGCCGCGTCGCCGTCGCGGGTGAAGATCGCGGTGCCGTTGCCGAACTCGTGCTCGTTGATAAGGCGCGCCGCCGTCGCGTAGTCCGGCGCGCGCGTCACTGCGAGGACGGGGCCGAAGATCTCCTCCTTGTAGATCCGCATCTCCGGGGTCACCCGGTCGAACAGCGAGCCGCCGAGGAAGTAGCCCTGCTCATAGCCCTGGAGCTTGAGCTCGCGCCCGTCCACCAGAAGCTCGGCGCCCTCGGCCACCCCCTGGTCGATGTAGCCGCGCACCTTCTCGTAATGCTGCTTCGTGACGAGGGGGCCCATCTCGGCCTCCGGATCCGTGCCGGGCCCGACCTTCAGGGCCCGGATCTTCGGGATCAGGCGCTCAATCAGCGCGTCGGCGGTCTTCTCGCCCACCGGCACCGCCACCGACACTGCCATGCAGCGCTCGCCCGCCGAGCCGTAGGCCGCACCCATCAGTGCGTCGACGGCCTGATCGAGGTCGGCGTCGGGCATCACGATCATGTGGTTCTTGGCCCCGCCAAGGCACTGGGCGCGCTTACCCTGACTGGTCGCGGTCGCGTAGATGTAGCGGGCGATCGGGGTCGAGCCGACGAAGCTTACCGCGCTGATGCCGGGGCTGTAGAGCAGTGCGTCCACCGCCTCTTTGTCGCCCTGCACCACCTGGAACACGCCGTCCGGCAGACCGGCCTCCTTCAGCCACGCGGCGATGAGGAGCGCGGCGGAGGGGTCGCGTTCGGAAGGCTTCAGCACGAAGCAGTTGCCGCAGGCGAGCGCGACGGGGAACATCCACATCGGCACCATGGCGGGGAAGTTGAACGGGGTGATGCCGGCGACAACACCGAGCGGCTGGCGCAGCGAGTGGGAATCCACGCGCGTGCCGACATTCTCGGTGACCTCGCCCTTGAGGAGCTGCGGAATGCCGGTGGCGAACTCCACCACCTCCAGGCCACGCTGGACCTCGCCCTTGGCGTCGGAGAGCACCTTGCCGTGCTCGGCGGTGATCACTGCCGCGAGTTCATTCGTGTGCGCTTCAAGGATCGCCAGGAACTTGTTGAGGATGCGGGCACGCCGCAGCGGCGGGGTCGCGGCCCAGGCCGGGAAGGCGGCGCGGGCGACGGCCACGGCGGCCTCGACCTCGTCGCGGCTCGCGAGCGCGACGGCGCCGGTCTGCTCGCCTGTGGCCGGATTGAAGACCGGCGCCGTGCGCCCGGACCGGCCAGGCACGCGGGCACCGTCGATGAAGTGCTGGATCTCGGTGGGCATGGGCGTTCCCTTTCCCTGCGCGGCGTCTGAACCGCCGATTGTAGTGCCGCCGTTGTCGGCCTACGAATCCGGAGCCTCAATGGCCGATCTTGCTGAACTGTTGTGCGATTTTTGATGTCCATGAACTGGGATCACCTGCAGATCTTCCTGGCGGTCGCCCGGCACGGCCAGATGCTGGAGGCTGGGCGCCGTCTCGGCCTCAACCACGCGACCGTGGCACGCCGCCTTGAGGCGCTGGAGGTTGCCCTCGGGACGGTGCTGTTCCACCGCAGGCCCAACGGCTCTGCGCTCACTGAGGCCGGCGAACGCCTCGTGCCCGTCGCCGAGCGGATCGAGGCGGAAGTGCTGGGCGTGACCGCCCGAATGCGCGCGCAGGAGGCCGAGCCGAGCGGCACGGTGCGGATCGGCGCCCCTGACGGCCTCGGCAACCTGTTCCTGGCGCGCGAGCTCGGCCTCTTCGCCGGCCGCTACGCCAATCTCGTCGTCGAGTTGGTGCCGCTCCCGCGCTCCTTCTCCCTGTCGCGGCGCGAGGCCGATCTCGCGATCAGCCTGGATCGGCCAACCCACGGGCGCCTGATCCTCTCGAAGCTCACAGATTACAGCCTCAGCCTCTACGCGGCGCACGACTATCTCGACAGGGCGGGCCGACCTGCATGTGAAGCCGATCTCGCCGCGCATACGGCCGTGATCGGCGTCGACGACTACGCCTATGCCTCGGCTCTCGACTACACGGCCTTCCTGCAGGGGCGGGCTCGGCGTGTATTCCGCTGCGCCGGGGCGGTCGGTCAGCTGGAGGCGGTCCGGGCCGGGACCGGGATCGGGATCCTGCACGATTTCGCGGCCTCCAATTGTCCGGACCTTTCCCAGATCCTTCCGGAAATCGCGTTTCAACGGACTTACTGGCTGATGTCGCATCCCGACAGTCACGAGGCGCGCCGTGTCGCCGCCTGCCGTGAGTTCATCGTCCGCCTCTTCCGCGAGGCGCGCGACCGATTCCAGCCGAGCCGCACGGTGAATTCCCGAGATGGCTGAGGCGTTGAATGAGGCCGATTTCCATCTTCTCTCACGATTCGATCGCGATGCGATATGCCTGTGAGATAGCGCTTCTATAATATTCAGTAAATCATACGTTAAATTTGCGTCAATATTGGATTTATAAGAATATTCGCGCAGAATGAATGAGTGGTTTGTGTGGGGCTCTGTAGAAATAAGCCGGGTTTGTGCTCAGATTTATGGTTGTTGTATATCATTTTATGCAGATTTTCAAATTGAGTGGCTTCGATGTTGAATATTTTGTTGGACAGAATCAAGATTTTTGTCAATGATGCAGGCGGAACGCGTGAGAATTTGCACATCGCAAGTCCGGTCCCGTTCGCAGAGCTTGTGCCAGGGGCTAAGCCGCCCGACTGGGCGATCCCGCGAAAAGATTGAGGTCGCTCAGGGGGATTGATTCGGCGGACGGTACAGAGTCAACGATTGAGTTTGTCGGGCTCGAAGTGTCGGACGCCAGAACAAGGACACTGCGTGTTGGAATATAACGGTTGTAATTGGCAATAGTATGTTTGTATATTCGCGATATTTTACTTTTTAAAATATAGATATGTTGCCAAGATGGGTAATAATATTCCGAGAGATCAAGTTATATAAACAATAAAGTCTGCGTATCGAGCCAATAAACTAGCGATCTGAAGCTTTCCTGTGGCAACGCCATGACAATCGTTGTTCTCATGCTGGTGTTGAGTTTTTCTGAACGCTACGGTGAGTTTTGGAGCGACATAAGCACACGTCGATGGGGTTAGATGTGTCAGCGCCGGAGGCCGGCAGCCACCGTCAATCGAGGTTGGGACTTGGCTGGAAATATCAGGCGCATCGCCGTGACCGAAGGGTATGGGAAGGCCGGCAAGACGCTGGTCCCGTACCTGACGGCCGAGGGGTACGGCGTCTTCGTCATCGACTGCGACCCACCGTCAGACCTGGACGAGTTGGCAATGGTCGCCGACCTGACCGACGTCGTCCGGACGCTCGATGCCCCTTCGTCTGCCGGCGAGGACATGCACGTCCTCCTTGCCGGCTTGCCCGGCGGAGGGCTGCAGCGGGCGCGGTCTGGGCCCGAACGATCCGGCGCCTCCGTGCGGGCAGTACGCACGGATGTCGATGATGGCGCTGCGGTCGAGGCCCTGGCGGAGGCGACCTCGGCGGATGTGCCCCCCGGACACCGTACGAACCCGAATCTTCAAGGAAGGAACGCCACTTCGAGGGGCGGGAGGAAAACGCGCGGCCGTAACGGCCATGTTCAGGGTGATCTGCGTTGGCGGCCTTGAGGACGGAATGCTTCCCCGCTTGCATTGCGAGGGGGGCTGAGACGGCGCATCCCGCCCAGTCCAGTTCGCCTCGGGCGGTAGACCGATCCATGCCTGCTGCGTGGACCAAGCATCGGTTCGCCTGTCCGATGCAGACATCCGATGACGTCCAAGACGACGACACCGTTCAGCGCCAGCATCTGCGCGCCGCCCGTGCGATGCTCGGTTGGCCGTTGCACACGCTGTCCGAGCGGAGCCGGCTCTCGCTCTCGACGCTGCGGCGCCTGGAAGAGGATGCGACGGTGGTGTCGGCACAGTCCCGTATGCAAGCGGTCGCCGCCCTGAGAGGGGGCGGCGTCCGCTTCGTCCGGCTCGACGGCCGGGTGGTCGGCGTCGTTCTGATCGGCGATTTGGTCACGGCCCGCACCGTACCGTGATGGCGGTCGGGGCCTCGATTTGGCGCCCTGACGCCAAGCCATGCGCCGCCAGGCAAGTTCGGCCAGCACCGCCTCGGCCTCCTGCGGCTCCCGGTCCGGCACGGGCTTACGGGCGCGACCCGTCGGCGGCATGAACTGTCCCGGCTGCGTCGTAGACCTTCCAGAGTCAGACCGGACCCCTGCTCTGGCCACATGATTGGCCGCAGAGCGGCGAGCTCGCGCTGTCCCAGCGCCTCCGACCGATGTCCTGCGGTGACCGCCTGCGGGGCTCGTGGCGCCTCAGCGCGCTCAGCCACAGCTCTGACCGATGTAGCTTACCACATCCACCTGCGTCCAAATCGGTCCGGGCGATGGATCAGTTCTGGAGGATGCTCCGGATCCAGGATGCTTGCGCGAAAAGTACCTCGTCCTCATCCGACTTGCCAAGCACCTGCAATCCCAAGGGCAGTCCACCGTCGTGCAGCAGCGGCAGGGCAACCACCGGTCCGCCAAGGTACGAGCCGGGCACGACGCAGGCGGGATTGCCCGTTGTCTCAAGGCCTATCGGCGCGGCACCCGGCGCAGTGAGGCCGATGAGCGCGTCGTGATCTTCCATCACCGTCGCGAAGAGCGCGCGCGCCTCGTGGCGGCGTCGAAGCAGAAACGCATACTCTTCCCGCGTCACATGCCGAGCCTTCGTTGCGCGCTCGCGCGACGAGGGGCTGAGGGCCTCGGCGTCGCGCGCGGCAAAGGCGTTCAGCGGCCAGCGCCATTCCCAGGCGAGCATGCGCAGTGTCTCAGGCAAGGCTTCCGCCACCGCCGCTTCCAGCGCGGCGAGCGAGGCGCTCGTCTCAGGCGTCAGAACCTCCACACTGGCCCGCCGCAACATCTCGGCCGCCGCTTCCAACGCGGCGCGCGCGTCCTCGCTCGCCACGGTCCAACCGGTGGTGCGCAACAGGCCGAGGCGGCGCGGCGCGCAGGGTTCGGGCGGGACCAGAGTGCCGCCGAGGCCGGGATACCCCGGGTCGCCACCCACCTCGGCCGCGACCGCGCGGGCGAGGATCCAGGCATCCTCCAGACTCGCGGCGATGGAGCCCGTGCAACTTTGGCTCAGGAAGTCGAGGCTGCCGCCGCGGTTGATCCCGCCGAAGCTCGGCTTGAAGCCGTAGACGCCGCAGAAGCCCGCAGGACGGATGATGGAACCCACCACCTGCGTACCGAGTGCGCCCGAGATCATCCCCGCCGCGACCGCCGCGGCCGATCCGCTGCTGCTGCCACCCGGCGTACGGGCGGGATCCCACGGGTTGCGCGTGCCGCGAGGCTGAGTGGAGGCGAACTCCGTCGTCACGGTCTTGCCGAGGATGACCGCCCCAGCCTCACGCAGGGCCTGGGCCGAGGCGGCGCTGAAACGCGGCCGGTAGCCATCGTAGAGCGGCGAGCCGTTGCCGGTGGGCATGTCGTCGGTGTCGATGTTGTCCTTCACGCCGACCGGCATCCCGTCGATGTTCGACAGAGCGCGGCCGGCCCTCCAGCGCAGTGTGGCGGCGTCGGCAGCGCGGCGGGCGCTCTCCCTGTCCGTATGCGTGAAGGCACCGACCGTCGGCTCCCAGCGCGCCAGCTCCTCCAGGCAACCTTCCAGGAAGGCACGCGGCGTGTCGCGCCCCATTGCGAAGGCGTCGAGAGCAGGGAAGAAGGGGCGAGTGCGGGGCTTGGACATGGCAATGGCGTTCACAGCGCTTGGATCAGGGTCTCGACACGCCTCGGAACACCGGCTGCGCCAGGGGCCTTTTCCTCGTGAAGCTCGGCAAGCAAGGAAGGGGCCGGTTGGCGCCGGGCCGGCCCCGGTCCTGGCGACACCGCGGAGCGGCTCCGTTGTCGTCTCTCCCGCCACCGCTCAGATCGCTCTGCGCCGAAGTGAACGCCGGTTCGGCCCAAGAGAGCGCGTCACGACAGAGAGTGAGGCCGGTCCTGATTACAGCACGATCGGGACCGGCTCTCATGCGCAGCGACGCGAACGTTGCGGCCTGTCGCGACGGCCTCACTTCCTGGGCCATCGAGCCCCGCACCGTCTGTCAGGCCATCCGACGGCCTTGGGGCCTTCGGCTTTGAGTCCGAGAGGCCTGCGACCGTGATCCTGGATTGACGCAACACGGGGGTTCAGGACACCTCGAAGATCCCGTCCACCTCGACGCTCGCGCCTGCGGGAAGCGTTGCGACACCCACGGCGGTCCGCGCATGGCGGCCTACCTCGCCAAAGAGTGCGAACATCAGGTCCGAGGCGCCGTTGATGACCTTTGGCACGTCGGGATAGCCGGGCTCGGCGAAGACGAAACCGCCGAGCCGATGGCAGGCCACGACCCGGTCCAGATCCCCGTCGAGGGCAAGAGCCAGGGAAGCCAGGAGGTTGAGTGCGCAGAGCTGCGCGGCCTCCTGGCCGGCCTCGAGGTCGTGCACCCCACCGATGGCCCCCGAGAAGCGCACCTCACCGTTCCATTCGCAAATCTGGCCCGCGAGATAGATGAGGTTGCCGGCACGCGAGTAGGGTTTGAAAGCCCCGCGAGGCGGCGGAACGGGCGGAAGGACGAGGTTCAGGGCCGCCAAGCGATCCATCACGGAGTTGGTCATCGTGTCTCCTGTTTCGGATGTTGCCGCAAGATCTGCCCGGAGACCACGTCGCATACAGATGCGCACACGGTGGTCAATGGCCCTGCTTCCGGAGGCTCACCCGGCGGAAACGCGTGTTTCGAGGTCCCGCAAGTCTCCGAAATGTCACCGGCGCGCGTGAAGACGAAGCTGCGTTTTGATCGCTGCTGGCCGCTCGCGTGACGGTGCCGGCGGCACAGCGTGTGCTATCAGAGGCAATGCCCTGCCTCCCGGAAGACGTACGCGCGCTGGCGTCGATGCTGCCTGAAACCGTCGAGGGGGCGCATCAAGGCCATCCCGACTTCCGCGTCGGCGGCCGGATCTACGCGACCCTCTGGACGGATGAAGAGCGCGTCGTGATGAAGCTGACGCCCGAAGTGCAGACCGAGTTGATCGAGGACGAGCCTGATGCCTTCGAGCCGGTACCGGGCACCTGGGGTGTTCGGGGCTGGACAAGCCTCGACCTCTACGCTGCGGAAGAGGAAACCCTGCGAAGGGCCCTCCTCGCGGCGTGGAGAACAGTCGCCCCGCTGAGCCTCGTCGCCCGCTACGAAGGTCTGGCGCTTGATCCATAGCACGGGCGCCGATCACCGCCGCGAACCACAACAAGCACGGCGCCACCGTTGCAGACCGGACTCTGGCTGCCGCCGATGAACACGCGGTCAACCGCCGGGCGCCATGCGGATCAGGCGCCCGTCCGCGTCGTCGGTGAGCGCCCAGAGGGCCCCGTCGGGCGCCTGCTTGACGTCGCGGACGTGCTGATCGTCGGAGAGCAGCAGGCGTTCCTTGCCGGTCGCCTTGCCGTCCACCATGACGCGCCGCGCCAGATGCGCTCTACGATCCCGCCGCGATGATCGAGATCGAGGCGATTGCGGTGGCACCCACCGCGTGAGGCCGAATATCGGCGGATCGAGCGCGGTGCCGCCACTTCCAGCCGCCTCGGACGGCGTCTCCGAAACGGTTCTCACGGCCGACAAGGGTGTCTCGTTCGAGATCGCGTCCCAAGGCTGCTACGCGGCCTGCCCGATGCTGTCTCCGGCGACAGGGGCGGCCGCACCGTGCTGCTTGAGCGGCCGGTTGCCCGAGAGGCGGCGCAGCAACACGTAGAAGACCGGGGTCAGGAACAGGCCGAAGGCGGTCACGCCGATCATGCCGGAGAACACCGCAACGCCCATGGCGCTTCGCATCTCCGATCCGGCCCCGGTCGCGGTGACCAGGGGCAGCACGCCCATGATGAAGGCCATCGAGGTCATCAGGATCGGGCGCAGGCGCAGGCGGCTCGCCTCGATGGCGGCCGCGAGTGGGCTTCGGCCGCCAAATTCCAGCTCGCGGGCGAATTCCACGATCAGGATGGCGTTCTTGGCCGAGAGGCCGACCAGCACGATCAGGCCGATTTGCGTGAAGACGTTGTTGTCGCCCGCCGACAGCCAGACTCCGAACATCGCCGCGAGCAGCCCCATCGGCACGATCAGCAGGATGGCGAGCGGCAGGGCGAGGCTCTCGTACTGCGCGGCGAGCACGAGGAAGACCAGCAACAGTGCCAGCGGGAAGACCCAGACACCGGAATTGCCGGCGATGAATTCCTGATAGGTCAGGTCGGTCCACTCGAAGGCGAAGCCGCGGGGCAGCGTCTCGGCGGCGATGCGCGCCGCAGCGGCTTGCGCCTGCCCCGAGGAGTAGCCGGGCGCGGCGCCCGCGTTGATGTCGGCGGAGAGGAAACCGTTGTAGCGCATCGCCCGCTCCGGGCCGGCGCTCTGGCGGACGCGAAGCAGGGTCGAGAGGGGCACCATCTCGCCCGATCCGGCCCGGACCTTCAGCAATCCGACATCATCCTCACGGGCGCGGAACGGCGCATCGGCCTGGACGCGGACGGAGTAGGTGCGACCGAACTTGTTGAAATCATTGACGTAGAGGGAGCCCAGATAGATCTGCAGCGTGTCGAACACGTCCGTCACCGGGATGCGGAGCTGACGCGCCTTGGTCCGGTCGATGTCGGCGAAGAGCTGGGGCACGTTCATCTGGAAGCTGGAGAACAGGCCGGTGAGCTCCGGCGCCTGCGCGGCCTTGGCCATGAACGCTTTGGTCGCCTCGTTCAGCGCCTCGTAGCCGAGACCGGCGCGATCCTCGATCTGCAGCTTGAAGCCGCCGATGGTCCCGAGGCCGTTGACCGGCGGGGGCGGGAACATCGCGATGAAGGCCTCAGGAATCGCGGCGTACTTCCTGTTGAGCGATTGCGCGATGGCCGCCCCGTTCAATGAGGGGGGCTTGCGCTCCGCGAAGGGCTTGAGCGTCGAGAAGACGATCCCCGAGTTCGAAGAATTGGTAAAGCCGTTGATCGACAGCCCCGGGAAGGCGACGGCGCTCTCGACACCGGGCTCCTTCAGGGCGATCTCGCTCATCTGGCGGATCACCGCCTCGGTCCGGTCGAGGGTGGCGCCGTCGGGGAGTTGCGCGAAGCCGACGAGATACTGCTTGTCCTGGCCCGGCACGAAGCCGCCGGGGATCCTCTGGAACAGCACCACGGTCACACCGACGAGCACGAGGTAGAGCACCATCATCGTGACTTTCCGCGAGACGACGAGGCCGACGCCGCGCCCGTAGCCGTCGGAGGCGCGCCCGAAGACGCGGTTGAAGCGGCGGAAGAACCAACCCAGCAGGGTGTCGAGCACGCGGGTCAGCCGGTCCTTCGGAGCGTGATGATCCTTCAGGAGGAGCGCCGAGAGGGCCGGCGATAGGGTGAGCGAGTTGATCGCGGAGATCACGGTCGAGATCGCGATGGTCAGGGCGAACTGCTTGTAGAACTGGCCCGTCAGGCCGCTGATGAAGGCGAGCGGCACGAACACCGCGACGAGCACCAGCGCGATCGCGATGATCGGCCCCGAAACCTCGCGCATGGCCTGATAGCTGGCGTCCCGCGGCGACAGCCCGGCCTCGATGTTGCGCTCGACGTTCTCGACCACCACGATGGCATCGTCGACGACGATGCCGATGGCGAGCACGAGGCCGAACAGGCTCAGGGCGTTGATCGAGAAGCCGAAGGCGTGCATCACCGCGAAGGTGCCGACGATGGAGACCGGCACGGCGAGCAGCGGGATGATCGAGGCCCTCCACGTCTGCAGGAACAGGATCACCACGAGGACGACGAGGGCGATCGCCTCCAGGAGCGTGTGGATCACCGCCTCGATCGAGGCGCGCACGAACTGCGTCGGGTCGTAGACGATCTGGTAGTCGACGCCCTCCGGCATGTTCCGCTTGATCTCTTCCATGGTCCGGCGGACCGCGTCCGAGATCTGGATCGCGTTGGAGCCCGGCGACTGGGAGATCGGGATCGCCACCGCCGACTTGTTGTCGAGGAGCGAGCGCAGCGCGTAGTCGGAGGCGCCGAGCTCGATCCGGGCTATGTCGCGTAAGCGAGTGATCTCGCCGTTCTCGCCGGTCTTGACGACGATGTCGCCGAACTGCTCCTCGCTGGTGAGGCGCCCCTCCGCGTTGAGCGAGAGCTGGAGGTCAAGGCCGGGGACGGCGGGCGAGGCGCCGATGACGCCGGCGGCCGCCTCCACGTTCTGCGCCTGGATCTCGCGCACGACGTCGCCCGCCGACAGGCCATGCTCGGCGACCTTCTGTGGGTCGAGCCAGATGCGCATCGCGTAGTCGCCGGAGCCGAACAGCTGCACTTGGCCCACGCCGTCGAGGCGGGCCAGCCGGTCCTTGATGTTCAAGACCGCGTAGTTGCGCAGATACGTCATGTCGTAGCGCCCGTCGGGCGAGACGAGGTGCACCACCATGGTGAGGTCGGGCGAGGACTTCACCGTGACGATGCCGAGTTGGCGCACGATGGCCGGTAGGCGCGGCTCGGCCTGCGAGACGCGGTTCTGAACGAGCTGCTGCGCCTTGTCCGGATCGGTGCCGAGCCGGAAGGTGACGGTCAGCGTCATGATGCCGTCGGTCGTCGCCTGGCTCGACATGTAGAGCATGCCCTCGACGCCGTTGATCTGCTCCTCTATCGGCGTCGCCACCGTCTCGACGATGACCTTGGGGTTGGCACCCGGGAAGGTCGCGCGCACCACCACCGAGGGCGGCACCACGTCCGGATACTCGGAGATCGGCATCGCGAAGAGCGAGATAAGGCCGCCGATGAAGATGAGAACCGAGAGCACGCCGGCGAAGATCGGGCGGTCGATGAAGAACTTGGACAGGTTCATGCCGCCCTCCCGGGTCGGAGCATCGGGCGCAACAGGGCGGCCGCCCGTGGGGGGCGCGAGCCTCGTTGCGGAAGCGGAGGTGGAGGTGAGGACGCCCTCGGGCGTCAGCGCTGGGCTAGCCGGCGCGGCCCGTCGGTGTCCGGAGCGCGCGCTCCCATCGCCACCGGCTCGGGGCGCAGGAGCGCGCCGGGGCGGATGCGCTGCAAGCCGTTGACGACGATGCGCTCGCCACCGGAGAGGCCCGAGGTCACCACGCGCAGGCCCTCGACCGCCCGGCCGAGGGTGACGGTGCGGAACGCGGCCCGGTCGTCCGCGCCCACCACGAGCACGAACTTCTTGTCCTGATCGGTGCCGACGGCCCGTTCGTCGACGAGGAGCAGCCGCTCGGGCACGGACCGACCGAGCCGCATCCGCGCGAACTGGCCGGGGATGAGGTGGCCGTCACCGTTGGCGAAGCTGGCGCGCACCCGGACCGTGCCGCTGCGGGCATCGACCTTGTTATCGATGAACTGCAGGTGCCCGCGGGCGGGCGCCCCCTCCGCCGTCACCATCTCGACTGGGATGCGGTCGAGCTTTCCGCGACCGCCCGCAGGGCCGGCGATCGAGGCCAGCGCCTTCAGGACGACGCTCTCGTCCGCGTCGAAGCTGGCGTAGACCGGATCGACCGAGACGAGGGTTGTGAGCACCGCAGCGCCTGCCCCCGTGGCCACGAGGTTGCCCGGCGTGACCTCGCGGCGCCCGACGCGCCCGCCCACCGCCGCCCGGACCTCGGTGTAGCCGAGGTTCAGCCGCGCCGCTTCGAGTGCCGCTTTCGCCGCGTCGAGGCTCGCCCGCGCCTCCTTGAAGGCGTTGGCGCGCACGTCGAGGTCGCGCGCCGTCACGATCTGCTGGTCGGAGAGCCTGCGCCCGCGTTCCAGATCGCTCGCGGTCAGCCCGACGCGCGCCTCGGCGCCGGCCACCTGGGCTTCCAGGCGTTGGACCTCCGCCGCGTAGGGCGCCGGGTCAATGGTCACGAGGAGGTCTCCGGCCTTGACCAGCTCGCCCTCGATGAAGTGCGTGGCCTGGATCGCCCCGCCGACCCGGGCCCGCACGTCGACGCGCTCGACAGCTTCGAGACGGCCCGAGAACGCGTCCCAGAGCATCACGTCGCGCGGCTCGACGATGGCGACCGGGGCCGGCGTAGCCGGCTCGGCTTGCGGTGTCGCTGCGACTGCCGCATGACCCTCGAAGAGCGGCGCCGAGGCGAATTGATAAGCGGCACCCGCCAGCAGGGCGAGAGCGACACCGATTCCGGCGCTGCGCCGGACGATGAATTGGCCTAGGGAAGCGTCGCGATGAGGGTCCACGGCCGGCTCCGACATCTGTAGGGTTCACTACACATGTCGATGTGGACGCGACGCGTCAAGAGACTTATCTACCACTCGATACAAAAGTTGGAGCCGGCAGACAATGGCGATGGGGCGGCCCCGGTCGTTCGACACGGACAAGGCCCTCGACGAGGCGATGGAGGTGTTCTGGCGCCACGGCTATGACGGCGCGAGCCTCGCGATGCTGACCAAGGCGATGGGCATCAAGCCCCCCAGTCTCTACGCGGCCTTCGGCAGCAAGGAGGGTCTGCTCAAGGCGGCGCTCGACCGCTACGCTGAGCGCCGTTCCGAGCACATGCGCTACGTGCTGGCGGGGGCGAGCGCGCGGGAGGTGGCCGAGCGGTACCTCGGCAGCATCGCCGAGAGCCACACCGATCCAGCCAACCCACCCGGCTGCCTGCTGGTGCAGGGTGGGCTCGCCTGCGGCGCGGGTTCCGAGAACATCCCGTTCGAACTAGCCTCGCGGCGTGCGCTGACCGAGACGGAACTGCGCGAGCGCTTCGTCCAGGCCAAGCGCGACGGCGACCTCGGCGATGACGCCGACCCCGCAGCTTTGGCGCGGTTTCTCTCGACGGTCGCCTCCGGCATGGGCGTCCTCGCGTCCTCGGGCGCCGACCGGGACGCTCTCCGGGAGGTGGCGCATGTCTCGCTCAGCGCCTTCCCGGGCCAAGAGGCGAATCGGATCCCGCTCCCTTGAGGACGCGGCGAGTACGGCATCGGGAGGAGATCGACGCGTCACAGCCCAACCTTCGGCCGTCGCTCTACCCTCGCGTTGCGGAACGAGATCACGATGTTCGAACTCGGCCGCTCGGATGTCGGCGTGATCGGTGCGGGTACACTGGTCACGGCAGCGCTCGGCGGCGTCCTGTCGGATCGAGCGTGTCCAGTCTCCCTCGGAACAACCTTTTGACGATCTCTTTTTGGGGCGCAGCTGAGCTGGCAGGTCCGAGTGAAGGCTGGTGCCGACGAGCGGCTTGACGGTTCCCTGCGCCGAAATCGATCTGGCGGACCTTGCGTGCGGCTCCATGCCGCGAACGCCGATCGGCTCGTTACATCATCAGTCGGTGCCGGCTGTACGACAGTTCGCATTTTCCGAAGCGGAATATTAAAAAATCCTACTTCTCACCGCCGGCCCGCTCCAGCAGATTCAACGCTCCAACCAAGCTCACCGACCCCGTGCGCGACACGTTGAACGCCGCTGATGAGGCATCGGTCAGCAGTTTCGAGGTCGAGGCGTCTGCAAGTTTTCGGGAGCTGAAATGGCAGTCGAAGTCACCGACACCCTAGTCGTGGGGGCAGGCCAGTCGGGTATTGCGATGAGCGAGCATCTCAGCGCTCTGAAGATCCCGCATATCGTCCTGGAGCGCAGACGGATTGCGGAGAACTGGAGTTCCATGCGCTGGGACTCGCTCGTGGCCAACGGACCGGCTTGGCATGACCGCTTTCCGAACCTGAAGTTCGAGGACGTGCATCCGGACGCGTTTCCGAACAAAGATCGGGTCGCAAAATACTTCAACGATTACGCCGCGATGATCAAGGCTCCCATCCGAACGGGCGTGGACGTCAAGCACGTCAAGCACAGCCAGGGTCGTCCGGGCTATACCGTGACGACGTCTGACGGCATCTTCGAAGCCCGACGTGTCGTTGCGGCGACCGGGCCGTTCCAGGTCCCGTCGTTCCCAAGCATCGTCCCCGCCGATGCCGCGGTCGATCAGTTGCATTCCTCGACCTATAAGAATCCCGGCCAACTGGCCGATGGAGCTGTGCTGGTCGTCGGATGCGGCGCCTCGGGCTCGCAGATCGCCGAAGAGCTCTGCAAGGCCGGACGGAAGGTCTACCTGTCCGTCGGCGAGCACTATCGCCCGCCGCGCGCTTATCGGCAGCGAGACTATTGCTGGTGGCTGGGAGCGCTCGGCCTATGGGATGAAGTCAAGTCGAAGCGGAAGAAGAGGCACGTCGCCTTCGCGGTGAGCGGGTACGAGGGTGGGCGGACCGTCGACTTCCGGCGCCTGGCCCATATGGGCGTGACGCTCGTGGGCGTGACGCGCTCCTACGAGAACGGCACGCTCCACTTCGAGAACGACCTCGTGAGGAACATCGCCGAGGGCGACGAGGCCTATTTCGAAGTCCTCCGGGACGCCGACGCCTATATCGAGCGCAAGGGCCTGGATCTGCCGCCCGAACCCGAAGCGTGGCAGCGCTTCGACGACCCGGACTGCCTCAAGGAGCCGATTCTCAGCCTCGACGTGAAGAACTCCGGCATCGGCACCATCCTCTGGGCGACGGGCTTCAAATACGACTTCAGCTGGTTGGACGTTGATGCGTTCGATGAGCAGGGCATGCCCCTGCACAAGCGCGGCGTCTCGGCGGAGAACGGCATCTACTTTCTCGGGCTTCCCGACCTGACGAACCGCGCCTCGGCCTTCATCTACGGTTGCTGGCAGGATGCGAAGCACATTGCCGACCACATCGTGATCCAGCGCAACTACGACGCTTATACGCGGGCGTAGGAGCCTCCTGCGGAGCGCCCGGCTCCGGGTCGCTCACCCTCCCGGACGCCGGTGCGGTCGCTGCGTGGGCGGCCGCACCGGGCACGGGTCGCGGTCAGTATCCCCGCCTCAGGTCCACGCGGTGCTCCGGAGCGCGACCCGTCCGAACCCGCTGGATGTTCTCGGCGATCTGCCGGGCGGCGGAGGCTGGAATCGCCACCGAGGCCAGATGGGGTGTGACGAGGACGTTCTCCATCCCCCACAAGGCGTGCCCCTCCGCGAGCGGCTCGGTCTCGAACACGTCCAGGGTGGCGCCGCCGAGGTGGCCGGACGCCAAGGCCGCCACGAGGGCCGCCTCGTCGATGACCGCCCCGCGCGACACGTTGATGAGCGCGGCTCCCCGCGGCAGCGCGGCGATCTCGTCCGCTCCGATCAGGCGCCGGGTCTGGGGCGTCAGCGGCAGCATCACCACCAGGATCTCGCTCCGCGCGAGAAACGGCCTCAGCGCATCCGGACCCGCGTGGCAGTCGATCCCGGGAAGCGCCTTCGGCGTGCGCGACCAGCCGGCGACGGAGAAGCCCTGGCGCGCGAGTTCGAGCGCTGCCGCGCCGCCGAGTTCGCCCAGGCCGAGCACGCCGACCCGGATCTCCCGCGCCTCGCGGGGATGGACGTAGTGCCAGCGGCCGGAACGCTGGGCCGCCTCGAAGGCCGGGATGTCGCGCGCGTAGCGCAAGACCGCGAACAGCACGTAGTGCGTCATCATCCGCGCCATCTCGGGGTCGGACAGGCGCGCCACCGGCACGTCCGGCAGGTCGTCACGGCCGACGAGCGCGTCGGCACCCGCGCCCAGGATGGTGACGAGCCGCAGCCCCGGGTGACGGGCGAAGAAGCCGGCGGGCGGTTTCCAGACCAGCGCGTACCGGACGTCGTCCCCGGGGCCGATCTCCTCCGGCGTCCTGACGCGCACGTCCGGCAATAGCGCCTCCAGCGCCGTTCGCCAGGGCCCGACCGGATCGACGGCGCTCGCGAAGACGAGGGTCTCGGTCACGCGCGGGCCTCCCGCACCCGGGTCGCGAGGGCGGTGATGGCGAGCTCGTAGCCGAGCCCGCCGAGACCGGCGACGACGCCGGTCGCCGCCCGCGACACGTAGGAGTGGTGCCGGAAGGGTTCCCGCTTCCAGATGTTGCTCATGTGCACCTCGACGATGGGGCCGGAGAAAGCCTGCAGCGCGTCGAGGATCGCCACGGAGGTGTAGGTGAGGCCGGCGGCGTTGATCGCGAGACCCGCGGCCGTTCCCCGGGCTTCCTGAATCCAGTCGACGAGGACACCCTCGTGGTTCGACTGCCGGAAGTCGAGGGCGGCGCCGACGGTCTCGGCGTGCCGCTCGCACCGCGCCTTCAGGGCAGGGAAGCCTTCCGTCCCGTAGGTCCCGTGCGGATCGAGCCCGTACAGGTTGGCGTTCGGGCCGTTCAGGAAGAGGATCGGGATCGGAGCGGTCATGGGGTGGTCCTCGAGGGATCTCTCTGTCCGTGGGCGGGGCACGTCCCGCAGCCCGCGATCCTGCTCGGCAGAAGCGCGGGGTTCAGCGCGGCACACGCCGCTCGATGGCGGGCGCGACCATGCCGGGGATGTAGGCGTCGGAGATGAAGGCGCGGCAATGCGTCTCGAAGGCCTCCACGAGGCGCGAGCGGTTGAGCTGCTTCAGGCGCGCGAGGCCGATGCGCATCGGGCGGTGCGTGCCCGCGAGCCGCACCCGCCTCAGCCGCTTCCCATCGAGCGCGAGGTCGGAGCGCGGGCGCACGTTGAACAGGGTGTAGCCGTGGCCGTTGGCCACCATCGTGCGCACCACCTCCTGGTGGGCGGAGCGCGCGGCGATCTTCGGCTGCAGGCCCTCGGCCATGAAGAGGGCGAGGAAGTATTCGCGGCTCAGCGGCAGGTCGAGCAGGATCATGGGCTCGTCGACGATGTCGGCCATCGCGACCGCGGCGTGCTCCGCGAGCGGGTGCCCCTCCGCCACCAGGACGTGCGGCGGCAGGTCGACGAGCGGGGTGAAGTGGATGTCGTCCGGCACGTGCAGATCGTAGGTCAGCGCGACCTCGGTCTCCGAGCGGCGCAGGCCCGTGATCAGCTGTTCCTGGTCGCCTTCCACGTAGCGGATCTGCGTGGCGGGGAAGGCGGTGGTGAAGGCGTGGGCGAGTTCGGGCACGAGCATCGGCGCGAGCGTCACCATGCAGCCGAGCGAGAGGGGGCCCCGCACCTGTCCGCCCGCCTCCGACGCCAGGGTGTAGAGTCCCTCGGCCTGCTCCACGAGGGCCTTGGCCTCGCGCAGCACCTCGCGGCCGATCGGCGTCAGCGTGAGCCCCTGCGCGTGGTGGCGGACGAAGAGCTGCACGGAGAGTTCCCGCTCCAGGTGCGCGATGGCCGTCGAGATCGAGGGCTGCGAGATGTGGATGCGCTCGGAGGCGAGCGTGATGCTGCCGGTCTGTCCGGCGGCGATGAAGTATTCGAGCTGGCGCAGGGTGAACCGCATTCGCTGCCTTCAGCGAGCGGCCAGGCCGACCGGAAAGCCGCCTCGCGTCCCGTCCTCGATCATAGGTCGCCCGGGACTCCGTAGCTCGGCGCAGCGACGGGGTCGAGGGCGCGGGTGACGTAGGCGTCGAGCTGCGGCCGGTAGAGGTCCCACAGCGCGGCGAGGCCCGCGATCGGGCAATCCTCCGTCCAGTCGACGCGCAGGTCCGCGACCGGCCACGCGACCTCGCGCACCAGCATCAGCCCGGCCGAGTGCACCGGGCCGGCCTCCCCGCCAGCCGTGAGCGCCGCCCGCATCGCGACGAGCAGGCGGTCGCCGAGATGGCCGGACGCGCCGAGGAAGGCCTCGACCATCGCCTCGGGCACGCGCGCGTCAGCGAGGAGGTTGCCCCCGCAGGCGACGTCCGCGGCACGTGCTTCCCCCCAGGTCCCGAGCGCCTTGGGCCCCGAATGGATCGCCGAGCCGCCGGCCGCGTCCACGACCAGGACTTGGCGATAGGCCATCGGTCCGCCGGTCCGTCGCAGCACGGCGACCGCCTCCGCGGCGTCGGCGCCGAGCGCCATCAGGTCGAGGGCGCGGCGGCCGAGCGCCGGATCCGTCACGTTCTGGCTCGCGACCGCGCCGATTCCCGCGCGCGCATGGGCGCACCGCGCCGCGACGGCGGGCGAGGAGGACGAGACCGCGACGCCGAACATGCCGGTCGACGCGCAGCGCGCCACGATCGAGAAGGTCATGCCGCCTCCGGGATTACCGCGATGGCGTCGATCTCGACGAGCCATTCGGGTCGGGCGAGCGCGGAGACCACGATCCCGGTCGAGACGGGGTGGACGCCCTTCAACCAGCGGCCGACCGTGCGGTAGACCGGCTCGCGGTAGCGCGGATCGACGAGGTAGATCGTGATCTTGCAGATGTGCTCGAGCCGCGAGCCGGCCTCCTCCAGCAGCATCGCGATGTTGGCCATCGCCTTCTCGGCCTGACCGGCGGCGTCGCCGATCGCGACGCTCTCGGAAGTGTCGAGGTCCTGACCGATCTGTCCGCGCACGAAGACCATCTGCCCCCGCGCCACCACGGTCTGGCAGAGATCGTTGTCGAGCTGCTGCTCGGGATAGGTGTCGCGGGTGTTGAAGGGGCGGATCCTCTTGTGGACGGTCATCGGGCGTTCCTACCTCGGGCGAGAGCGAATCCGGGCTGTCGATGGCCGTGCGGGCTCGGCACGCGTCCCGTTGCGCGATGCATCGGGCATGCCCGCCGGCGCCCGCTTCCAGGCCCGCTTCCAGGCTTGAGCGCGGCGAGGATATCGATCCGTCCGCGCCCAACAACAAGCACTTGCCGGGGATGTGGTTCGGAAAATCCGAAGCCGCCGAAGACCTCGGGTCAGCCCCAGGCCGGCGTCCGCGTGTTGTCTGCAACAGAGGCCGACCGTAACGATCCGCTTCATTCGGAAGCACGCGGGATCCGCCGATGATCATGACTGTTACGACGTCCGGGGCGCTCGTCGAGACGTTGGACAAGCTCGTCGGCTTCGAGACCGTCAGCGCGCGCAGCAACCTGGCGCTCATCGACCATGTCGAGGACCTTGCCCGCGCGCACGGGGCGGAGATCGACCGGATTCCTGCGCCCGCGGATGACAAGGCGGCGCTCTGGATCACGATCGGTCCGCGGGACGTACCGGGCTACGTGCTCTCGGGCCACAGCGACGTCGTGCCGGTCGACGGGCAATCTTGGTCGAGCGACCCCTTCCGCCTGACCGAACGCGGCGGGCGCCTCTTCGGACGCGGCACCTCGGACATGAAGGGTTTCGTCGCGGTCTGCCTCGCGTTGCTGCCCGAGATGGCGGCGGCAGGGCTCGCCCGCCCGATCCACATCGCCCTCTCGTACGACGAGGAGGTCGGCTGCCTCGGCGTGCGCCCGCTGATTGCGCGGATGCGCGCGCGAGGCCTTCGCCCCCTCGGCTGTTTCGTGGGCGAGCCGACCGAGATGGGCGTGGTCGTCGGCCACAAGGGCAAGAGCGCGGCGCGGCTCACCTTCCGCGGTCGGGCCTGCCACTCGGCGACGGCGCCGCAGGGGGTCAACGCCGTCGAGTTCGCGGCGCGCTTCATCGACCATGTCCGTCTGAGCGCCGAGCGCCTCGCCCGCGACGGCGCCCGCGACCCGCTCTACGACGTCCCCCACACCACCGGGCTCTGCAGCGTCGTCCGGGGCGGAACGGCGCTCAACATCGTGCCCGATACCTGCACGGTCGAGTTCGAGTACCGCGCCATCGCGGCGGACGACGCCGGGGCGCTGGCCGGGGCCGCGATCGCCTACGCGACCGAGGTGCTGGGCGCCGAGATGGCGGCGCGCGACCCCGCCTGCGGCGTCGCGGTCGAGCCCCTCGTCGGCTATCCGGGGCTCGAGCTCGATCCGCAGGCCGACCTCGCGCGGCTGGCCAAGCGGCTGTCCGGCCGCGACGGGCACGCCAAGGTGTCCTACGGGACGGAGGCGGGACTGTTCCAGACGCTGGGCGACGTCCCGGCCGTGGTAATCGGCCCGGGCGCGATGGGGCGCGCCCACAGGGCCGACGAGTACGTCACGCGGGACGAACTGGAGAGCTGCGCCGGCTTCGTCCGGCAGTTGATCGCCGCCTCGCGCTGAGAGCGCCTGCGGGCACCCGAGGGGCGGAAGATCGCCCCAGGCGCGGCGCTCAATCCTGCGGCGTCGTCCGCTGCATCGAGGGACGCCGGCCGAACGCCGCGTACCAAGCGGCTGCGGCGGGCCGGCCGGTACGCCAGCCGAGGTCGGGGAAGCGGAAATCGAGGTAGCCGAGGGCGCAGCCCGTGGCGACCGCGCCGATGTCGAGCCCCGCGCCGGAATCGTTCTCAGGATCGTTCCGAGATCCCGCGAGCGTCGCCTCGATCCGATCGAGAGCGTCCGTGATCTTCGCGATCTGGCCCGCCTCCCAGGCATCCCAGCGCGCCGCGGCCGGCCGCATCACGCGCTCGTAGCGGAGCAGCAGGGCGGCATCGAGCAGGCCGTCGGCGAGCGCCTGGCGGGCGAGCGCGTCCCAGCGGGCCGCGCCCTCCGGGAACAGGCGCCGGCCGGCGGAGCGGGCGTCGAGGTACTCGCAGATCACCCGGCTGTCGAACAGGGCCGTGCCGTCGGCCAGCACGAGGGTCGGAACCTTGCCGAGTGGGTTGTGGCCTACCGTCTCCGGGTTGCGCTCGGTCGGCGTCGCGGTGACTGGCACGATCTCGATCGCCTCCGCCTGCCCGGTCTCGTGGGCGAGGACCAGGACCTTGCGGACGTACGGGGAGGTCCGCGCGTAGAGAAGCTTCATCGGGCACTTGTTCCTGTCGGGCGCATCCGAGGCGAGCGCGTCACGGCTCGGGCGGGAAGGCGACGAGGCCGCCCTGCGGCACGAGGAGGCCGACGGGGGTTCCGGGGGCGTAGGTGGCGAGCGCGCCGTGTCCCGGCATCCGCACCACCACGCGACCGCTGCCGGCGAGATCGGGGTGGAGGTCGGCGTGAAGGTCGATGTGCGAGCCTTGGTAGACGAGGGCCGCCACCTGCGCCGGCAGGGTCCCGGCCTCGCCCATGGGCCGCACACCGAGGTGATCCGGGCGCACGAACACGTCCACCGCGGCGCCCGCCGCGCAGTCGCGCAGGGCTTCCGCCTCGACCTCTCGGCGCAGGTCGCCGATCGCGACCGTGGCGCGCTCGCCCGCGCGAGATTCGAGGCGGCCCGGCAAACGGTTCACGTCACCGATGAACCCCGCCACGAAGCGATCCTGCGGGTGACGATAGACCTGATCCGGCGTGCCGACTTGCCGGACACGGCCCGCCGACATCACGACGATGCGGTCCGACATGCTCAGCGCCTCGCCCTGGTCGTGCGTGACGAAGACCGTGGTCACGCCGAGCCGGCGCTGGATCTCCTTCAACTCGACCTGCATCGCCCCGCGCAGGTTCTTGTCCAGCGCCGAGAACGGCTCGTCGAGCAGCAGAACCTTCGGGCGGATGACGAGGGCACGGGCGAGCGCCACGCGCTGCTGCTGGCCGCCGGAGAGCTGGCGGGGCGAGCGGTCGGCGAAGCCTGTGAGCTTCACGAGGGCGAGGGCCTGGGCCACCCGCTCGGCGATCTCCCGCTTCGGCAGCCCACGCATGCGCAGGCCGTAGCCCACGTTCTTCGCGACGCTCATGTGCGGGAACAGGGCGTAGTTCTGGAAGACGATGCCGATCTCGCGCTCGTAGGGCGGGGTGGCGGTGACGAGGTCGTCCCCGATGAAGATCTCGCCCGCATCCGCCTCCAGGAAGCCCGCCATCAGGTTGAGCAGGGTGGTCTTGCCGCAGCCCGAGGGTCCGAGCAGCGTCAGAAACTCGCCCTGCTCGACCCGCAGCCAGGTCTCCTCCAGCGCGGTCACCGTGCCGAAGCGCTTCACCACCCCGTCGAGGCGGACCGCCGGGGTCGGCCGGTCGGTCACGGCGGCACCGGGCAGGCTCGCGGGCGGGGAGAGATCAACGGCCTTGCTCAACATTCAGCACCTTGCCGAGCCCGAGGAACGTGTTGGCGACGGTCAGCGCGAGCGCCGTCACCGCGATGTAGATGACCGAGACGGCCGCCAGCGTCGGGTCCGCGAACTCGCGGACGTAGCCGTACATGGCGACCGGCAGGGTCTGGGTCGCTTGGCCCGTCACGAAGAGCGAGGCGGTGAACTCGTTGAAGGAGAGGATCGCGGCGAACAACCAGCCGCTGACGAGGCCCGGCGCGAGGAGCGGCAGGGTGATGGTGCCGAGCACGCGGCCCGGCCGGGCGCCGAGGCTGGCGGCGGCGAGTTCCAGCCGCTCGTCGATGTTCTGCAGCGAGATGTAGACCGAGCGGATCACGAACGGCAGCACCACGATGACGTGGGTGAGCACCACCACGGCGAAGCCCCGCGCCGCGCCGATCCCAGTGGCCAGGACCAGGAGGCCCAGGCCGATGGTGAAGTGCGGCACGATCAGCGGCGAGAGGAGCACGCCCTCGAGGCCTGCCTTGAAGCGGAAGGCGTAGCGCTTCAGCGCGATCGCGAAGCCGGTGCCGACGACGAGCGCGATCGTCGAGGCCCAGGCGGTGACCACAAGGCTATTCCACAGACCCGTCTGGAAATCCCGATAGGTCAGGGCCCGGGTGAACCAGCGGGTCGAGTACTTGGCCGGCGGGAAGCTCAGGATCGCCCGGTCGTTGAAGGCGGCCAGCGTCACCACGAGGGCCGGCAGCACGATGAAGGCGAGGATCAGCCCGACGAGGACCTTGCCGGAGATCCCGAGGAGGCGGGTGGAGAGGCCGCGGCGCATCAGTGGCCTCCCAGCGCTTCGAGCGGGCGGGCGGCACGGCGCACGAGCCACATCGTGCCGAGCGCCAGGACGAGGCCGGCGAGGCTCAAGGAGGCCGCGACCGGGAAATTGAACGAGGACAGGCCGAGCTGGTAGACCAGCGTCGAGACCACCCCGACCTTGCCGCCGCCGATCACCTGGGGCGTGGCGAAGGCGCTGAAGGTCCAGGCGAAGGCGGTGGTGAAGCCCGCCACCACGCCGGGCAGCGAGAGCGGCAGCGTCACGGTGAGGAAGGCGCGCACCGGCCCGGCGCCGAGGCTCTGGGCGGCGCGCTCGTAGTCGCGGTCGATATGGGCGAGTGCCGCCGCCAGCATGATGACCATCACGGGCAGCGTCACGTGCACGAGGGCGATGATCACGCCGAGCTCGGTGAACATGAGCTGGATCGGCCGCTCGATCAGCCCGAGCTGGCGCAGGGTGGCGTTCACGAAGCCGGAATTGCCTAGCACCACCGTCCAGGCATAGGTGCGCACCACCTCGCCGAGGAAGAGCGGCGTGACCGCGGTGACCAGGATGACGGACTTCAGGAAGAGCGAGCGGGTCCGCACCAGCGCGTAGGCCACGGGATAGCCGACGATGAGAGTGATCAGCGCCGTCTCGAAGCAGATCAGCACCGTGTCGCGCAGGGCGCGCAGCACGATCGGGCGGCCGAGATCGGAGAAGTTCTCCAGCGTGAGCCCGCCGACGTCGAGGGAGCCCGGCACGTAGGCGTGCAGGCTGTAGCGCAGGATCGCCGCCATGGCGGCCACGATCGCGACGGCGACGAGCACCGCCGGCGTCACGAACAGGGGCAGGAAGGGCCGGCGGCGGATCGCGGGTGTCATGGTGCTTCCGGTCGATCGGGGCGGACGGTGCGGGCCCTAGCGCGCCATGATGTTCTCGGCGAACCACTTGCGCCAGAGCGCCGTCTTCTCGGCCCTGAGCTTCGGGTCGATGTTGATGGCCTGAGTCTTCCACTGCTCGGCCGTGGTGAACACGCCCGGCAGCTTCGCGATCTCGGGATCGACCTTGGCGTTGGTGACGGTGGGGCTTCCCTTCTTGAGCTCTGCGATCTTGGCCTGCACCTCGGGGTCGAGGGCGATGTTGATGAACTTGTAGGCCAGCTCGGCCTTCTTCGAGCCCTTGTTGATCGCCACCGTGTCGATGCCCAGCACCCCGCCCTCTTTCGGGATCACCACGGTGATCGGCACGTCCTGGCCCTTCATGTAGTAGGCGTTCATGGTCAGCACGACTTGCACGGGGGTCTCGCCGGTGGCGATGAGTTGCTGGCTGTTAGCATCGTTGGTGTAGAAGGCCCGGAAATTCGGCTTCAGCGCCTCCAGCTTGGCCTGTCCCTTCTCCCAGGTGGCCGGGTCTCCGCCCGCCAGCAACGCCGAGACTGCGATGATGTGGCTCGGATCGAAATCGGGCGCGGCGAGGCTGTTCTTGAGCTTCGGATCCCAGAGATCCGCCCAGGAACCGAAGGTCATGCCCTTGGGTGCGAGGTCCGCACGGTAGCCGATCGTGTAGACGTAGCCCCAGGTGCCGAGATGCGCGGGGCTGACCTTCGCCTGCTCAACGAGGTTCTTCGCGTTCGGGATCTTGGCAAGGTCGAGCGTCTCGAAGAGGCCGTCGTTGACGTAGAGCCAGCCGACATGAGCGGTGGTGAAGGTCACGTCGCTCTCGGGCGCATCCTTGGCGAGCTTGGCCTTGTTCAACCGATCGATGGTGCCGCCGGTGATGTACTCGACCTCGGCGCCGGTCTCGGCCTTGAACTTCGAGGCGATGGCCTCGTCGATCAGGTCGCGGAAACTGCCGCCCCATGTGCTGACGACGAGCTTCTCGGCCGCCTGCCCCGGGATGATCGATGCGACCAGGACGGAGGCGGCGAAGAGCGGGGTCAAAAGGCGGATCACGTTGGTGGCTCCTCTCAGTCTTGATCTCAAGATCTTTGCAAATTCAGTGCCAAATTTGCGCAGGGATCGTTGGGGATATCCCCGCTTATACTAGCGCAAGATTCTGATGCGCTTCGGCATCGACATGCTCAAGCTCGCAGATTGTTGGGTGGATAGAGATTCTCTGCCCAAAACGCGCGGGTGAATCCGGATCGATACTTCCCGAATCATCGAGTGTCCGCGGGTGATCGCGGCCCACGCACGCGCGGACGGTCCTTGTCCTGACCTCCGGTGCCCGTCCTGCGCAGTCATCGGGCGAAGAACGGATCATCCAGACGATTGAGCCCTGTTTCGATCGGAAAAGCTAAATGGCCGCGCTGGTGCATAAAGTACGATTTCCGGAAGCCTTTGGATCGGAAATTCTGAGGCACCGGCTCCTCGGGAGCCAGACTTGCCTGAACCGGTGTCACGAGGCGGCGGACCGCCAAGCCGGCACCCGGAGTCGGACGTCCGGTCCAATCTCCCGCACAGGGGGCGTCCGGAGGATCGAGCGGTCGACGGCTCGTATGTCACGATGGCCGCACAGCGCCATCGTGGTGTCGAGCTCCTGGCGGATGATCGCCAGGGCCTTGGCGACGCCCGCCTGCCCGTAGGCCCCGAGGCCGTAGAGGAAGGCGCGGCCGATGAAGACGCCCTTCGCTCCCAGGGCGACGGCCTTCAAGACGTCCTGGCCCGATCGGATGCCTCCGTCCATCAGCACCTCGATGCGAGACCCCACCGCGTCCGCGATCTCGGGGAGCGCTGCGATCGACGAGGGCGCGCCATCGAGCTGGCGCCCGCCGTGGTTCGAGACGATCAGCGCCTCGGCACCGGTCGCGGCGGCCACCTCGGCATCCTCCGCATCCAGGATTCCCTTCAGGATCAGAGGACCCTGCCAGCGATCCCGTATCCGCCGCACGTCGTCCCAGCCGAGGCGCGGGTCGAACTGGTCCGCCGCCCAAGCCGAGATGGAGCTGGTATCCCGCACGCCCTCGACATGCCCGACGATGTTGCGGAACGTCCGCCGCTGCGTGCGGAGCATGGACCAGCACCAGCGCGGCTTGGTCAGGAGGTTCAGCGTCGTGCCGAGGGTCAGCTTGGGTGGCGCGGAGAGGCCGTTGCGGATGTCCTTGTGGCGCTGCCCGAGGATCTGGAGGTCCAGCGTGAGGACCAGGGCGGAGCAACCCGCTGCCTTCGCGCGGTCGATGAGCCGGTCGTTGAAGGTGCGGTCTCGCATGAAGTACAGCTGGAACCAGAAGGGCTTGGTTACGTGCTCCGCCACATCCTCGATGCTGCAGATGCTCATGGTGGAGAGCGTGAACGGCACGCCCGCTTCCTCCGCCGCGCGCGCTGCCAGGATCTCGCCGTCCGCGTGCTGCATGCCCGTCAGTCCCGTCGGCGCCAGGGCGACGGGCATCGCGACGGACTGACCCGCCATCGTCGTGGCGAGCGAGCGGTCGGACATGTCGACGGCCACGCGCTGGCGGAGCTTGATCGCGGCGAAATCGGCCTCGTTGGCCCGGTAGGTGGATTCGGTCCATGAACCGGAATCGCAGTAATCGTAGAACATCCGTGGCACGCGTCGCCCGGCAACCCGCCGCAGATCCTCGATCGTCGTGATGATGGGCGCCATGCGTTGCCTGACCTCCGGTGGGTGCCGGGAGGTTACTCGGGCTGGATGGAACAGGACCAGCCGCTCCCCGCGACCCGATCAGCCTGCCGCAGGTCGGCCGCCAAGGCCATGCCCGTCCGACCGCCATCGATCGGATGGGTCGACTGGTCCCTGGATCGCCCGAGGAAGACCGCCACCCAGGATAGCGGGTTTCCCAGGTCCTGACTCCCGGGCCGAGGCCGCCCTTGCGGGTTCTCAGGGCTGACCTGACCGGTTGGCCCTGGGCCGGTCGATCGGGGAGCGGCCCGGGCCGGAGGAGCCGAGGATAAAGCTCGGTCGGATTGCCTCCGCCACGCTCGTGCTCTCGTCCGACGGGCAGTGGCAAACGGTCTTGCTCCCGCCCCCCGGCAGGGGTGGGATCAGATCTGATTACGGTGCGGGAGCGCGCGCTCCCACGCAAAGGCCTGCGCCACGATCGCCCGAAGGTCGTCGTGCTTCGGCTGCCAGCCGAGTTCGTCACGGATACGGTCAGCCTCGGCGATGACGCGCGCGGGATCCCCGACTCGCCGGGGCGCGAAAACGATGGGAAAATCCCGGCCCGAGATCTGCCGTACCGTATCGAGCACCTCGAGAACCGAGAAGCCCCGGCCGTAACCGCAATTGAGGGTCAGATTCCCGCCGCCCCGGCGCAGATGGCGCAGGGCCATCATATGGGCGTCGGCGAGGTCGGATACCTGGATGTAGTCGCGCAGACAGGTGCCGTCCGGCGTGGGATAATCCGTGCCGAACACTTCGAGGTGCCGGCGCTGTCCCAACGCGGTCTGGGTGGCGGCCTTGATCAGATGGGTGGCATTGTGGGTGGACTGGCCCGAGCGCCCCCGCGGATCCGCGCCCGCGACGTTGAAATAGCGCAGAACGACATAGCGCAGGTTGTGCGCCCGGGCGGCGTCGGCCAGCATCCACTCGGTCATCAGTTTGGAGCGGCCGTAGGGATTGATCGGGTCCGGCGGCAGGTCTTCCGGCACGGGCACGCGTGCGGGCTCGCCGTAGACGGCGGCAGTCGACGAGAAGATGATGTGCTCGATTCCCGCCCCCACGGCCGCCTCGATCAGCGCACGCGACTTCACGGTGTTGGACAGATAGTATCCGAGCGGATCCGCGACGGAGTCGGGCACCACGATCTTGGCCGCGAAATGGGCCAGGGATCGCGCGCCGTGCTCGCGAACGATCCGCTGCACCAGTGCCTTATCAGCGATGTCGCCCCGCACGAACGGGACTTCGGGGGGCAGCGCCCAATGGAAGCCGGTCGACAGATCGTCGAGGACCACCACCTCCTCTCCCGCATCGAGGAGGGCGAGCACCATGTGGCTGCCGATATAGCCGGCACCGCCCGTCACCAAGACCGTCATTGATCGTGCTCCCCTTCGTCGTGGCGCCATCAGACCGGAATTGGTCTGTAACTCTTGGCCCAAATCGCGGCCTGCGTGCGGTTGTTCATGTTGAGCTTCCGCAGGATGTGTTTGACGTGAACTTTGACGGTCGACTCGGCGATGTCGAACTTGCGCGCGATGTGCTTGTTCGATACGCCCTCGGCGAGCACGGAGAGAATTTCCTGCTCTCGCAAGGAGAAGGGGCAGACGAACGTGTCCGATCCAGAGGGAGCTGGGAGCTTGACGGGCAGACGAGAGCGGGCCGACGCCACCGGGAACACGATATCGCTCGGTTCTCGGTTGGGGCGGAAGAAGGCGGCATCGCGCACGACCGCCCCCATCATCACGGCATCGAGCGTCACGAGCAGCTTTTGTTGTGAGACGCTGCGGTCGAGCACGGCTGCAGCGCCGGCGAGTGTCTGCGGGGGTAAGGCATCCCTGTCGTGAGGCTGTGCAAGAACGACGAGCTTGCACTGATGAGATAAAGAAGCACAGAGATCCGCGTGCGAGGTGCGATTCTGTCGATCGAAACATAAGAGAGCGACCTCACAATCTCTATCACCTTCGCTTTCGTCGGGTCTTAAGATCTCATGTCCGGCCGACATCAAGACGGACATGATGCCTCTTTCGACGAAAGAGTCGTTGGATATAATTCGACATTTGATCTTCTGCCGGCGATGCATCGTCATTGTCCCATGAGTGATGGCAGTGCCATGGATCGAATGCCTGGATCGCACAGAAAGTCCTCCGGCCAGATCAGGACTTCCTGTTCGACTGGTCGAATCGAGCACACAAATAACTGTTCATCTGCCTCTTTATTGCGCAGGTTTGTGAGAAAACGAGCTGAAAAAAGGTGGTACTCCGCGGGGAGGTTGGCGCAGTTCTCACCTGATGCTGGAACACGACCATCGCGGCCTGCGCGGCAGCGAGAGGGTCTCATCACGTGCGATGCGCATGCCACGCGATCGGCACGATCTCAGGTTCGCGCGGGGGGATCGGCCGAGCGCTCGTCGGGCGACGCGGATCCGTTTGCCGAAGCCAGGGCGGCGATCCTGCCGCGCATCCGGGCATTTGTCATAGGTTCGGGCGATAGCGGCTACCGGACGCGCCGGAGGCCGGGGCGAAGGGTCCGATGAGGCGTTTGTACTCGGCCTCGGCGAGGCCGTAGCTCTCTCCTGCGGCGCGGATCAGGCGTGGGCGGTCGGTCACGGTGATCTGGCCGCGGCGGGTGGCGATCATCTCGGCCCGCTCGAGCTCGTGCAGCGCGACGGTGATGCCGGGGCGGTGGGTGCCCAGCACCTGGGCGAGCGCCTCGTGGGTCATCACGATCTCGCTGCCGTCGATGCGGTCGGTGGCCAGGAGCAGCCAGT
>NZ_BPQM01000118.1 GCF_022179245.1 Methylobacterium gregans
ACCTCGCCGATGCGGATCTCGTTCAAGCGCACCATCGGCAGCATGCCCCAGTCGACCGCGAGGTCTGCGACCCGTGCGATGGGTCATACCCGCTCGGCCCGATCGATGGAAAGGGCGGACGCAGGCCCGCCGACGGCCCGAACGTCACAGGCTCGATCGCGGCGCCCCTGCGGGTTGGCGGACGCACGACCGGCCAACGGCTTCGCCGCTGCGGACCAACGCGAGCCGCGCCTCCACCGGCGCTCCACTGTCCGGATCGTGCGGCCGTCCGGCCGCAGGATGGCGCCGGAGCCGAGAGGATGCGGCGGGGAACGCGGGAGAGGGGCACTCTCCCGCGCTCGTTCAGGCGCCGAGACCGCCGACGCAGACGTACTTGGTGTTCAGGTAGTCCTCGATGCCCTGGTAGCCGCCCTCGCGGCCGACACCCGACTCCTTCACCCCGCCGAAGGGCGCCACCTCCGTGGTGATGATGCCCTCGTTGACGCCCACCATGCCGTATTCCAGCGCCTCCGAAACGCGGAAGGTGCGACCCAGATCGCGCGTGTAGAAGTAGCAGGCCAGACCGAACTCCGTGTCGTTGGCCATCGCGATCGCCTCCGCCTCGTCGCGGAAGCGGAAGAGCGGCGCCAGCGGCCCGAAGGTCTCCTCCTTGGCCACATCCATGCCCGGCACCACGTCGACCAGCACCGTCGGCTCGAAGAACGAGCCGCCCAGCGCGTGGCGCCGGCCGCCCGCGATCACCCGGGCGCCCTTGGCGGTGGCGTCGCGGATATGCGCCTCGATCTTCTCGACCGCGGCGTGGTCGATGAGCGGGCCCTGCACCACGCCCTCCTCGGCGCCGTTGCCGACCTTCAGGGCCTTGGCCGCCGCCGCCATCTTCTCCGCGAAGGCGTCGTAGATGCCGTCCTGCACCAGCACCCGGTTGGTACAGATGCAGGTCTGGCCGGAGTTGCGGTACTTGGCCAGCATCGCCCCCTCGACCGCCCGGTCGAGATCGGCGTCGTCGAAGACGATGAAGGGCGCGTTGCCGCCCAGCTCCATCGAGACCTTCTTCACCGTGCCGGCGGCCTGGCTCATCAGGAGCTTGCCGATCTCGGTCGAACCGGTGAACGTGACCTTCTTCACCAGCGGGTTGCCGGTAAGCTCCCCGCCGATCGCCCGGGCCGAGCCGGTAACGATCGAGACGAGGCCCGCCGGGATGCCGGCGCGCTCGCAGAGCAGGCCCCAGACCAAGCCCGAGAGCGGGGTCTGGGTTGCGGGCTTGATCACGATCGGGCAGCCGGCCGCGAGCGCGGGCGCGAGCTTGCGGGCGATCATCGAGGAGGGGAAGTTCCAGGGCGTGATCGCCGCGACCACGCCGACCGGCTCCTTGGTGACGAGGATGCGCCGGTTCGGCCAGGGCGAGGGGATGACGTCGCCGTAGACGCGCCGCGCCTCTTCGGCGAACCACGTGACGTAGCCCGCCGACATGCCGACCTCGGCGCGGGCCTCGGCGAGCGACTTGCCCTGCTCGGCGGTGAGGATGCGGGCGAGATCCTCCTGGTTCTCCAGGATCAGCGCCGCGAGCTTCTTGAGCAGGGTGGCGCGCTCGGCGGCCGTCCTGCCCCGCCAGGCCGGGTAGGCGGCGTGGGCCGCTTCGATCGCCCGGCGCGTCTCCTCGGCGCCCATATTGGGAACGCGCGCGACGACGGCGCCGGTTGCGGGGTTCGTCACCTCGATCGAGCCCGCGCCGCTCTTCGACCATTCGCCGCCGATCAGGCAGGCATCGACGAGCAGGCTCGGGTCCTTCAGGGACAGGGTCTCGGTCTCAGGCATTCTGTGGTTCCTTAGGAGGCTGCGGCGTGGCAGGCCGCGGCTTGATGGGCACGCTTTGGGCCGTGTTCCTCGCCTGTGCCTCTGCTTTTGTCTCGAACACGTGGGGCGCCAGATCGCGACTTGCCAGCGAGGCGCCGAGCTTCAGCCGCATGAAGGCGCTCGTGGTGTAACGGGCCGCAGTCGCGTAGTAGCGGTTCTCCAGATACGCGATGGTCGAGAAATAGGCGTCGCTCACGGTCGGGTCGCACTCGAACCCGTCGTAATTCGCCACGAGATGGACCTTGCGACCGATCTCCTGGCAGGCGCGCTCGTACTCGCGGCGCACCAGCTCCACGTCGTCGACCGTGCGGACCTGGAAGCCTTCGAGGTTCGAGAACAGGATGTTGCGCTCCGGATCGTAGCTGATGCGCTCTGCAAGAGAGAGGCCGAGCAGCCAGGGCTCCAGCCCCATCACGCCCTCGCGGAACAGGCGCGGATCCATCGGCTTCGGGTTCTGGACGATCGGCGCGAAGCCCATATGGGCGAGGATGTCCCGCTCGATGTCGATGCCGGGCGCCACCTCGACCAGCTCCATACCGGCCCGCGTGCGCCGGAAGACGCAGCGCTCCGTCACGTAGAGCACCGGCTGCCCGCGCTCGGCCGCGAAGCCTCCCGAGAAGGTCACCTGCTCCACCGCGTCGATGAACTTACGCGAGCGCCCCTCCTGCACGATGCGCAGCTGCCCGTCGTCGATGGCGATCTCCAGGCCGCCCGCCGTGAAGGTGCCGGCGAAGACGAGGCTCTTGGCGTTCTGCGAGATGTTGATGAAGCCGCCCGCGCCCGCGAGCCGCTTGCCGAAGCGGCTGACGTTGACGTTGCCTTGGCCGTCGCACTGGGCGAGGCCCAAGCAGGCGAGGTCGAGGCCGCCGCCGTCATAGAAGTCGAATTGCTGGTTCTGGTGCAGCACCGCCGCGGGGTTCAGCGCGGCGCCGAAATCGAGCCCGCCCTGGGGCAAGCCGCCGATCACGCCGGGCTCGGCCGTGAGCGTCAGGTAGCGCAGCACCCGCTCCTCGGCGGCCACCGCGGCCACGCCCTCCGGCATGCCGATGCCGAGATTGACGACGCCGCCGGGCGGCAGCTCGAAGGCGCAGCGCCGGGCGATCACCTTGCGCTCGTCGAGTCCGATCGGCGCGATCCGGTCCAGCGGCACGCGCTGGCGGCCCGTATAGGCGTGGTTGTAGGCGGTGCCATAGGTCTGGCGGTGGTTCTCCGGCTGGCTCAGCACCACGCAATCGACCAGCACGCCCGGGATCTGGACCTCGCGCGGGTTGAGCGAGCCGGTCTCGGCCAGCCGCTCCACCTGGGCGATCACGAAGCCGCCCGAGTTCTTGGCGGCCATCGCGGCCGCGAGGTTGTCGAGGGTGAGCGCCTCGCGCTCCATCGTGATGTTGCCGGCCGGATCCGCCGTGGTGCCGCGGATCAGCGCGACGTGGACGGGGAAGGCCCGGTAGTGCAGCCAGGGCTCGCCGCCGAGTTCGACCACGTTGACGAGGTCCTCGGTGGTCCGCGCGTTGAGCTTGCCGCCCTCCAGCCGCGGGTCCACGAAGGTGTTGAGCCCGACCTTGGTGATGTGGCCGGGTGTGTGCGCGGCAATCTCGCGGTAAAGGTGCGAGACCACGCCGAGCGGCAGGTTGTAGGCCTCGATCTCGCCCTCGACCGCCATGGCACCGAGCTTCGGCACCAGCGACCAGTGCCCTCCGACGACCCGCCGCACGAGGCCCGGCAGGGCCAGCCGGTTCAGCCCCCGCTCCTTGCCGTCGCCGGGGGCGGCCGCGAACATCAGCCCGAGATCGCGCGGCGCGCCCGTCGCCTCGAAGCGGCGGGCCAGCGCCAGGATCAGCTCGTCCGGCGTGCCGATGCCGACGAAGCCCGATACCGCCACCATGTCGCCGTCGTGGATGATCGCCGCGGCCTCGTCGGCGCTGACGATCTTGTTCTTCAGGCTGCCCATCGTGTCGCCCCTCCCGTCGTCAGCCGCGCGCGCTCAGCCAATCGGCGATGCCGGAGCCGAGCAGCGCCTGCGCCTTCCCGCCGACGAAGACGCCGACATGCCCGCCGGGCAGGCCGAGCTCCGTGTAGTCCTGCGTGCCGACCTTGGCGCCGAGCGCCCGCGAGGTGGCGGGCGGGATGATGTGGTCGTCCTGGGCGAAGACGTTGAGCACCGGGCAGGTGATCTGGCTGAGCTTCACCGTGCGGCCCGACAGCTCGAAGCGGCTCTCGACCAGCTTGTTCTCCTGGTAGAGGTCCTTCAGCCACTGCTTGGCCGCCTCGCCCGGATGGTCCGGCCGGTCGGCGATCCACTTCTCCATGCGCAGGAAGTTGAGGAACTTCTTCTTGTCGGCGAGCGCGTCGAGCAAGTCGAGGTTGTACTTCGTCAGCGTCCGCATCGGCGTCATCATCGAGAAGACCGAACCCATGAAGGCGCCAGGCAGCGACCCCTGCGACTCGATCAGCCGGTCGACGTCCTCGGGCGCGAGCGAGCGCGCCCAGAGATTGATGAAGCCGTGGCCCGGGCGGTTCTCGACCTGGTCGGCGTGGAAGTCGATCGGCGTGATGGTGAGCACCATCGCGTTGACCTGATCGGGGTTGAGCGCCGCGTAGCAGGTGGTGAAGACGCCGCCCTCGCAGATGCCGAGCAGGTTGACCTTCTCGCGGTTCGTGCGCTCCTGGATCTCGCCGACGCACTCGGCGAGATAGCCGTCGACGTAGTCGTCGATGGTGACGAAGCGCTCGGCCCGGCCTGGATTGCCCCAGTCGACCACCCAGAGGTCGAGGCCGAGGTTCAGGAGGTTGCGCACCAGCGAGCGGTCCTCCTGCAGGTCCGCCATCGTGTAGCGGCCGATCAGTCCGTAGACGATCAGCACCGGGGGCAGGCCCTTGGACTCGGCGAGCGGGCGGTAGCGGTAGAGCGAGACCTTATCCTGGCTCCAGACGAGGTCCTTCGGCGTGGTGGCGATCTGCACGTCGGCGTCGCGGATCTCGCCGAAGAGCTTGGCGCCCTCGGCGAGGCGGCGGCCGAGCGCGGAGGCTTCCGCCACGGCGTCGGCGGGCGTGATGGTGGGGCGGCTGCTGCTCACGCGGAGGCCTCCATCCGGCCGGTGCGCCGCGCGCGCTTGAGCGCCCGCAGCTCCCGGCGCAGTTCGGTGACGGTCTTGTGCAGGTCGTCGAGCTCGGAGCGGGTCGGGTAGCCGAACATCCGGCTGTAGAACTCGGCCAGCTCCCCCTGCGCGAGGCGCAGGTCGGTGGCCGCCTTCAGCGAGTCCCGCTGGCTCCTCAGGAAGGCCTCGGAGCGCTGCGTCTCGACCAGCACGTCGTTGGCCGTCTCGATCCAGAGCGCCATCAGGTCGCGGGCCGATTCGAGCGGCTTGCCGGCCTCGGCCTTCGCGTTCACCGCCTGCGAGAAGGCGCCGGTGGCCCGCGTCCAGGCCTCAAGCATCAGGGTGTTGTGCTCGAGGTTGCGCCGCCGGAGCGCCGTCCAGGCCGCGGTGAGCGCGGCGACCTTGCGCTCGACCTGGAACAGGTCGGCGAATTGCGGCCCCTCGGCCATGCGGCTGAGCGCGGCGTCGACCTCGCTGGTCGCCGAGAGCCAGCCGCGCGGGTCGAACACCTTGGCGAGCACCTCGGCCGCGACCGGATCCTGGCCCTCCTTGTCCTGAAGGCTCGTGGTGAAGCTCGTGGCGACCGCCTGCGCGTCGGCCCAGGCGCGCGCGTAGGCGGCCTGGGCCTTCTGCGCCGCCTCGGTGTCCGCCGCGAGAGCGGGGCCGGCCGCGAAGGCGCCCATCATGTTGGCCTGCGCCTCGGCGAAGGAGCGGGCGCCCCGCCCCCACAGCTCCGCCACCGCCTTCACGCTCTCGAAGGGATCCATCGACGCCGCCTCCCTGTCCCGAACCGTGCGCCGCCGGGCGTCCGGGCCCGGCGGGATCAGACCACCTCAGGCCGCCTGCTGCACCTTGCCGTCGAGCGCCTCGGCGTAGATCGCGTAGGCGTCCTGGTGGGTGACCTCGCGCGGGTTGTTCACGAGGAGGCGGGTCTGCTTCATCGCGTCGGTGGCCAGCCGCTCCAGGTCGTCCTGCTTCACACCGACCTCGGCGAGCGAGGACGGCACCTTGCAGTCCCGGCAGATCGCCGCGAGGCTCTCCACGAAGCGGGCGGCGGCCGCGTCCTCCGGCAGGTTGATCGCCTCCGGGTCGAGGATCGGCGCGAGCTCGGCGTAGAGCCCCTGCGCGTGGGAGAGGTTGAACCGCATCACGCCCATCAGCACGAGGGCGTTCGAGAGCCCGTGCGGCACGTGGAAGATCGCCCCGATGGGGTAGGCCAGCGCGTGCACGGCCGCGACCGGCGCGTTGGCGAAGGCCATGCCGGCCAGCATCGAGCCGAGCAGCATGCCGGAGCGCGCCTCGAGGTTCTTCGGCTCTGAGCAGGCGGTGCGGATATGGCCTGAGAGCAGCGCCAGCGCCTGCTTGGCGAGCTGGTCCGAGATCGGGTTCTTCTTGTTCTTGCTGGTGAAGGCCTCGATGGCGTGCACCATCGCGTCGATGCCGGTCGCCGCGGTGACGTGGGCCGGCAGCCCCAGGGTCAGCTCGGGGTCGAGCACCGCCCAGTCGGGTAGGAGCTTGTGGGAGACCACGCCCTTCTTCTCGGTGGTCGGGGTGGTGACGATCGAGATCGGCGTCACCTCGGAGCCGGTGCCGGCGGTGGTGGGCACGAGGATCAGGGGCAGGCGCTCGCCGAGTGCCAGGCCGACGCCGTAGATGTCGTCGAGGCGCTCGTCGGACTTGGCGAGGTAGGCCACCAGCTTGGCCGTATCGAGGGCCGAGCCGCCGCCGATGGAGAGCACGAGGTCGGTGCCGGCCTCGCGGGCCTTGGCGGCGGCCGCCTCGATGATGCCGGCCGGCGGGTCGGCCTTCACGTCGTCGTACACGTCGATCTGCACGCCCGCCCCGGCCAGCGCTGTCTCGGCCGCGGCGGTGAGCCCCGCATCCCGCACGCCGCGGTCGGTCACCAGCAGCACCCGCTTCGCCTTCAGCCCGGCCACGATCTCGGGCAGCTTCTTGGAGGCGCCGGCCTCGAACAGCACGTTCGGCGTGGTCTGGAAGGTGAAGGGCTTCATGGCGGCGTGTCCGTTCTCGGGTTCGACGTCGGGCCCGCGCGCCGGGGCGCGCGGGGATGTCAGCGGCCTCGGGCGCTTTGCCGTCAGGCGGTCGCCTCGGGGTGCGACGGCTTCACCTTCTCGCGCAGCTCGTTGACGAGCACGCGGGTGTTCTCCGAGTAGTCGATCGGCACCGCCACGAGGTGCACCCCGCCTGCCTGGAAGGCCCGCTCCAGCGTCGGCCCCAGATCCTCGACCGCGCCGACCCGGTGGCCGGTGGCGCCGTAGGATTCGGCGTACTTCACGAAGTCCGGGTTCTTGAAGGTCATGCCGTAATCCGGGAACGCGTCCACCGCCTGCTTCCAGCGGATCATGCCGTAGGCCGAATCGTCCAGGATCAGCACCACGAGGTTGAGGCCGAGGCGCACCGCGGTCTCCATCTCCTGGCTGTTCATCATGAAGCCGCCGTCGCCGCACACCGCCATGACGCGGCGGTTCGGGTAGAGCAGCGCCGCCATCATGGCCGAGGGCAGGCCCGCCCCCATCGTGGCCAGCGCGTTGTCGAGCAGCAGCGTGTTGGCGACGTAGGTGCGGTAGTTGCGCGCGAACCAGATCTTGTACATCCCGTTGTCGAGACACACGATCCCGTCCTCCGGGATGACCCGGCGCACGTCGCGCACCAGCCGCTGCGGGGTCACGGGGAAGCGGGCCTCGTCGGCCCGGTCCATGATCCGGTCGAGGATGTGCTCGCGGATCGAGAGCAGCGCGCCCGCGTTCGGCAACTGGCCCTCGAGCCGGTCGGCCAGCAGCTTCAGGGTGGGGCCGAGATCGCCCACCACCTCGGCGTCCGGATAGTAGACCTGCTCGACGTTGGCCGGCATGTAGCTGATGTGCAGGACCTTCTGGTTCGCCTGGCCCATGAAGAAGGGCGGCTTCTCAACCGTGTCGTGGCCGATGGCGATGATCAGGTCGGCCGCGTCGATCGCCTCGTGCACGTAGTCGCGCTCGGAGAGCGCGGCGGTGCCCATGTAGAGGTCCGAGCCGTGCGCGACCGTGCCCTTGCCCATCTGGGTGGTGAAGAAGGGGATCCGGGTGCGCTGCACGAAGCCGCCGAGGTCGCTCGTGGAGCGCGGGCGGGAGGCGGCGGCGCCCAGCATCACCAGCGGGCGCTTGGCGGCCAGGATCATCTCGGCGGCGCGCTCGATGGCCTTCGGGTGGGCGACCGGGATGTCGATCGGATGCGTCGGCACGGTGTAGGACTCGGCCTCTTCGGCCGCGATGTCCTCGGGCAGCTCCAGCAGGACCGGGCCGGGACGCTCCTCGGCGGCGACCCGGAAGGCGTCGCGCACGATGGTGGGGATGGAGGAGGCGGAGACGATCTGGCGGGCCATCTTGGTGATCGGCCGCATCGAGGCGATCACGTCGACGATCTGGAAGCGGGCCTGGCGCGAGGAGAGGATGCCCTTCTGGCCGGTGATGATGATCATCGGCATGGCGCCCAGATGCGCGTAGGCGGCGCCGGTGGAGAAGTTGAGCGCGCCCGGGCCGAGGGTGGCCAGGCACACGCCCGGCTTGCCGGTCAGCCGCCCGTAGGTCGCGGCCATGAAGGCGGCGGCCTGCTCGTGGCGGGTCAGCACGAGCTCGATCTTGGAGGTGCGCAAGCTCTCGACGATGTCGAGGTTCTCCTCGCCCGGGATGCCGAAGACGCGGTCAACGCCCTCGTTCTCAAGCGCTCGCACGAGCAGGTCGGATCCCTTCGGCATCCTCTCGGTCCCCTCTTGTCTCACCACGCCCGCCGCATCCGGCCGCACGGTTGATGTGTCGGATGGCAGTGGTTTCCGGCAAGCTGGTGCGCCGGACAACCAGTTCAGCCGACTGAAACCGGACCGGAGTATAGGATTCGGAGCGGATGAAAGCGGATCCGCTCCGTCGTGCCGGGGAAGGCAGCTTTCATGCCTACAAGCCCCGCGCGACGGGCGGCGGCGCCCCGCGCCCGGCAGGCGAGGCCGGCGGCGAGGTCATTCGGGTGCCCCGGGATGCGTTCTTCAGCGTCCGTAGATGTC
>NZ_BPQM01000119.1 GCF_022179245.1 Methylobacterium gregans
CGTCCGCCTGCGCATCACCGCCCACGCACTGCGCTCGGTCGAGCACCGCGGCGGCCTCGACGCCTTCCTGATGCCGGAGAGGCGGTGCGGCTCAGGCGGCAGCCTGGGTCTCGGTCTCCGCGAGCTTCTTGTGGATCTCGCGCTTCAGGAGCTTGGCCGTCTGCGACAGGTCCGACTCGCCGGCCTTGATCAGGAAGGCGTCGAGGCCGCCGCGGTGCTCGACCGAGCGCAGTGCGTGGGCGGTGATGCGCAGGCGGACGCTCTTGTTGAGCGCGTCGGACTGCAGGGTGACGTTGCAGAGGTTCGGCAGGAACCGGGTCTTGGTCTTGCGGTTCGAGTGGCTCACGAGGTGGCCGACCTGAACGGCCTTGCCGGTGAGTTCGCAGCGGCGCGCCATGGCTTCAATCTATCCCGTATCGTTCCGTGGGCGGTCAGTACTCGGACCTCAATGACCGCACGGCGCGCGCGCCGCGGGCCACGCCCAAGCGTGATTCCAGGTCCATCGGAGTCCTGTAGAAGGCGCGAGCCTATAGGGGAGGCGGGCGGCTTTCGTCAAGGTGGACACGGAGCCGAAAGCTCCGCCTGCCGATCGACCGATACCGAAAGGCAGGCTCGGGATCGCAAACTCGAACGGTCGATCGCACAGGCCTGTGGCTGACGAACGGTCCTGGCCTCGAAAGCTGGCTCTACCCGCTGCCCGGTCGTGCTAGGCTTCCGTAGGATCTCCCCGCCATGCCTCTGCTCGTACCTGATCTCGAACCGCCGACAATCCGGGATCGCTTGAAGATCGCGGGCTATGGCGCGGTGGCTCTGTGCGCCGCGCTCTTCATGCTGTGGTACGCTCCTCAGGTCGCCGATCCTTCATGGAAGCGCACGGTTTCGAAGCTGCGTTACCTGGACGATCTCACCCCGTTCTGGCGCGGAGCAAGCGTAGCCATTCTGGGGTCGTGGTTCGGCCTGCTCTCGCTCGTCGGCTTCTGGAAGGCTGTTCGCCCCTTCACGCCGCCCGAGAGCCGGCTACGCTGAGACCTACCGGCCTCGCAAGCTGCCGGCCCTCGTGCGGGAGCGACGTTGCAAAACGCCGCGCTCTGCAGGCATCGAGCACGAGCACTCTCCTGTGCTCTACCGGGTGCTGGCACATCCCCAACGGTCTGTTAACCATGGGCTGGGGATAAATCGGATCTCGCCGGACCTGTCCGGGCGAGCGTCGAGGATCGAATCCGGACCATGTTCGCGCAAGCCCTCCGCTCCGCGCCGGCCCGCCGTGCCGGGCAGTTTCTCCTCTCCGGCTTCGTCGGCGCGGGCCTCGTCGGTGCTGCCGCCGTCACGTCGCCCGAGGCCGCGCCCCGGCGCCATCGCGCTGCGGCGCCCGCCACGCTCGCGGTCGATTACGGCATCAACCTCGCGGGCCTGCCGATCGGCACGGCGCGCCTTGCCGGCTCCTTCGAGGGCCAGCGCTACCGTGCCGACGTCTCGGCCGTGCTCACCGGCCTCGTCGGCGCCATCACGGGCGGCCAGGGCTCGGCCCAAGCGTCCGGTACCTTCGCGGCGAGCCCGCAGCCCAACACCTTCGCGATCGCCACCCGCACGGCCAATGCGGGCATCGCGGTGCGCATGGCGCTCCGCTCCGGCAACGTCACCCAGTCCGAGGTGATCCCGCCGCTCCTCGACATGGAGGACCGGGTGCCGATCACGGCGGCCAACAAGCGCGGCATCATGGACCCGGTGAGCGCGCTGGTGATGCCGGCCCATGCCCGTGGCGAGCCGACCGACCCGGAGAACTGCAACCGCACGCTGCCGGTCTTCGACGGCGCGACCCGCTTCAACGTGGTGCTGAGCTACGCGGAGACCCGCGCGGTCGAGAAGCCCGGCTATGCCGGCCCGGTCCTCGTCTGCAACGCCCGCTACCAGGCGGTCGCCGGCCACCGGCCCGACCGGCCGGGCGTGCGCTTCATGGAGGAGAACCGCGACATGTCGGTCTGGCTCGCGCCGGTCGAGGGCACGCGGGTCCTCGTGCCGCTGCGGATCTCGGTCCGCACCACCATCGGCACCAACATCATCGAGGCGACCCGCTGGACCCGCGCCGGCGCCGTTGCCGAGGCCCCTGTCGCGGCGACCGGTGCGGCCCCCGCCCAGACCGGCTCGGTCGCGAGCCTCGACGCGCGCTAGACCCGTGCGCCACGTCCCCGCCGCGGCCTGCCTCCTGCTCCTCGCCGGCCTCCCGGCCGTCGCGCAGCCGCTGGAGGCCGGCAGCTCCTGCGGGGGGAATGCCTATTCATCGGCCGAGGTGAGCGAGGGGCGCCCGCGCCGCCGCGGGCCGCTGGTGGCCGTGCCCGACACCCTCTGCGCCGACCTCGACGGGCCGCGCCCGGACGTGCGCGTCGACGTCTACGGCGTGCCGGGCCTCGGAGCGGATCCGTACGGTGGTGGCGCGCCGGGGCTGGGCACCCCATATGAGGGTCGGTTCCGGCGGGGACCCTGATCCCTCCGCGCTCCGGCGACGGGCGCAGCGCACGGGATCGTCCGAGGGCCGCGCCGCCGTGGCGCGTGGCCTCAAGCCCTCCGCACCGGCCGTCCGCGCCGAAGGGACATTGCCCGCTCCTTGGCCCTCTCCTCGATGTCCCGCCGCTCCCTCCCACCGCAGGCCCGCGCGCGCGGCGTCACGGCGGTGCTCGGCCCCACCAACACCGGCAAGACGCATCTGGCCATCGAGCGGATGCTCCAGCACCCGACCGGGATGATCGGTCTGCCGCTGCGGCTGCTTGCCCGGGAGGTCTATCTCCGGGTCGTCGCCAAGGTGGGCCCCGAGAAGGTCGCCCTCGTCACCGGCGAGGAGAAGATCAAGCCGGATCGGCCGCGCTACTGGATCTGCACCATCGAGGCGATGCCGCGCGATCTCGACGTGGCGTTCGTGGCCATCGACGAGATCCAGCTCGGCGCCGACATGGACCGCGGTCACGTCTTCACCGACCGCCTGCTCTACCAGCGCGGCCGCGAGGAGACCCTGCTGATCGGCTCCGGCACGGTGGAGCCGCTGGTCCGCTCGCTGATCCCGAACGTCCATACCACCACGCGCCCGCGCCTGTCGCAGCTGACCTTCGCGGGCGAGAAGAAGATCGGCCGCCTGCCGCGCCGCTCGGCCATCGTCGCCTTCTCGGCCGAGGAGGTCTACGCCATCGCCGAGCTGATCCGGCGCCAGCGCGGCGGCGCCGCGGTGGTGCTGGGCGCGCTCTCGCCGCGCACCCGCAATTCCCAGGTCGAGCTCTACCAGTCGGGCGACGTCGACTACCTAGTGGCCACCGACGCGGTCGGCATGGGCCTCAACCTCGACGTTGACCACGTGGCGTTTGCGGCGAACTGGAAGTACGACGGCACCCGCTTCCGCAAGCTGACGCCCGCCGAGATGGGCCAGATCGCGGGGCGCGCTGGCCGCCACACCTCGGATGGCACCTTCGGCTCCACGGGCCGCTGCCCGCCCTTCGAGCAGGAACTGGTCGAGCGCCTGGAGAGCCACGATTTCGACCCGGTGCGCATCCTGCAGTGGCGCAACCCCGACCTCGTCTTCGACTCGCTGGAGGCGCTCCAGGCGAGCCTCGACGAGCACCCGCACGAGCAGGGGCTGACCCGCGCGCCGATGGGCGAGGACCAGCAGGCGCTCGAGATCCTGATGAAAGAGGACGACATCCGGGACTTGGCGAGCCGCCCGGCCGCGGTGCGCCGCCTCTGGGACGTCTGCGGCGTGCCGGACTACCGCAAGGTCCATCCCCAGACCCACGCCGACCTCGTGGCCCAGCTCTACCGCTTCCTGATGCGCGGAATGGCCGGCCGCATCCCCGACGAGTGGTTTGCCGAGCACGTCGCGATGATCGACCGGACGGACGGCGACATCGAGACCCTGTCGCGCCGGATCGCGCAGGGGCGGACCTGGACATTCGTTGCGAATCGGCCCGACTGGCTGCGCGACCCAGAACATTGGCAGGGCGAGACGCGTCGGGTAGAGGACAGGCTGTCCGACGCCCTGCACGAGCGCCTCGCGAGCCGCTTCGTGGACAGGCGCACCAGCGTCCTGATGCGGCGCTTGAGAGAGAACACGATGCTCGAAGCCCAGATCACCGCCGACGGTGACGTCACCGTCGAGGGTCAGCATGTCGGCCACCTGCACGGATTCCTGTTCGTGCCGGATGCCAGCGCCGAGGGCCAGGAGGCCAAGACCCTGAGGAGCGCAGCCGAGAAGGCGCTCGGCGGCGAGATCGAGGCTCGGGCCGAGCGCTTCTCGGCCGCGGCCGACGCCTCGCTCGTCCTCGCGCACGACGGCACCATCCGCTGGACCGGCGCGCCGGTCGCCAAGCTCGCTCCCGGCGACAAGCTCTTCAGCCCCCAGATCCGCCTGCTCGCCGACGACAGCCTCGCCGGCCCCGCCCGCGAGAAGGTCGAGGTGCGCCTCAACGCGTGGCTGCGCGCCTACGTGGTGCGCCTGCTCGGGCCGCTGATGGAGATCGAGACCGCCGCCGACCTCACGGGACTCGCCAAGGGCATCGGCTACCAGGTGGTCGAGGCCCTGGGCGTGCTGGAGCGCTCCAAGGTCGCGCACGAGATGCGCACCCTCGATCAGGACGGACGCGGGGCGCTGCGCCGCCACGGCGTGCGCTTTGGCGCCTACCACATCTTCCTGCCGGCCCTGCTGAAGCCGGCGCCGCGCACGCTCGCGGCCCAGCTCTGGGCCCTGCGCAACGGCGGCCTCGACCAGCGCGGCCTCGACGAGATCGCGCATCTGGCGGGCTCCGGCCGCACCTCGATCAAGGTCGATCCCGAGATCGCCAAGGGCCTCTACCGCGCGGCCGGCTTCCGCGTCTGCGGCGAGCGGGCGGTGCGCGTCGACATTCTGGAGCGGCTGGCCGACCTGATCCGCCCGGCCGTCGCCTACCGGCCCGGCACCACGCCGGGCGCGCCGCCCCCGGGGGCCGCCGACAACGACGGGTTCGTCGCCACCGTCGGCATGACCTCGCTGGTCGGCTGCTCGGGCGAGGACTTCGCCTCGATCCTGAAGTCGCTGGGCTACGTCGCCGAGAGCCGGCCGGGCCCGGCCATCACCGTGCCGCTTCTGCCCGCCGCCGCGACTACCCCGGCCCAGCCCGTCGTGGCCAAGGCCGAGGATGAGGCCGTCACCGAGTCTGCCGAAGCACCCGCCGGGGCGGACGAGGCCGAGGCCGAGGCCGCGCCCGAACCGACCTCCGAGCCCGTCGTCGAGGACCTGCCGGCCGAGGCGCCCGCCGACAACCCGGATGCCGAGGCCGTCAGCCCGGAGACCGGCGACGCCGAGACCGCCGAGCCGGCGGAGCCCGCGCCGGTCGATGAGCCCACCGCCGAGGCCGCGCCGGAGACCGAGCCCGCCCGCGAGGCGGAGCGCGCGCCGGACGAGGCCGCGGCAGGTGAGGGGGACGTCGAGGCGGCCGCACCCGCCGAGGCCGTTGCGGCCGGCGAAGCCCTGACCGAGGCCGAGGCCGAGGCGGAGCCTGCCGAGCCTGCCGAGCCCGCCGTCGTCGAGGTCTGGCACCTGCAGCGCCATCAGCGCCCCGCCCATCAGCGGCAGCGCCCGCGCGGAGGCCAGGGCCGCGGCCGCGAGGTCGGCCCGGACCAGCGCCAAGGTGAACGTCATGGCGAGCGCCCGCACGGCAACCGCCGTCCCGACCAGAACCGCGGCCAGGGCGGTCAGGGCGCCCAGGACGGCAGGCCGCCCCGCGGCGACCGGCCGGAGGGCGAGCGGCGCGGTCGCGACGAGCAGCGTGGACCCCGCCGCGAGCGGTTCGAGGGCGGCCGTCCCGAGCGGCGCGACGACCGGCGAGAGGATCAGCGCCATGCCGGGCCGCGGCCCGACCAGCGCCCGCCCCGGCGCGAGCGCCAGCCCGATCCGGATTCGCCCTTCGCCAAGCTCGCGGCCCTGAAGGCGCAGCTCGAATCCGGCGGCGACAAGCGGTGAGCCTGAGGGGGAGCGTCCTCCGGTGAAGCCCGGGACCGTGCCGTGAAGGCGGGCCAGCTCAGGCTCGACAAGTGGCTCTGGTTCGCCCGCTTCGCCCGGACGCGCTCTCTCGCCGCGCGCCTCGTCGGCGACGGCCACGTGCGCATCAACGGGAAGCGCGCCGAGGCGCCCGCCAAGGGTGTCTGCGTCGGCGACGTGGTGACGGTGGCGGCCGCCCACGCCACGATGAGCGTGCGGATCCTGGCGCTGGGCGAGCGCCGCGGGCCGGCGCCGGAGGCGCGGCGCCTCTACGCCGACCTCTCGGCGCCCGACGCAGCCGGGGATTCCAACCCGGACGCGTCCCCCGACCACTCCCTGGAATCATTGTAAGCGGGTCACAGGGGCGGCCGGGCCGCGCCGCGACGGCCCGGCGCGCTTGTCAGTCCTCCGGGCAGCCGCTAGACGCATCCGGACGGGGCCCTCCGGGCTCTCCAGAAGCATTCGCGCGCGCCCGGACCGCCCGACGGCCGGTCCGGCAGAAGACGCGCCACACGCCGTCGCGCACCGCCACCGCTGTCGCGGAGCGCGCGGACCAGGGACCAAATTCAGCCCATGACCTACGTCGTCACCGACAACTGCATCAAGTGCAAGTACATGGACTGCGTGGAAGTCTGTCCGGTGGACTGCTTCTACGAGGGCGAGAACATGCTCGTCATCCATCCGGACGAGTGCATCGACTGCGGCGTCTGCGAGCCCGAGTGCCCGGCCGAGGCGATCAAGCCCGACACCGAGGGCAACCTCGAGAGTTGGCTGAAGCTGAATGCCGACTACGCCAAGACCTGGCCGAACATCACCCAGAAGAAAGACGCGCCGGCAGACGCCAAGGAGTGGGACGGCAAGACCGGCAAGTTCGAGGCCCACTTCTCGCCGAACCCCGGCTCAGGCGACTGAACTCGCTGCGCCGGTATCCGGCGCCGGGTCATCGTCCCCGCCATGTCATGCGAGCCCTGCGCGGCAGGGCTGCGCGGGCTTCGGGCGACAACGGCGCTACGCCGTGCACAACTCCCCGGACGGCGCTGCCGAAGCGCGTCCGTTAGCCGCCAGTGCTTTGATTCGCCGTGCCGATTGTGATACACAATTGGCCTGCCGTCGCTCGTGCCTGACGTGCTTCCTCCGCGCCCTTACAAACGCAGTTCCGGATTCTCTGGATCGAGGTCGCAGACGATCGACCGTCGAGGGTTCGCTCCCTTCGCGGCCGATTGGCCCTGGCATGTCGTCGGCGCACCTGGGAGCTGCCGGTGCGTCAAGCGCGAACCGGCGGACGGTGGTTGAAGCCGGGTGTCCCGCCCCGGGTGAAACGGTTCGGCGCGGATCATAAAAAATCCCCGCGCGATGTTCGGAGGCCCTTCTCGCATGACGACAGCCAAGAAGACGACGGCAGGCCGCCAGGGTTTCAAGACCGGCGAGGCCGTAGTGTACCCGGCTCACGGCGTCGGCCGCATCACCGCGATCGAGGAGCAGGAGGTCGCCGGCTTCAAACTGGAGCTGTTCGTCGTCTCGTTCGAGAAGGACAAGATGGTCCTGCGCGTGCCCACCGCGAAGGCCAACAGCGTCGGCATGCGCAAGCTCTCCGAGCCCGAGGTGGTCAAGAAGGCGCTCGACGTGCTCACCGGCCGTGCCCGCGTGAAGCGCACGATGTGGTCGCGCCGCGCACAGGAGTACGAGGCCAAGATCAACTCGGGCGACCTGCTGGCCGTTACCGAGGTCGTGCGCGACCTCTACCGCTCCGAGGCACAGCCCGAGCAGTCCTACAGCGAGCGCCAGCTCTACGAGGCCGCTCTCGACCGCGTCGTGCGCGAGATCTCCTCGGTCAACCGCATCACCGAGACCGAGGCGTTGAAGCTGATCGAGCAGAGCCTCGCCAAGTCCCCCCGTCGCGCCAAGGCCGAGGCCGAGGGCGAGAGCGACACCGAGACGGATGGCGACGACCTGCAGGAGGAGGCCGCCTGAGGCATCCCGCCGCAGCGGATCCGCGTGTTTCGAGGCCCGGCGCGATGCGTCGGGCCTTTTTCATGTCGAAAATTTGGCGCTCCAGCGCTGTTTCGGGCTGGTCTTTCGGGATTCGAAGCACATTTCGGTGATGTCCTTCGCTTGACGCCCTGCGCGCGGCGTGATTGCGCCGCGTTCGTGCCGATCCTATCGCGATCGGCGGTTCGAAGCTGCGTTTTTGCCGGAACCTTCGGGTGCACCGCACCGTTGTGGCCATGCCTGGCATCGGCCCGGCGGCGCCGCGTGTGCCGCCTTCATGGGCGCGGCGCCGCATCAGCACTCGATAATAGAGGCAGGCGGGGATGGCGGAAATCGCGGGTATCCGGCGGCAATTTATTCGTACCGCGATGGAGGCGCCCTTCCTGGCACGGGAAGAAGAGCGCGGTCTGGCGGTCCGCTGGAAGGAGAACCGCGACGAGCGCGCCCTGCACCGTCTGATCTCCGCCCACATGCGCCTCGTCATCGCCCTGGCGGGGCGTTTTCGTCACTACGGCCTGCCGATGGCCGACCTCGTGCAGGAGGGACATGTCGGCCTGATGGAGGCCGCCGCCCGCTTCGAGCCGGAGCGGGACGTGCGCTTCTCGACCTACGCGACGTGGTGGATTCGCGCCTCGATCCAGGACTACATCCTGCGCAACTGGTCGATCGTCCGCGGCGGCACCTCGTCGGCGCAGAAGGCCCTGTTCTTCAACCTGCGCCGCCTGCGCGCCCGGCTGATGCAATCGACCGAGGAGCGCGTCGGCGACGAGATCCACCGCCGTATCGCCACTGCCATCGGCGTGTCCCGCGAGGACGTGGCCCTGATGGATGCTCGCCTCTCCGGCCCCGACATGTCGCTGAACGCCCCCGTGGGCGAGGACAGCGAGGTCTCCTCCGAGCGCATGGATTTCCTGGTCGACGGCGCGGCGCTGCCCGACGAGACGGTCTCGGCGGCCGTTGACGGTGAGCGGCGCCTCGGCTGGCTCCAACAGGCGCTCGGCGTGTTGTCCGAGCGCGAACTGCGCATCCTGCGCGAGCGACGTCTGGCCGAGGATCAGGCGACGCTTGAGGCGCTCGGTCACCGCCTCGGTATCTCAAAGGAGCGCGTTCGCCAGATCGAGAACCGCGCTCTGGAGAAGCTTCGCCGGGCGCTGGCGGAGAAGTTCCCCGCCGAAACGGGTGTGCCCTACGTGGGTTGAATCCGTAAGGATTCCGAAAAATGCGACGGG
>NZ_BPQM01000120.1 GCF_022179245.1 Methylobacterium gregans
CGACCCGCGGGTCGCCGAGCGGTTCGAGCTCTATTGCTGCGGCGTCGAGCTCGCGAACGCCTTCGGCGAGTTGACTGACCCAGACGAGCAGCGCCGCCGCTTCGCGGCCGAGATGGCGGTGAAGCAGGCGGTCTACGGCGAGACCTATCCGGTTGACGAGGATTTCCTCTCCGCGCTCGCCGCGATGCCGGAGGCGTCGGGCAGCGCGCTAGGCTTCGACCGGCTGGTGATGCTGGCGGTCGGCGCCCGGCGGATCGAGGACGTACTCTGGACCCCGGTCGCCGGATGAGCCGGCCGCTCCGCAGCCTCGACGATCTAGCCGCCGCCGGCCTCGTTGCGGCGGAGGACCTGCCCGGTCTCGCCGCGGTGGCGGCGCGCTACGCCGTCTCGCTCACCCCCGACACGGCCGCGCTGATCGACCCCGCCGACCCGGCCGACCCGATCGCCCGCCAGTTCGTGCCGGCCTCTGAGGAGGCCGTGACGGCGCCCGAGGAGCGCGCCGACCCGATCGGCGACGGCGCGCACGCCCCCGTCCCCGGCATCGTCCACCGCTACCCCGACCGGGTGCTCTTGAAGCCGCTCCACGTCTGCCCGGTCTACTGCCGCTTCTGCTTCCGCCGTGAGATGGTGGGACCGGACGGGCTCGGGACGCTGAGCGAGGCGGAACTCGATCGCGCGCTGGCCTACATCGCCGCGCACCCGGCGATCTGGGAGGTGGTGCTGACGGGCGGCGACCCCTTCGCGCTCTCGCCCCGGCGCCTCGGGACGATCGCCGAGCGGCTCGGGCGGATCGCGCACGTCCGGGTCATGCGGGTGCACACCCGCGTGCCGGTGGTGAGCCCGGCGACGGTCACGGACGAACTCGTCCAGGGCCTCAGGAAATTCGGGCGCGCGGTGTTCGTGGCGCTCCACGCGAACCATGCCCGCGAGTTCACGGAGGCCGCCCGCGCGGCCGTGGCGCGGCTGGTCGATGCCGGCATCCCTCTGGTGAGCCAGTCGGTCCTGCTGCGCGGGGTCAACGACGATCCGGCGAGCCTGGAGTCCCTGATGCGCGCCTTCGTGGAGAGCCGGGTGAAGCCCTACTACCTGCACCACGGCGATCTCGCCCCCGGGACCGGCCACCTGCGCACCGGGATTGCCGAGGGACAGGCGCTGATGCGGCAACTGCGCGGCCGCCTCTCGGGCCTTGCCCAGCCGACCTACGTGCTCGACATCCCGGGCGGCCACGGCAAGGTGCCAGTCGGCCCCGGCTACCTGCGGGACGGGCCGGAGGGCACGCGGGTGACCGATCCGCAGGGGCGGGAGCATCCCTACCCGCCGGAGGGGTGAGGCCGACCGCGCTCAAGCGTTCTGAAGTCTCGGTGCCGTCTCCGCCTCTTCCCCACCCCCAAAGGGGGCGAGCGCGCAGGTTCGTCCGCAGGCGTCCTGTGCGCCGGATCGTCCTGTCGGTGGTGATGAGCTGTCCTAAACCTGCCGCTCCCGGCACGCCCCGCACTCGCCCTCCACCTCGACGATGCGGCTCGCCGGCTTGAAGCCGGCCCGGTCGAGGGCGCGGTCGAGGCCCGCCTCGAACTCCCGCGCCGTGGTCTCGCCGATGCCCCCGCAGGTGCGGCAGATCAGAAAGACCAGCCCCTCCCCGGCGCCGTGCTCGTGCGCGCAGGAGACGAAGGCGTTGCGGCTCGCGATCCGGTGGACGAGGCCGAGCTCCGTCAGGAAATCGAGCGCACGATACACCGAGACGGCCGCGACGCGCCGGCCCGGCACGCTCAGCCGCTCGGCGATGTCGTAGGCGCCGAGCGGACCCTGGGCGGCCGCCACCGTTTCCAGCACGTCCCGGCGCAGGCGCGTGAACTGGAGGTCGCGCGCCCGGCACAGGTCCTCGGCGCGCGCGACCACGTCGAAATCGTGCGCGTGGTGGTGAGGGTCGGCACCGTGCTCGTGCCCGTGCATGACGTTCCCCGGTGAAAACGCGGCCGCGCGCGCGGTGCCGCCGTGCGGGCCCGCATTGAACGCGCCGTATGTTACAGTGTATCAGCCTTCCATATAGGCGGCCCCCCACTGTGCGGCAAACCGCGTGCGGTCGCACGCCCCGCCGCGGCCTCGGGAGTGGCTTTCCCACACATGACGGCACCCGTGTCCCCCGAACCCGCGCACCTCCGCCACGCCTCGCTGTTCCGCAGCGGCCTGGGCATCCGCCTCGCCCTCGCGGCCGGGCTCGTCCTGCCGCTCTGGCTCGCCATCCTGTGGGCGACTGCGTGAGCGCGCCGCTCCAGCCCCCGCCAGGCCTTCAGGCCCCGCCCGGCGCGATTCGGCTCGTCGGGCTCACCCTCGGCTACGACCGGCACCCGGCGGTGCACCACCTCGACGGCACGATCCCGGCCGGCGACATGCTGGCGGTTGTGGGCCCGAACGGGGCCGGCAAGTCGACCCTGCTCAAGGGACTCGTCGGCGAGATCCCGTGCCTCGACGGCGCGATCCTGCGCGGCGTGCCGCGGGCGGCGCTCGCCTACCTGCCGCAGGCTGACGAGATCGACCGCAGCTTCCCGATCAGCGTGCTCGACCTCGCCAGCATGGGGCTGTGGCGGCGGGCCGGGGCGTGGCGCAGCCTCGGCCGCAGCCGGGGCACGGTGCTCGACGCCCTCGGCGCGGTCGGGCTCGCGGGCTTCGAGGGGCGCGCCATCGGCACGCTGTCCGGCGGGCAGTTCCAGCGCGTGCTCTTCGCCCGGCTGATCCTGCAGGACGCCGCCGTGATCCTTCTGGACGAGCCCTTCACGGGCATCGACGCCCGCACCGTCGACGACCTCGTCGGGCTGATCGGGCGCTGGCACGCGCAGGGCCGCACGGTGGTGGCGGCGCTCCACGACTTCGCGCAGGTGCGGGCGCATTTCCCCCGCACCCTGCTCATCGCCCGCGAGCCCGTGGCCTGGGGGGCGACCGCGTCCGTGCTGACGCCGCAGAACCTCGCCCGCGCCGCCCGGCTCTCCGAGGCCTGGGACGAGACCGCCGGCGTGTGCGAGCGCGGGCACGACCACGCTCCCGCGCAGCCGGATCACGGACACGGCCGCAGCCAAGGGCACGATCACGCGCACGATCACGCGCACGGTCCGGTTCATGCCCACGATCACGCCAGTCATCGACACGGGAGCGCGGCGTGAGCGACCTTCTCGCCCCCTTCGTCGAGTTCGGCTTCATGCGCCGGGCGCTGGTCGGCTGCCTCGCGCTCTCGCTCTCGGCGCCGCCGCTCGGCGTCTTCCTGATGCTGCGGCGCATGAGCCTGATGAGCGAGGCGATGAGCCACGCGATCCTGCCCGGGGCGGCGGTGGGCTTCCTCGTGGCGGGCCT
>NZ_BPQM01000121.1 GCF_022179245.1 Methylobacterium gregans
CCGAGACCGGCGCGCGCCGCGGCCTCGGCCGTGCTCGCGCCGGTCTCGGACCTGTGTGGGAGGGCCCGGGAGACGCCGCTGCTCTTGCCCGCCTGATCACCGAAACGCTGCCGCCCGGCGCATCGCTGCTCCATCTCGCGGGCGCCGAGCACAAACCCGAGCCCGCCGCGACGCTCGCGCGGGCGGGCTACGACCTGCGCATCCATGTGGCTTACGCGGCGGAGCCGGTTGCCACATTGCCGGGATCCGTCGCGGCGGCCCTCGGCGGGATCGAATCGTCCTTGGACGCGGCGCTGCATTACTCCCGCCGAAGCGCCGAGAGGGCGCTCGCTCTCGCGAGCGAAGCCGGCTTTGCCGAACCTTTCGGGGCAATCCGACATTACTGCCTGTCGGAAGACGTGGCCGTCCCCCTGGCCGGCGCGGGCATTCCGATCCATTTCGTGCCGACGCGGCCCCGCGAGGACGAGCTCCTGGCGGGTCTGGACTGACGCCGTCATGCGACTGTCGCTTCAGGGCTCGCGCGCGCCGAGCCCGGGGTGATAGGAGGGCGGCCAAGCGCGGCCGGGCGCGCCGGAGGCGGCGGCGTCCGCCCGGCGGTCAGACCGCTGAGACTGGAGAGAGACGGCCCGTGAAGGCACCATCCAACGACGCGAACCGCCCGAACGCCAACGCCCCCGGCAAGGGCGGCGACAAGGCGAGCGGCACGGGTGCCGATGCGGCCAAGCCCGGCACCATCGGTCAGTCTGTTCAGGGCGCCAAGCCGGATCCGACGAAGCCGGATCCGCCGAAGCAAGAGCCGGTCAAACCCGAAGCGAAGGACGCTCCGAGGACCGAGGTGAAGCCTGCCGGCCCGGCCTCCACCCAACCCGGCAAGCCCGGGGCGGTACCCGTGGGCGGAACCGCCCCCGGCGTGGTTAAGGCAACGGCTGAGCCGCCGAAGCCTGCGACTTCCCCCATCGAGCCGGCTCGGCCTGGAACGCCCGCAGGCTCCGCGCCAGGGATCGGCGTGCCGAGAAGCGAGCCTGCGAAGGCCGCAACTGCCGGCTCCGGTCCGACGGCACCCGGCACGATCAGGTCCGAGCCCGGCAAACCGGGTGAGGCCAAGCTTGCAGATGCCAAAACCGCCGATGCCAAGCCGGGAGATGCCAAATCCGCCGCAACGAATCCTGGGGATGCGAAGCCCGGTACCGGCAAGGCCGAGCCGTTCCGGGCCGGCGGCAACGTCACCGACGGTCCGATCCTCGACCTGAAGGCGAAGCGCGTTCCCGACACGGCAGAGCCGCCGAAAGGCGCGACCGCCGCGGCGGGCGCGAAGGCCGAGCCCGGCAAGGATGCGCCGAAGGACGGACCGAAGCCTGCATCCGCCGCGAGCCCAATTCCGAAGGCGAGCGCTGCGCCCGAGCCCGCGCGGGGCGGTGCCGGCTTCGGCTCGATGGCGGCCGCCGGCCTGATCGGCGGCGTGATCAGCGCCGGCCTGCTCTTCGGCGCCGACCGTGCCGGCGTGCTCCCAGCCCGAGAGGACGGGCGAGTCGCGGCGCTTGAACAGCGCATCGCCGGGCTCGCGCCCCGTGACGCCCTTGCGGCCCTCGATAAGCGCGTTGCCGGCAACGAGGCGGCCCTGAAGCCGCTTCCCGAGGCGGTCAAGGCCGCGGAGGCGACCGCCAAGCAGGCACTCGCCCAGGCCGGGCAGCCCGGAAGCGCGCCGGCCGAGGCGGCCCAGGGTGCCGCGCCGTCGCTGCCGGCCGACCTCGTCGCGCGCCTCGACAGCCTCGACCAGCGGGTGTCTGCCCTTCAGGAGGAGCCCGGCAGGGATGCTCAGGCGGAGGGTCAGGCAGCCGTCCAGGCGGCGCCGAACCTCGGCGGCCTCCCGGACCGGGTGAAGGCGCTGGAGGACAAAGCTGCAGCCCCGCAGCAGGGTCTCGATCAGCGCCTCGCTGCGCTGCAGGCCGATGTCGAGAGCCGCACCACCGCGAATGCGGAGGCGGACAGAACCCTCGGCCAGCGCCTCGACACCCTGCAGCAGGCTCTGGACGAGCGGGTGAAGAGCGCGACCGAGGCTGTGGAGAAGGCTACCCAGGCGAGTCAGCAGGCCGCCGAGGCCGGACGCACCCAGGCTCAGGAGACGACGCGGGCACTGGAGCGCGTGCAGCAGGAGCAGTCCGAGAAGATCGCGGCCCTCGACAAGGCGCTCGGTCAGCGGGCCGAGGCCGCGACGGTGCAGGCGGCGCTCAGGGTTGTCACGGCCGATCGCGTCGCGACCGCGCTCGCGACCGGCGCGCCCTACGCCGAGCCGCTGGCCACGCTGCGCAAGCTCGAGACCGGCGACACCGCCCGGCTCGACGCGCTGGCCCCCTTCGCCGAAGCCGGGGCACCGAGCACGGCTCAACTCGCCGCCGAATTCCGTCCAGTGGCCGAGAAGGCTGTCGCGGCGCGGCGCGCCGCCGAGGCCCGCAGCGTCGCCGAGAGCGGTGATATCAAGACGAAGCTCCTCAGCATGGCGGATTCGATCGTGCAGGTGCGCCGGGTTGACGCGCCGCCCGCCTCCACGGGCAAGCCGGCCGGCGAGGATCCGGTGGCGAAGGTTCAGGCAGCACTCGATCGCGGCGCGCTACAGGATGCGGTCACGGCGTTCGACGCCCTGCCCCAGGAGGCCAAGGCCGAGGCCGGAGCGTTCGGCGAGAAGCTGAAGGCCCGCAACGCGGCCGCCCAAGCCGCCAGGGGCCTCTTGTCCGACGCCTTCAAGAACCTCCCGGTCGGCCCCTAGGCCGGCCGAGCGCCCCGGCACCGCCGGCCCGAAACCCTGTTATCCATCCGCGCGGCGCGCCCCGGCGGCGCCCACAGGAGTACCCGATCGATGTGGCGTGCCCTCGCCTTTCTGGCCCTTCTCGCCCTCGCCGCCTTCGGAGCGGTCTGGATCGCCGATCGGCCCGGCACCGTGACGATCGTCTGGAACGGCTACGAAGTGGCCACCAGCCTGGCGATCGCCCTCGTGGGGGTCCTCGTGGCGGCCATCGTGATCGGCCTGATCTGGGCGGTTGTTCGCGGCGTCATCGATCTGCCGGAAGTGCTGGTGCGCGGCTCACGCGAGCGGCGCCGGGCCAAGGGCTTCACTGCCCTCTCGCGCGGCATGGTGGCGGTCGGTTCCGGTGATCCGCTGGCGGCGCGCCGCCACGCCAGCGATGCCGAGCGCCTGCTGGGTTCCGAGCCGCTGACGCTCCTGCTGAAGGCGCAGGCCGCGCAGATCTCGGGTGATCGGGAAGCCGCCGAGAACGCCTTCCAGCGCATGGTGGACGATCCGGAGACGCGGGTGCTCGGCCTGCGCGGCCTCTTCGTCGAGGCGCGCCGTCGCGAGGACGAGACGGCCGCCCGCGCCTACGCGGTGGAGGCGGCACGTCTCGCGCCCAGCGTCACCTGGGCGAACGAGGCGGTGCTGGAGGCGCAGTGCGCCGATGGCGATTGGGCCGGCGCCCTGGAGACGGTGGAGCGGCGGGGCTCGCTTGGCCTGCTCGACAAGAGCGTCGCGCGCCGTCAGCGTGCGGTTCTGCTCACGGCGGCGGCCCAGCGTCGGGAGGCTGGTGAGCCCGAGGCGGCGCTTGAGCGCGCCACGCAGGCGGTGAAGCTCGCGCCCGACCTCGTGCCCGCGGCCGGCATTGCCGGTCGGTTGCTCGCGCGTCGGGGCGACCTGCGCAAGGCCGCCAAGATCGTGGAGGCGGCCTGGAAGGCGAACCCGCATCCCGATCTCGCCAAGGTCTATCTCGGCCTGCGCACGGGTGACTCCGTGCGCGATCGCCTCGCCCGCGCCGAGACGCTGGCGAAGCTCTCGTCCTGGCACCCGGAGGCGCGCCTCGCGGTGGCGCAGGCCGCCCTCGACGCCCGCGACTTCCCGCAGGCCCGCGACGCCCTGAAGCCGCTCCTCAACGAGCGTCCGACCGTGCGCAGCTGTCTGCTGATGGCCCGGATCGAGGAGGCCGAACACGGTGCAGGCTCCGGCCGGGCTCGCGAGTGGCTCGCCCGCGCCGCCCACGCCCCCCGCGATCCCCTGTGGATCGCCGACGGCATCGTGTCGGAGACATGGGCACCAATCTCGCCCGTTACCGGTCGTCTCGACGCCTTCGAGTGGCGCGAACCGCCGAACGCCCTCACGGGTCCGTCCGAGCCGTCGACGGAGCCGGATGCTCACGATCCGCCCGTAGCCGTATCGGCACCGAAATCGTCTCCGCTCTTCGAGGAGCCCGTTCCGGCTGTCGGCGCCGGAAGCGCGGTGGTCCTTCCGGTCCCGGGTGCCGCGCCCCACCCCGGCGCGGCGCCGGTCCTGGAACCGTCGGAGGCCCGACGCATCGCCTGATTGTAAAACGCGAGACGCGTCTCACGGCCCTTGCGTGGTTGAATCGCCTGCGCGCCTGGTACAGGAAGGATGAACAACGGGCGCTCTTCCTTGGCTCACGGCAGGATTGTCAATCGTGGGACGATCTTTTCATCTGCCTCGTCCAGCCCGCGCGATCCGGTGACGTGATGGTGATCCTCGCCGAAGATGAGGAGCGGGCCGCGCGCCGGCAGATCGGCGCGCTTCCGTTCCAGCGGGGCCCGGATGGCGAGACCACGGTTCTGCTCGTCACCTCGCGCGAGAGCCGGCGCTGGGTGATTCCGAAAGGCTGGCCGATGAAGGGGCGCAAGCCCTACGAGGCTGCCGCGCGCGAGGCCTACGAGGAGGCTGGTCTGGTCGGACAGATCGGCAAGCGCCCGCTCGGCTTCTATCTTTACGAGAAGCGCCTGAAGAACCGGGACTCTGTGCTGTGCCAGGTCAAGGTCTTCCCGCTCGAGGTGCGTAAGCAGCTCAGCCGCTGGCCGGAGCAGCACCAGCGCGAGCTGCGCTGGTTTACCCCTGCGGAGGCCGCCGAAGCGGTCAACGAGCCGGGACTCGCCGCCATCATCCGGGCGACCCTGAAGCGGCACAAGGATCCTGCCGGCACCAAGAAGACGTGACTGGGGTGTCCACGCTCGGAGGCCTCGGAGCGGGCCTCTTCAAAAAGTCGCTCCGCCCGCCGGATTGTTTGAGCGGGGCGGATTGCCAAGCCCGGATCGATCCTTTAAAGCCCCCTTCGTCGACGGCGGCACGCCAACGCGGCGCCCGAACGACCCGCTTGCTGCGGTAGCTCAGTGGTAGAGCACTTCATTGGTAATGAAGAGGTCGAGAGTTCAATCCTCTCTCGCAGCACCAGCAAACCTTTAGAGCCTTAAAATCTGTCGAGCGTCAGTCGCTCCTTTCTGGTTAGGTGTTGCAGCGCCTGCAACGGCCATGGGGCTGATCGCTGACCCGTTCGCGGCATGCTTGCGCATGATGCTGCCCTCTGCGCGGCCGCGGATATTCGCGCGTGTCTATGCCTCGCCGACCATACAGGGGCAGGCCGAGGATGCCGCACCGCTCGAATGGGTTATCCATTAGACCGCGGCGGAGGCAGACCGGGCTTCGTTGTGCCCTCGGCCCGCTCAGCCCTCCTGATCCGACTTCTGGCCGGATGGCTTGCCGCGTCGGCGTGATGGATAATGCTCGAGGTCTTCCGCACGTCCGGTTCGATTGCGCGCGAATAGGCCTGCCAGGATCCGCCCAGGTCTCAGCCGGCGCAACTGGCCGCCGACGATGTGCAGGACGAACCCGTTGACTACGAAGGCGACGAGGAGCGTGACGATCGGAAGCTCGATGAGGAGGAGGAGGGCGAGCTTGCCCAGGCTCGCCAGGGCGCTCGTATGCGACGCGTAGAGGAATGCCGCGCGCACCACCACGTAGGAGCAAGCTGTCGCCAGAGTAATCGTTTCTCGAGACGGGTAGTCCGGTTCTTCGCTCAACGATCGGCTCTGGGGCGTGCCACGGCTGACATGTTCATCCTACGAATCGCCGGACGGACACCACTCTGAAACCTACGCGACGATGTTCGTACCCGCAACGCGGCCAACCGCTGCCACCGGTGTCGACGGCCGTCTTGGGCGCGGCAGGCCAAAAATGCGGCCCCGTCGAACTCTTTGCGATCAAGAGTGCGCTCGATGTGAATGCTTGCGATGTGACGGCAGATCTTTCGATCGCCTGGTTCGTACGAAGGGCCGGCGACCGGCGGACAGGGCCTCAAGTCACGACCAAGATCACCCTGTGCGGCGCCGAGTTCGGCTGCGGCCAAGGCATGGACGCCCCGGCCTGCGACGCGGGCAAGGGCGTCTCGCTCGCCTGCCTGCGGGTCAGACCCGGGTCACCCGAAGAAGCTCGCGTTCACCTGCTCGGCCCGGATCCCGGCCAGATCGACCGTCCCGCCACCCGAGAGGCTCAGCAGGGCATCCCCGTTCTGCGCCACGCCGACCGAGAAGGTCTGGCCGCCGATCCGCATCCGGTCCCCGCCCCGCTGGTCGAAGCCGACGATCAGGACACGTCCGGTCCCGTTACCGAGCACGTAGAGGTCCGCACCAAGGCCGCCGATCAGCACGTCGCTGCCGGCACCCGCCATCAGCGTGTCGGCACCCTGGCCGCCGTAGAGCGTGTCGTTACCCGCGCCGGCGGTCAGCGCATCGCTGCCGAAGTTCCCGTAGATCAGTGACCCCATCCCCGAGGCGCTGTTCGCGGTGATCACATCGCTGCCCTGGCCGCCGAACAGCGTGTCGCTGTCCGTGCCGCCGACGAGCGTGTCGTCCCCCAGGTTGCCGTAGGCGAGGTTTCTGCCGTCGCCGACCGTGATCAGGTCCTGGCCCTGTCCGCCGTAGAGCACGTCGTTGCCCGATCCGCCGGTGAGCGTGTCGTCGCCCATGTTGCCGTAGATGAACGAGCCGATGCCGTTACTGCTGTAATCGACGACGTCCTGGCCCTGGCCACCGAAGACGGTGTCGCGCCCGAAGGCGCCCATGAAACGTCCAGCCACCAAGCGATCGTCGCCCTGGTTGCCGTAGATCAGGTCGGCATCGGCGCTGCCGTAGACGGTGTCGTTGCCCAGGCCGCCCCGATAGATGACGGACCCGGTCGGCAGGGTGATCAGGTCCGGGCCGGATGTCCCGGCCAAGCTCGTGCCGTTCGCGGCGCCGCTCTGGGGAGCAGCGCTCCCCAGGAAGGTCTCCAGGACGTCCATCTGAGGGCGATCGACGACCTGGCCGCTGCCGAGCCCGGTGGGCTCGATCGTGTACATGTAGTCGCCCCACCAGGGCCCGGCGGCCCAGTAGGTCGCGCCCACCCAGACCGGGTGCGCCTGCATGTAGGCCACCATGTTGCCGAGTGCGGCAAGGCTGGTCGCGTCCTGGGCGACCCCGAACTCGCCCAGGAACAGGCGGCTGTGCGTGGCCTCCGCCCATTGGGTGACGGCACTCAGACGCTCGACGCCGATGCTCGCCGACACCACGTTGGCGTGGGTGCCGGAGCTGTCGCTGTCGAGATACTGATGCACTTCGAAGGCGAAGTTGTTCAGCGGATCGACGATGCCGGGGCCGATCACCGTGTCGTTGTCGGTGCTGACCCAGCTATGGGCGCCCGACCAGTAGCTGCCGGGCACGAGGATTTCCTGCCGCGCGCCGGTCGAGCGGATGGCCGCGATCGCCGCGTTGGCCGAGCCCAACCACTGCTGGGCGGTCTGCTGGTGCGGCTCGTTCATCAGGCCGAAGACCACGTTGCCGCTGCCGGCGAAGTGGCTCGCGAACCGGCCCCAGAAATCCGCGAAGGCGGTGTTGGGCGTCTCGGCGCTCCCGATCAGGTGTCCAAATCCGGATCCGAAATTGTGCGGTTCCAGGATCACCTGCATGCCCCGGCTCGCCGCGTAACCGACCACGGCATCCATCTGGGCGAGCTCGCTCGCGTTCAGCGGCCCGTTCTCGGTCAGCTGCGCCCGCTCCCATAGGAAGGGCAGCCGGATCACGGACATGCCTTTGCCGGCGTAGTAATCGATCTCCTGCCGGGTTGGATATGTATAGTCCGTTCCAAGACGTCCTGGTGTCTGCCCAGCGCCGAAATCCGCGCCCGCCAGATTGATACCGAGTTTCATCGCGCCCTCAATGCAGCGCGCAGCCATGCTTTACTGTCTATACGGACTGGTTTGGGCTGCGGTGAAGGAGAGGCGAACCTGGATCCGAGGCGTTAACAGGAACCTAATCAGGTCGCCTCGCAGCAACCGCACGCTCAAATTTCCGTCTCGTGTGTGCTGACGATCATCCGCGACCTGATCGCTCGATGTTAGCCTTGAGCCGGCGGCATCCGGAGCCCTGATCTCGGCCGACCTGTCGGGGCGCCGGTTCGAGCCGGGGGCCCCCGGGATGCGTTGTTCAGCGTCCGTAGATGTC
>NZ_BPQM01000122.1 GCF_022179245.1 Methylobacterium gregans
CGGCGGCGGGGCGGCGCGGCGCGGCAGGTCGGCGGCGAGAGCCGAGCCGGCGGCGGTGACGGCGACGAGCGCGGTGGCGCTCTTGAGCAGGGTCTTCATCATCTGGTCCTCACACTCGACGCGTGCCGCCGCGCCCTCGCGACAGGTCGGCACTGGGCCTCGATCGTTCAGGGCTCCTTCGGGTTGGCTTGATGCCCTGCCGCGCGCCGACCGCTTGTGACGGCCCCTTGTGGCGCGCTGCCCTTGTTCCCGGGGGATACCTTGACCATAAAACACGCCTCCAATGGTCAAGGTTCCGTTGCCGACACGTTTTTTTCCGCGACCAGTTTGACAAAGTGTCGCAGCTGTCCGGCCGCTGCTTCCACAGGCCGCGGCTGAGCTTCAGGGAAGCAGCGCGATGGCCGAGATCAGCCGGCCGTAATCCGGCTCGCCGCGATGGGTGGTGCGGCGGAAGCTGTAGAAGCGGTCCGCGTCGGCGTAGGTGCAGAGCCGCAGGGCTGCCGCCTCGCCGATCCCCGCCTCGCCGAGGCGGGCCAGGATGAAGCCCGGCAGGTCGAACTGGGCGTGGTCGGGCCGCTCGGCCGGTGCGAGGAAGCGCTCCATGCCGGGAGCCTCGGCGGTGAAGCGGGCGACGAAATCGGGTCCCACCTCGTAGCTCGGCTGCTCGATGGTCGGCCCCAGCACGGCGACGATGCTGCGGCGCTCGGCCCCGAGGCGCTCCATCGCCGCGACCGTGGCGCCGATGATCCCGCTGAGCGCGCCCTTCCAGCCCGCATGGGCCGCACCGACGACGCCGTTCTCCGGATCCGCGAACAGGATCGGGCCGCAATCGGCGGTGGCGATGCCGAGCGCGAGGCCTGGAATCCGCGTCACCATGGCGTCGGCGCGCGGACGCTCGGCGAACGGCGCCTCCACGGTGACCACCTCGGCGGAATGCACTTGGTAGAGGCTGACGAGGCGATCGGCTGGAACGCCCAGCTGCGCGCACATCCGGGCCCGGTTCTCGGCCACGCGCTCCGGCACGTCGTTCGAGCCGGTGCCCCCGTTCAGGGAGGCGTAGAGCCCCTCCGAGACGCCGCCCTGCCGGGTGAAGAAGGCGTGGCGGATGGCGGCGTGCCCGCTCAGTTCCGGCGCTTCGATGACCATGGGCGGGCTTCCCGGCAGGTGTGGGTGTGTGTGGCGACGCGAACGGATCACGCGCGGTCCGCCTCGATAGCCGAACCGGACGCCCGAGACGACGGTTGATCACGCAGGAACCGCGTGGCCGGAGCCGCATTTCGATGCGGCCGGACCGCCGGGGTCCGACTTCGGAGGAGGTGGACGATGTCTCAGAGGATCAAGCCCGACCGCCCGATCTGGCCGCCGCTGCCGGAGACCGAGGTCCGCGCCGTGCCGTCGTCCGGGCCGGCCGAGGCCGCGCGCGCCGCGACACTGCAGGGCGGGAGCGGACCGGGGGCGGCCGGACCGCAGGCGCAGCGGGTGGCGACCGCCACGGTGGAAGCCTTCGGGTCGCTCGCCGGCTAGCGTGCCGAGGCCCTCGCCCCGGCTTCCGGTGCCGGGAGGGCCGGCAAGGAACCGAGGCGCGGGTCGGCCAGAGCCAGCACCTTGAACAGGCTCCCCATGCCGCGCTCGGCCGGATCGGTCAGGCGCTCCGCGGCGGCGTCGATCGCCCGGGCCTGATCCGCGCCGGCCCGGGCCTTCAGCCGCTCGGCGCGCGCGGCCAGCCCCATCGCCAGCAGGAAATCGCGCTGCGTCGCGGGCCCGTGCACCGCGGCACCCTCGGCCGCGGCGGCCCGGGCGAGTGCGGCGAAATCGACATGGACCGTGAGGTCGGCCTCGCCCGGGGCCGCCAGCGGGTCGGCGAAGGCGTGGCCGGCGAGCGCCTGGAGCGTGTCGCCGAAGCCCGGCCGGACATGGCCGTAATCGATCGCCAGCAGGGCACCGCCCCCCGTGCCGAGACGCCGGCTCACGGCGCGGACGAGGTCGAGCCCCGCGCTCGGCAGGGTCATCAGCGCGCCCTCCGGGGCCTCGGCCTCGATTTCCGGCAGTGTGTCCGGCGCCAGGCCGAAGGCGAGACGGCCCTCGACCAGCCCGACGACCCGTTCGCACCAGCCGCGCCCGGTCCGCTGGAACTGGCGCACCGGCAGGCAGTCGAGGAACTCGTTGGCGAGCACGATCATCGGCCCGGCCGGCAGGGTGTCGATCCCGCCGTGCCAGACGGCGCCGGTCCCGGCGAGCCGCGCCTCCTGGGCCGCCCGCAGCACCGGGCTCGTCTCGACGAGATGCACCGCGGGGCGCGCGCCCGGCGCCGCAGCCCGGAGCGCCCGGAGCGCGTCGGCCATCAGGGTGCCGCGGCCGGGACCGAGCTCGACCAGGGCGAGATCCTCCGGCGCGCCCATCTGCTGCCGGACCAGCGCGACCCAGACGCCGATCAGCTCGCCGAACATCTGGCTGATCTCGGGCGCCGTGGTGAAGTCGCCCCGGACGCCCAACGGGTCGCGGGTCCGGTAGTAACCGTGCACCGGGTGGCCGAGGCAGAGCGCCATGTAGCGGTCGATGCCGATCGGCCCGGTCTGCCGGATCAGCGCGGCGATCTCCGCGCCCAGCGGCGTGCTCACGCCTCCAGCGCCCGGTCGGCGATCGCGGGCGCCTCGACGGGGTGGCGCGGGCGGGTCCAGCCCCGGGCGGCGAGCACGATGTAGGCAAGGCCGACCAGCGCCATCGGCACGCAGAGCAGCATCCCCATGGTGATGCCGCCGCCGAGCGGCCCGAGATTGTCACCGAACAGGAAGCCGAGCTGCCGGTCGGGCTCGCGGAAGAACTCGCAAGCGGTGCGGGCGAGCGCGTAGCCCAGCACGAAGATGCCGCCGAGGAGCCCCGGCCGGCGGAAGCCGAAGCGGCGCACCGCGAGCGCCATCACGATGAAGAGGAGCAGGCCCTCGGTCGCCGCCTCGTAGAGCTGGCTCGGGTGCCGGGGCAGGGGGCCGCCCGTGGGGAAGACGACCGCGTAGGCGAAATCGGGCGCGACCCGGCCCCAGAGCTCGCCGTTCACGAAATTGGCGATGCGGCCGAAGAACAGGCCGATCGGCACCACGACCGCGCCTATGTCGAGCAGGTTGTAGCCGTTGAGCTTGCGCACCCGGGCGAAGAGCAGGAAGGCCAGGATGGCGCCCAGGAAGCCGCCGTGGAACGACATGCCGCCGTTGCGGATGGCGAAGATCTCGACCGGGTCCGAGAGGTAGAGCGGCAGGTTGTAGAACAGCACGTAGCCGATGCGGCCGCCGAGCACGACGCCGAGCGCCACCCAGACCACGAGGTCGTCGATGTCGGCGACGCTCGGGCGCCGCACCACGCCCCAGAGGGAATCGGCCATGACGAGGCGGCGGGCGTAGTACCAGCCCCCGATCAGCCCGGCGATGTAGGCGAGGGCGTACCACTTGATGGTGATCGGCCCGATGGCGAGGGCAACCGGGTCGATCGCCGGAAAGGGCAGGGCGAGGAGCGGCGGCATCGGCGCGCTTTCGGCTGTGTCGGAAGCGCGGGCTGTGGACCCGCGGGCGGCGCAGCGTCAAGCCACCGAGACCCCACGGTGCCGTGTGGGCGGGGTCCGGCCCGCTCCCTAGAACGGCAGCTTCATGCCCGGCGGCAGGGGCAGGCCCTTGGTCAGCTCGGCCATGCGCTCCTGCGCCACCTGCTCGGCCTTGCCGCGGGCGTCGTTGATCGCCGCGACGACGAGATCCTCCAGGATCTCGCGCTCGTCGGCGACTATCAGGCTCGCGTCGATCTGCACCGCCTTGGCCTGGCCCTTGGCGGTCATCGTGACCCGCACGGCGTCGCCGCCGGCAGCCCCCGTGACCTCGACGGCGTCGAGCTCGGATTGCAGGTTGGCCATCTTCTCCTGCATGGCCTGAGCCTGCTTCATGATGCCCATGAGGTCGCGCATGCGGCTCGTCCCGTCTTGTCTGTGATGGCTCGGATGTAAGGCGCTGCCCCGCGCGGCGCTACGCCTCGTCGTCGCCTTCCGCCTCGGCGGCGTCGGCCTCGCCCAGGATCTCGGCCTCGGCGGTGGCCGCGCCCTCGGGCGCGAGGTCGCGCACGTCCACGATCTGCGCGCCGGGGAAGCGGGCCATCACCTCGCGCACCAGCGGGTGGGCGGCGGCGCTCTCGCGGCGGCTCGCATCCGCCGCGCGGCTCTGCTGGTCGAGGGTGGAAGCGCCGTCCTCGCGCACGGCTTCCACCACCCAGCGCTGCCCGGTCCAGGCCTCGATCGCCCGGGCGAGATCGACGGCGAGCGTCCTGCGCCCGCCCTCGGCGAGGCGGAACGCGATGTGGCCGGTCTCGAAGCGCACGAGGTGGACGTCGCGCTCCAGCGCGGCCTTCAGCAGGATGTCGCGGCGCTCGCCGGCGAGCGCGACCACGTCCTCGAAGCGGGCGAGGCGGGGCGGGGCCGGCTCCGTGGCGACCGCGCGCACCGGGGACGGCGCGGGCTCGGGCGCCGGCACCAGCGGCTGGCGGACCGGGGCGACCCCGCCGCCCATCGCCGCGCGGGCCGGGGGGTCGGGCCTCGGCTCAGCGCTGAGGGTGGGGGCAGGGGGCAGCGCCGGACGCGCGGCCGGCGCCTCGCCGCCGCCAGCGAGCGCCTCGGCGCGGAGCTGGCGCAGGGCCTCGTCCGGGGTCGGCAGGTCGGCCGCGTAGGCGAGGCGCACCAGTGCCATCTCGGCCGCGGCGAGCGGGCGGGGCGCGGCCTGCACCTCGGGGAGCGCCTTGAGCAGGATCTGCCACGCCCGCGAGAGCGCCCGCACCGAGAGCTTCTCCGCGAAGGCCGTCCCGCGGCCGCGCTCGACCTCGCTCAGGGTCGGGTCGGCGGCGGCCGCCTCCGGCACGAGCTTCAGGCGGGTGACGAGATGGGTGAAGCCGGCGAGATCCGAGAGCACCACCGCCGGGTCGGCGCCGGACTCGTACTGCGCGCGCAATTCCCCGAAGGCCGCCGGCACGTCGCCGCGCATCGCCGCCTCGAACAGGTCGACGATGCGGCCCCGGTCGGCCAGCCCCAGCATGTCGCGCACGCTCTGGGCCGAGACGGTGCCGGCGCCGTGCGCGATGGCCTGGTCGAGCAGCGAGAGCGCGTCGCGCACCGAGCCCTCGGCGGCGCGCACCAGGGCGGCGAGCGCCTCGTCCTCGACGCCGACGCCCTCGGCGGCGCAGATCTTCTTGAGATGGGCGGAGAGCACGTCCGCCTCGACCCGGCGCAGGTCGAAGCGCTGGCAGCGCGACAGGATCGTGACCGGGACCTTGCGGATCTCGGTCGTGGCGAACACGAACTTGGCGTGGGGCGGCGGCTCCTCCAGGGTCTTCAGGAAGGCGTTGAAGGCCTTCTCCGAGAGCATGTGGACCTCGTCCACGATGTAGACCTTGTAGCGGGCCGACACGGGCGCGTAGCGGATGCCGTCAATGATGCCGCGCACGTCGTCGATGCCCGTGTGCGAGGCGGCGTCCATCTCCAGCACGTCCATGTGCCGGGATTCCATGATGGCCTGACAGTGGGTGCCGAGTTCCGGCATCGTCACGGTGGGGCCGGTATCGGGCGCGCCCGCGCGGAGGTAGTTCAGGCCGCGGGCCAGGATGCGGGCCGTGGTGGTCTTGCCGACGCCGCGCACGCCGGTCAGCATCCAGGCCTGCGGGATGCGGCCGGCCGCGAAGGCGTTGCCCAGCGTGCGCACCATGGCGCCCTGGCCGATCAGGTCGTCGAAGTTCTGGGGGCGGTACTTGCGGGCGAGCACCCGGTAGGGCGCCGCCGCCGCGGGGGCGGCCGGAAATCCGGGGAGCCCCGGCTCGTCGTCAGGGGTGCCCGTGCGCGCGTCCATGCGACCATCTGGGGAGGCGCCGGGCGACCGCTTCCGACCGCGCGGGTCGCTGCGGTCCGCGATGCGCGGTGCATCGGAAAAGGGTGGGAGGCTGGACGAAGACCCGCTCGGGCTCGTTAGGGCTGCTTCCTTCCGGACCTGACCCGGTTGGCGAGTGATACGTCCCTCACCAACCCCCCGCCGCCTATATGGCCGGACGGTTCGCCGGATGCAAGCCGGGCGCGGTTAAGCCGGCGCGTGGGGGCGGCCGTGCTGCAACGGAGCGACGGCCGGGGAAATGGCGATGCGGATCGCCCGGGGCGGGCTGACCACCCGTCTGCAGGGCCTGCGCCCCCTGAACGAGGGGACGCCGGCCACCGGTGCCTTTCTGCGCGCGGATCTCAGCACGGGTCTCAGCGCGCGCCAGGTCACTCGGCCTTGCGCTTCACGATGGCGAGGCTCTGCGGGTCGAGTTTGAGGTCGAACTTCTTGCCGGCGGCGTCGATCGCGTCGTCCACCTCGATCATGCCGTCGTCCAGCTCGATCTCGTCCCACTTGGTGAAGCCCTCCTGCCGCAGCATGGCCTCGACCTTGGCCTGCTGGTCGGGCGGCAGCTTCTGATCGGCGTGCGCCAGGGTGCCGAGGCCGAGCGAGAGGACGGCGGCGAGGATGAGGGTCTGGCGCATGCGATCATCTCCTGACGTGTGGTTAGAGTGCGGAACCCGCTCCGGTTGTGCGGGTCCGGGTGCAATGAACGGATCGGCGGCCCGCCTGTTCCTGAGCCGGCTCATCAGATCGCACGGCAGATTGTCAGGGCTGACGCCCACGCTTAGGTTTATCCTCCCGGTCTGAGGATCTTCCGCATGGTCACCCGCGTCGCCACCGTCGCCTTCGAGGGGATCGAGGCGCGCGCCGTCGACGTGCAGGTGCAGATCATCCCGGGCTCCGTGCAGTTCGCCGTGGTCGGCCTGCCCGACAAGGCGGTGGCCGAGTCGCGGGAGCGGGTGCGGGGCGCGCTGATCGCCTCCGGGCTGGCCCTGCCGGCCAAGCGGATCACCGTCAACCTCGCGCCCGCCGACCTGCCGAAGGAGGGCTCGCACTACGACCTGCCGATCGCGCTGGGCGTGATGGCGGCGATCGGCGCGATCCCGGCCGACGCGCTGGGCGGCTACTGCGTGCTCGGCGAGCTCGCCCTCGACGGCACGATCACGGCGGTGAACGGGGTGCTGCCGGCCGCGATCGCGGCGGGGGCCCGCGGCCTCGGGCTGATCTGCCCCGCCCCCTGCGGGCCGGAAGCCGCCTGGGCGGGCGGCGACCTCGACGTGCTGGCGCCCCGCTCGCTGATCCAGCTCGCCAACCACTTCAAGGGCAGTCAGGTCATGGCCCGGCCGGAGCCCGCGGTCGCGGCCTCCGCCGGACCGCTGCCGGACCTGCGCGACATCAAGGGCCAGGAGGGCGCCAAGCGCGCGCTGGAGATCGCGGCGAGCGGCGGCCACAACCTCCTGATGAACGGGCCGCCCGGGGCCGGCAAGTCGATGCTGGCGGCGCGCCTGCCCTCGATCCTGCCGCCGCTCACCCCGCGGGAACTCCTCGACATCTCGATGATCCAGTCGGTGGCCGGCGAGCTGCGCGGCGGCGCCCTCTCGACCCGGCGCCCGTTCCGCCAGCCGCACCACTCGGCCTCGATGGCGGCGCTGGTCGGCGGGGGCTGTCACTTCCAGCAAACGCTGCGACTGATCTAAAAACTCTGCGACTGGCCAAGCTGCCTCGGGCGCTTGTGCGCCATTCCGCCGCACCTTATCCACAAAGGCCTTAGTGATCCCCGGTCCTCCGCTCACGTCGCCGCTAAGCGTCCGCAGCGCCCGTCAATTCCACGGGATTTTAAGCACCCTTCGTCAACCCTGCGGCACCAACTCGTGCCGTGGGTCTCCGTGTGGCGTCGCGCTCGTTCAAGATGTCGGGGCTTCCACAGGAGGGCACGTGGCTTATCCGCTGGATCGACGGCTTCGTCGATCATCCGGCGTCCTTGTCGAATCCGGAAATCGAAGTGGCACTTGAGCGTCTCCCGGACGATCGCTGGGATGGTGTGACGTTTGCGGAAGCCGTCGCGCGGAATGAACCCGCGCGCAGCAGCGACGACCGTCCGATGGAGAGCGTGATCTGTCGGCTCCATGCAGGGGCGATCACGGGGCTGCATCTTGGCGCGGTCATTCACAAGGGCGACCATGTCGGTCGGCTCGACGCGCCGATCGTGCCTTTTGGCGTCGATCTCCCGGGCGATCTCCTCGCCCTGCCGCCGACTGATCAAAACCTCGGGCTGGTTCACGCGGGCACGAGGATCGGGGGGCTCATCGGCGGCGACAGCGAGCGCGCGTTGGTCCCACGCGACCTCTATCGGACGTTCCTGATTCCGCGCCTCGTCACGCCTGTGAAGGTCTCCGGTGGCGTGCTGATCCTGCCGTCGTCGGTGGTGATTCGGGCTTTTATTTCGCCCATCGGCGCGGTGGTTCGCGACCTCGTGCGCCGACCACCTCAGCCGCTGCCTCTCACGCCTCAGCCTCTTCTCTACTCGGTCCTGGGACCCGGGACGGGCGTGATGCAGGACGGGCGATGGCGGGTGGCGCTCGATGCGAAGATCCACGAGCGTCATGCGCCGTTGCTCGCCAACCTCCACCGGACCTTTAGCGAGCATGGGTTCCTGGCAGCGGAGCGCGTGTTCGACGGCGCGCGCAGCGAGCCGCCGCGGCTCGCGGGCCCGCTGCCGTTCACCGACTGCATCTTGCACATGCGGGTGCACGTCTACGAGATCGCGCCGGGTCATTGGCTGGCGCTGGATGTCGAGAGTGCGCGGTGGCCGTACGACGAGCCACGCGAGATCGACGTCGTGCGCTGGGTGCGCGAGGGCGAGCGCCCTGGCGACGTGCTGTATCGGCCGGGCGGTCGGCCTGGACTGGCGGACGATGGCCAGATCGACGTTCTCTCGCAGGAGGATGCGCATGAGGGCGCGGATTTGGCGATGTGGGCGACAGGTGGCCCGGCATGGGAGGCGCTTCCCGTTCGCCATGAGACCCGAGAGCCTTATCACCGCGACGAGGAGCGCTGGGTCGGGGTGAAGAGCGGGAACCCGAGCGAGGTCGGCTCGCTGGGTGGTACGGGGCCTCACGGTGACGTCGAGGCGGTCACGTTCGATCAAGGTCCCAAAAAGCCTTCGCAGATCGAGCCGATCGCGCGGTTCGAGGAGATCCTCGCGCTTTTCGACGAGCTTTGCGCGCCAGATCCACGAGAGCGGAGAGGGACGATCACGTCCGCGATCCCCTGTGTTCAGGGATTAGAGGTAGACCGGATCATGGCTGGCAATTGCCCGGTATGGCGATTTCGGAATAGCCCCAACAAGCCCGACAAGCCCAATCCCTGGGTCGTGTGGAACCCTGGGGCGATGCCGGAGCGAAGCCGCACGGCCCTCGTCTGTCGGATCCCGGTGCCAGGGCATGGCGATGCAACGTGGTTCGAGATCGAGGGCCGTACGGCGAACGATCTCTACCGGGCGCTGATCGTGGGGCGTCTTTTGTGCGATGCGGAGATCATCGCGATCCTGGACGCTGTGAGCGAACAGAACAACGTGCTTCACGTCGATTACGGTGCGATCCTTCCCCATTGCCCGCCGCCCGCCCTGTGGAAGCATGGGCGGGTCAAGGAGACGGGGCGGCTGAGTGCGAAGAGCGCCTGGGCAAAGCTCGTGGCGGCGTTCGGCGGCTGATCCGAGGGGATCGGTATCCCTGTTCCGCGGGTGTAACCCGGATCAGACGCTGGTCTTGTCAGCATCGCCCGCCGTGAGTTCGGCGATCTTATCGAGCACGGCCTGCCGGATTTCGGCGGCGTCGTTCATTCCAGGAACGGCTTGGATCTCGGCCGGGGTCGCTCGTGCGAGCGCGGCATAGTTCGTGAGACCAGCCCGCTTCCTGACCGGGGCGGTTGCGGCATCACCGCCGAGCTTGCAGGTGGCGAGGCGTTCGAGCGCATCGCTGTCGGCCTCAGGCACGAGACAGGTCCGGTCGCGTTCCTCGGGGCTGATGGTTGAGCGCTTGAGCAAAACCTTGAGCGCGTTGGTGAGCGCTTCGGCCGCTCGGATCTTGGCAACGCGGGCGGCAGAGGCTTGCGAGCGCGCTTGGGCGGCGCGGTCGCGCTCGATTGCCTTGAGGACGCCGTCTCGCATGTTGCCCACGAGTTCCGACTGTGCGCCGGGCAGGGCGAGGATTTCGGCGGGCGTCGCGCGGGCGAGGGCGGCCATGGTCAGGAGGCCGGCATCCTTCATGGCCTGGCGGAAGGCGGGTTCGCCAGTGAGCCGATGGCGTACCAAGGCCCCGAGATCCGCCGCGGTGGCTTCAGGGACGAGGCAGGTTCGCTCGCGCTCCTCGGCGCTGATGATCGAGCGCGCGAGCAGAACCTCGAGCGCATCGGCAAGGATCTGGTCCGGCGTGCGGCGGGCCTTGCGCTCGGCCGGTTGCGATCGCGAAGGGCCCCAGGTCGAGAGCCATGGTGTGTCGGTCATGGATGTCCTCGTGGCGCTGACACGCGGCAGATCAGCCTGGACGCTCGCTCGAGGTGCGCGATTCAGGCAAACTGCTTGTCCAGCCTTCAGATGGACGCTTGAGCCCCCTGGGTCATCTTTCCTTTGTCCGAGGCGGCCAATGTGCAGTCCACGGCACCGAACCGGATCGGGCAGAGGCCGAGTGTCTCGGCGAGTTTGACTAGGATCGCCATCGGCATGCTGCGGCGACCGTCCTCGACGATGACGATGTCGTCGAGGGAGACCCCGGAGCGCGCTGCGATATCCTCGCGGCTGAGCCCGGCGGCGGCGCGGGCCTTCGGTAGGATTTCCTTGGCCTGGCACCCTCGGCGAACGATGCCGACGCTCAGGCGGTCCGGGATCTGGCGCAGGATCTCCCAGCCGAAGGCCTCGTAGGCTTGCTGGGCGCTGATTTTCAGCCCTCCCGCGTCCGGGCTGTCATGGGCGATCGCGGTGTGGCAGCGAACGAAGCGCTGCGAAGATTGGCGTGCCCTCTCGGCCGGCGTTTCACCCGGTCCCGGCCCGAACACGTCGTCGAGTTCGAACGGGTCTGCATTTTCAATCATGGAATGACGGCCTCAGAGATCCTTGATCTCGGCAGAAGCCTTCGCGCGAAGCCAGGATCCCCTGAGCTCGGATCGACCCTGAACGACGACGCGCTCGCTGGCGCGAATGACGTAGGGAGAGCTTGAGAATTCGGACAGGTACTGAGCGTCGGTCGTTTTTGTTCTCTCAGACATCGTGTTTCGATCCGTTTTGGTTGCTGGAGGCGCAGGGGGATCGCGCAAGCCTGATGTCGCATGAAACCCGGTCGGCCGAGGGGCCGTTCCAGACCGCGTCCGGTTAAAGCGCGCCCCTGGCTTCTCGGCGCGATCATCCGAGCGCCTGAGCGGAATGAGTTTCTCGGCCAACCCGAAGCACGTGTACGTTGTGTTGGAAGGGACGCAGGTGGCGTTCAGTCCTCGGCTGGCTTCAAGTTGGTTCGGGCGAATGTTTTGCGGATCCGGTCCTGCTCCCGCCAGGCCGGGAGATAGGCAACGGCCTCGGCAATCTGTTCGGCACTCCAGAAACGGCAGTTCGTCGTCTTCTCGAACGTCGTTTTTTTGATGAACAGGTGCGGGAGTCGCCCGTCGGAATCCCATCGGTTTAGCTCGGACGACGTGCACTGGAGTTGTCTGCGCACGTCGTCCGACCTAAGCGCAGTTTTGCGCATGGCAATGGCTGCCGTGCGCTCAGGGCCTGTGGCGATGCGGTCGCGCTCTTCTGAGGTCAATCCGGCGAGGGCGGTGATCCGCGCAAGCCCGGACAGAAGCGCGAGCGAATTCTGGAGTTTGCGAAGGCGCGCCTGTTTGCGTGCGTTCTCGGCCTGCTGCCGCGCCTCGGCCGCATCGGCCTTGTCCCGCGCGGTCCGGAGGACCTTGGCCGCGTGGACGTCACCGATCTTTCGGCCGTGCTCGGCGAGCGGGATCGGCAATTGGTTGAGGAAGGCCTCGCTGCCGGCGCGCTCGGGTTCCTGGACTACGACTTTGCCGAGGTAGAGTTTGGCTTTGGCGGGATCTATGGTCCACAGACGCATCACGCGCTTAAATATGGGATCATCGGTCATGTGGCTCAAATCCGTCCGGTGAGACGCGCGTAGGCGTCCCGGATTGGCGTGTGGATGCGCTGCCCATCGCGTGAGAGGATCCACTGGCCCTCGCCACGGCCGCAGAGGCGCACGGTGCCGTGCTGGTCGATCACCCGGAAGATCCCGGGCGCGAGCCCGCTCTGGTCGTCGTGCAGGACGGCCACGCTGATATGACCGCGGATCTCGCCGCTGCCATCGAACAGGCGATGGCCGGGCGAGGGTGGCGACAGGGCGTCGATACCGATCCGCGAGAGCGGGAACAGGCCGGCGCGATCTTGCGCGTCGTAGGTGATCGTTATCTCGTCCTGGTCTGCGTCGTCATCCGGCTCGCTGACGACGAGGGTGATGTCGACGCGATCGCCGCGGCTGGTCACGTCCTGGATCGGCAGGATGTCGCCGGGCGAGACTTGCGCATCGCCCTCGCCGTCGGAGCTTTCGACGAAGCCGTGAAGCTGCACCACGACACGGTCGCCGGGCATCAGTGTGCGCACGTCGTCCGCGCGCAACCAGTCCTGGGTTCCCCGAGCGAGGATCGCGGCGACCCAATCCCGGTAGCCGAGGTCGGTGGCTTCGCTGTGCACGGCCGCGCGCCAGTCCTCGCGCAGCAGGCTGGGGTGCTCGAACGCGCGTGCGTCGATCTCGGTTGGCTTTGCGCCCGCGATGAGCGCGGCGATCGTGGCGGCGCGCGTCTCGGCGTCCGTCCGATCAGCGAAGGCGTGGGCGAGACCGCCGGACTGCGCCGCAACCTCTGCGGCGAGACGGACGAGGTCCGCGTAGACGGTATCCTGGAGCGTGACCATGTCTGTCCTCGGATTGGTCGAACCCCACCGGGTTTTATAGGCCCGTTCTTCCCTGGGATTTGAAGCGGGGTCGGCAGATCCGCCGCTTCTTCTTGGGTATTTCTTCTCCGGCGCTACGGCCGGTCCTCAACCGATTGTCAGAACTGTCGGTTCTGTCGCTGTCTTCGGATTGGCCAATCGGGACAGACGGCAGGGGTACGACAACGGGCGTGAGGTCGTCTGACAGAAGGGACGGAAGCGCTGAACCCCGGTCGGCGTCGTACCCGCAGTCGGCAGACGCCTTCGTCATCCCCGCCTCCGGATGAGCCTGCAGGACGCTGCAGGCCAGCAGGCCCGCGAAGCTCTTCCGGACGTGTCGTGTCAGAATAGCCGATCCGAGAAGCGGATATAGGCGTCGACCGCGGTCACGAGCGGGGCGATCTCGGGGAAATCGAGGTCCTCCAGGAAGCAGAGCTCGGCCTCGACCTGGTCCACGTCGACTTCCCGATGCCAAGCCCGGTAGCGCCCGTCCTGCCCGGCATTCCATCGGTAGCCGCGCTCGCGCAGGCGATCCTTCACCTCGAATGGGGTTCCGATGGCCCAGATTTTCCGGGTCTCCCGGCGGGCGGCGTCGAGGAGCGTCGTCATCGTGATCGCGTGCGAGCGCGGCAGCGGCATCTCGAGGAGTTCGAGCAGGGCGTAACAATCGTCGAGCGCGCGATGGCCCTCGAACCAGAACGCCTGCTGGTAGGCGACGTAGAACAGCTTGGTGCCCTCGACGCCTTCCTCGCGCCAGGGCACCTGGCTCATCGAGCAGGCCCAGGCCTTGTCCACAAAGACGGTGTTCAGGCGCTCGCAGAAGCGACGGTCGAAGGCGGCGTTGTGGGCGATCACGAGGTCGGCCGAGCCGACGAAGTCGCGCACGGCGTCATCGTCGATGTGCTGCCCCGCAACCATCGCGTCGGTGATCCCGGTCAGCTGCGTGATGTGCCGGGGGATCGGCCTGGAGGGCTCGCGGAAGCTGTGGAACTCGGCGAGCGGGCCCAGGATGGTGCCGCTGGCCGTGTAGGCGAAGCGGAGCATGCCGAGTTCGATGATCTCGTTCTCGTGCGGATCGAGGCCGGTGGTCTCGGTGTCGACGATGACGCCGATCTTCACCTTGTCGGGCAGGGGCCACTCGTAGAGGGGACGACGATCGAGCTTGCGGAGAACCCGGTAGTGAGGTGAGCCTTGCAGAGCGATCGCGTGCAGCTCGGCTTCGAAACGGTCCATTTTGGGCCTCCGGAATCCGAAAAGCCCGCGTTCGCTCCTAGGATTTTGGAGCAGTCCGCCGGGCTTCTGGTCCGGACGTTAACCAAGAACAAAAAGGGAACAAGAGCCTGCCGAGATCGCGTTGCGATCGCGAACGGGTGCGCCGGACGGGGACTTAGCGGGGGGTCTGGACTCGCGTTCGTGGCGAATTCGATTCCGCGTGGTACCCGCCTGGGTCGAAATGCTGTCCCCGATATCCACAGGCTTCCCCAGGCTCGCGCGACCGTTGCCGTCCGCGCTTGCTTCAGCCGGAACCAGCAGCGCATTTGTTCGCGTTCTGTTCCAGAATGGGAGAGGCGCGGTGGGGATCGCACGGATCGAAGAACTCGTGCCCGGTAGCGCCGACGCGGTGCGGATCCCGCTGATCGGGCAGAGCCTCTGTGCGGGTTTCCCGTCGCCGGCCGACGACTTCCTGGAGGGCGCGCTCGAACTGCCGCGCTGGCTCGCGCCGAACCCGCCCGCGACCTTCCTCTGGCGCATCGCCGGCAACAGCATGCGTGGGGCAGGCATCTTCGACGGCGATCTCGCCTGCGTGGACCGCAGCTTGCAGCCCACGGACGGCAGCGTTGTGGTGGCGGCGATCGACGGCGAGATGTCGATCAAGCGCTACCGCCTGGAGGGCAACCGCGCCTGGCTCGCCTTCGAGAACCCGGACCTGCCGGTCTTCGCCGTCGAGGAGCTTCAGGACGGCGTGATCTGGGGCGTCGTGCGGTTCACGATCCACTGGCACACCGCGAAGGCGGCGCTGAAGCGATGAGCCGGGCGATCGCGCTCATCGACGGCAACAGCTTCTACTGCTCCTGCGAGCGCGTGTTCGACCCGAAGCTCGCGGGCAAGCCCGTGATCGTGCTGTCGAACAACGACGGCTGCGCGATCGCCCGGACGGCCGAGGCCAAGGCGCTCGGCATCAAGATGGGCGCGCCGTACTTTCAGATCCGGGACATGTGCCGGGCTGAAGGCGTGCGCGTGTTCTCGTCGAACTACACGCTGTACGGCGACATGTCGGCCCGCACCAACGCGGTGTACCGCGATTTTGCGCGGGACGTGGAGATCTACTCAATCGACGAGAGTTTCTTGGACCTCTCCGACGTGCGCGAGCGGGACCGCTTTGCGCTCGCGCAGGATCTCAGGGCGACAGTGCGCGCCTGGACCGGCATCCCGACCTGCGTCGGCCTCGGGCCGACGAAGACGCTGGCGAAGCTCGCCAACCACATCGCCAAGACGGTGCCGGACCTCGGCGGCGTCTGCGACCTGACCGATCCTGTCCAGTACGACCACTGGCTCTGCCGGATCCACGTCGGCGAGCTCTGGGGTATCGGCCGGGCCTCGCTCGCCAAGCTCGAGGCCATGGGCGTCGACAGCGTCGCCGATCTGCGCGACCTCGATCCCCGGCCGGTGCGCAAGGCGCTCACCGTCGTCGGCGAGCGCATGATCCACGAGTTGCGCGGGCTCTCCTGCCTGCCGCTCGAACTGGTGCCGGCGCGGCGCAAGGGCTGCGCGGTCACCCGCTCCTTCTCAGGCCGTGTGAGCGACCGGGCGACGCTGGAAGAGGCGGTCGCCGCCCACGCCGCGCGGCTCGGCGAGAAGCTGCGGCGCGACGGGCTCGGCACCGATCAGGTGACGGTCTTCTACCACACGAGCGAGCATGACCGCGGCGAGCCGATGCGCTCGGTCTCGACCGTGGTCAGCCTGCCAGAGGCGACGAACGACAGCCTCGCTCTGATCAAGGCTGCGACACACGGCGTCGCCAAGACCTGGCGCGAACCCGGTCAGGTGCCCTGGCGCTACTCGAAAGCCGGGGTCATCACCATCGACCTCGTGCCGCTGGCTGAGAGCCCGCGGGCTCTCATCGGCCGGCTCGACCGCGAGCGGTCCGCGCCGCTGATGGCGGCGCTCGACGCCTGCAACGCGCGCTGGGGCCGCGGTGCCGTCGTGCTGGCAAGGGCCGGGCTCTCGACGAAGCGGGACTGGAACACGAAGTTCGAGATGCGCACGCCCCGGTACACGACGCAGGTGTCGGATCTGCCGGTCGCTTGCGCCTAAATTCCTCAGCTCGGGCCACCGCAGTGACTGCAAGGCCTGAGGATGATTTTAGCTCAAGCCGTCATGCGGCGGCACTCGCCATCTTCACAAGATGCGCGACAGAGAATTTTCGGCGCTGTTGATCGCTGAGCGTCTCAAGAATGATTTGCGTGCCTCCCTTCTCGATCGCGACGACTGTTCCTACAATGTCAGCGATGCGTATCGTCAGCTTCTGAAGACAAGCAGGGAAATCGCTTCGCTTGACGAATGCACTGATACACGGTGCCGAGTAAGATGCAACCTTGATCTGTTCATATCCAGGTGCGCCCGCCATACGCGCAATTCGATCGAGCGTGGAGTTCTCGCGATCGCGCTTTGAGAGAAGCAGGATGGCCTGAGACTTCGCCCGAGATACAGCGACGTTGATCAGGCGGTCGCCTTCTGAGCCTCTAAGAAACGTTCCTGATCCGTCGACAGGATCGAAGATCACGACCTTTCTCTCGCTGCCTTGTGCGCGGTGAACCGTCGAAACGCTGATGCCACGCATATTATTGGCCTTCAGCATATAGCGCAGCAGCGTCTTCTGCGCTCGGAACGGCGTGAGAACAACGATGTCCTCTAATTCGACATCAAAATCTGTCAGATCTCTTATGATCGATACAATTTTATCGGCAGAATCGTAGCGGATAGGTCCGCGATATTTCTGCGACCATGTGCTATCTGTGGAGACTAGATCCACTCTCAGCGGCTTTTGCCGCTCGCCGCGGATAACAGGCAACCGCCTGTGCGCTCGCCAGTCGGGATCCATTTCGGCGTCTTTGGCGACGATGAGTTTGCCGCCGTAAAACACCTTGCTGATGACTTCGCTGATTTCGTTGATCATGCGCGACTGTTCATTCAGAAACACGGTCGGCGCAGCGCGAAAGATAGCGAAAGCTGTGGTGCCGAGATATTTTCTTGGATCGGGATGAGGGCTCCGGACGACCGCCGCCAATTGCTGAGGATCACCGGCGAATAGGACCTTCCGGCCCAGCAAGCTCAGCATCAACGCCGAAGCTCCACCCATTTGGCTGGCTTCATCAACGATGATGATATCGAAATCTTTAGCACGTAGCGCCTCAAACCAAAATGTTGCGGCGGTGGCCGTAATCGCGACGACTTTGTTCGTGGTGACGATTTCTTCAACCCGAACTTTGAGCTTTGCTCTCAGTCCGTCCACCTCCTGCTTCCATACAGCCCAGGCAACGATATCCTTTTTCTCGGGTTCCCTGCCTTCGGTCGCGACAAGCTTATCGAACAGGACCACATCGGAGACGGGAAGCAGATGCTCTCGCCCCTTATACCGCTTCGCCTCAACCCGGCTCCCAATCCTTTTGCATCGTGTGCGAGTCTTTGTCATGCCTGCGGCCACCAGCGCGTCGTCTACGGCAATCAAAGCCTGATCGACTGCCGTGTTGGTGGTAGCGATGATGAGGATGGACGCCGAATGGAGTGCGAGTTGGGTTGCGACGAGACGACCGACGGTCGTCGTCTTTCCGGTCCCCGGCGGGCCGTGAAGCAGACCGATCGATTGGTCTGCCAACTGTAGTGCGTCAGCCTGGGCCCGCCGCAGCCTCACACCCTTTGTGACTTTGCCGCCCTTGGATGGTGTGAACATCCCCGGCTTCGAAGTCATGCGCTCGTTGGCTCGCCTCTGGAGATCTGGCTGTGTCCACAACCCGGCGAGAGCTTCGTAGAAATCGGGCTCGTAGAGCATCAGCACCGTGCCGACGGCCGGTGCGGGCCCGCGTACGAACCGCAGCGTGATGGTGCTAGTTTCGGAGTCGACGGCGAGGCAATCCGCACTCCCTGGTGGCGTTGCCGGCCACCACGCTCGTGCCCCTTCGAGGCTCTCATCTAGTGGTCGATTGTGTCGGTCTCTCACCGGTTCGATCTGAACCTGTAGGAGCCCTCCAATAGGCGCTATGGAGAGGACTTTGAATGGGATCGCATCGCGCGCGACATCCCGTTCGAGCTCAATGGCGCGAGAAACGATCCGGCCGTCCCACATCGTCGCCTCAGAATCGCGAGCCGAAACCGTACTGTTCAGTCACGGGCGATGCTGTCTGGGATCGGAGGTATGGTCAAGCTTTCGTGCGATTCCACTTCAGATACTTGGAGCGTACCGCTTCGTGAGCCGACCATTCCGGCGCTTGGTGGCGGGGGCGACCACGACGAGATCGTGATCGAGACGATCGACGCCTCGGTCTTCAAGCGCTGGCGCGCGGATCCGAACTATCGCCCTCAGCATCTGCAGGCTTGGCACAAGGGCACCGGCGTCGATCCCGCGATGGTGCATACCGCCGTGCTCGCGCACGTGCCGAACACGGCCGTGCCATAGCGAAGCCATCCGTTAGATCTGTCAGCTGTGTTCGCCCCTGGCGGGGGCCGGTGCGGTCGCCTTGCCTGAATCGGTGACCCTAAGCCAACACGGTTCCCAGGGTACACACAAGGCTAAGGTCGTGAGGCTCTGCCGGCTTGGTGCAGGTGGGCGGAGGGAGAAGGGCGTAGGACGTGAACGACGAAGATCCCATCCTGCCGCGGTGCCTGTGCACGTTCGCGCAAGCGGCTCAGGACACGGCACTCCCGGAGGAGGTAATCCGCAAGGCGGTCGAGAACCGAGAACTCGCCTCAGTCCAGGCTTCGTCCGGCGAGATCATGCTCGACGAGCGTGACGTCGAGCGCTGGGCGTCTTGGTACTGGTTCGTCAATGCGAAGCCGGCTTCGAGCGAGACGCTCGATATTTTCATCGAGGCCATCCGCGCCATCCGCGCTCAGCGGTCGGAGGTCTTGGTGTTCGCGGAGGTCCTCGCGGGTATCCAGGCCGACGCGAAGTCCCTGAACGAGGCCCTGATGAAGAATGAGCGTCGCCTCTGTGAGGCCGCCGCGCAACTCAAGCGCCTTCGGGCTGGGCAGGGGGATAGTCGGGTGGCGGCGAAACCGTCAGGCTCAGATGAGGTGGCCTTCGCGTTCGAGGTCGATACCGATCTCCGGCAGCATTACAGGGAAAACTCGATGCCATGGCCATTTGACGAGCCGGGTGCCGGAAGCGAGAGCCATGCCCCGACTTCCTAAGCGTCTGCGCCCGGTCCATTGGACCGTTCAGTCCCTGGAGTACGGCTGGCCGGACGAGGCTGACCCGGATGTCCCGATCTGGATCAGCATCGCGCGGTTCGATGCGCTCTGGCGGCGGAGCGACGAGTACATCGCGCAGGCGGGCGGTGCCGACGACAACCAGCCCGAGAAGTACGCGCGGGCCGGGCAGTGGCTCGGCTCCGGCAAGCGGACATGGATGCCGGTGGTCGGGCTCGACTGCGATGGGCTTCCGACGATCACTGACGGTCGACACCGCTATCTCTGGATGCGCGAGCACGGCGCGTGGTCAATGCCGGTCGCGGTTTCGGCTAGCCAAGCCGAGGCCGTGCGAGCCCTGTGCGGGACACGCTATCGCACCTCTTGGTTCGTCCCACCCCGCACCCGAATGCTACAGCCAGCGATCCTCGCCGGGCTTGGCCTCGCGGTAGCCGGGCTGCTGTGGGTGGCCCGCTCCTGAGTGGAGCTATTGTCAGGATTGTCGGCTTCGTCAGTGCCGGGTGCGACGTCGAGGAAGGCTTGGTCTTTCTCGGTGGAGCACGACTGACATATCTGACGATAGGGCCGGTAGGATCACCTTCACTCGGACGCCGCGCTTTCATCCGCTGCCGCGCAGCGTGACGTGTGTTCGCTTAGCGGGAGGGTTCAGGGCGGCGACAAGCGATCGCCCAACCTGAACCTCTCTCGCCACGCCCGCTCAAGCCGCAATCGTTCGCACCTTCTGCCCGAGAGCAGCGGTCACAGCATCGGCGACGGCATCGGCATCGATCCGGAACCACTCGGTCGCGCTGTGAGGCGTGCCATCCGGTCCGGTGACCTTCAGGGCCACGTGATACGGCCGCAGCTGCTTATGAACCAGGCGCTCGGCTTCCTGGGCCGAGTGCCCCTTGAACTCGTAGGTGTCGACGATCTCGACGTCGGCATACAGGTAGGTCGCTTGCGTGGCGGCCCGGCTGATCCGGTCTTCGACCCGCCCGGCGGTCGTACCCACCTTCAAAAGCCCGGCGACCTCGGGGCGCGGGGACAGCGACCTGAGCACATAGACGTACCCGGTCGACGCGCCCTCAAAAAGCGGACCTGCGCTCGTCGTTGGGATCCGTCGGGCGTCCTTGTCCTCGTAGAGCCTGCGCACGAGAGACGACATTAGGAGATTGGACTCGGTACCGTTCTCGAACACAACGCGCAGGCGTGCATCGTCCTTGCCGTTGCGCTGATGCTTATCGCGGACATCCGCCACCTGGAGCATCTGGCCCTTGAGGACGAAGAACTCGCCGATCTCGACCCGTTCCTGACTGAACGGGACGGGCTTGCGCAGCCGCTCCTTCACGCTCTGGCGCACGCTGTCGAACAGGCCCTCGAACCGATCGAAGTCCTGGCAGGGCACGCGATCCGCGACGTAGTCCGGCGTGGCGCGCGGTTGCAGGGCATCGCGGACCTGGAAGATGTCGGTCCCGTCGGCGAGCAACGGATCGTCCAGAGGATCCGCCGCCTGGCTGGTGCCGAAGACGAGCCCGTGGACGTCGAAGGGCTCGAGGCCCGTGAGGGCCGCCCTGGACGCGCGCAGGCCTGCGAGCTCGTTCGCCAGCATGCGCTCCAGCACGCTCCGCCCCTTCTGCGAGATCGGCTCGGCCCCGTTCTCGGTATAGAACGCGTTGATGCGTGCCAGAACCTCGGCGGCCTGCTCGACGATCGGCGTGCGCGCGGCCCGGACCTTCTCATCGGGCGTCGCGAGGAGCGGGTCGTTCAGATAATCGATGGCGTCCGGGGTCTCAGCCATTGGCGGCTCCAGCGGTGCGGCCGGCATCGGCCCCGGCGAGATCGGCCCGTCGTTGCCGGGCGAGCTTGCGCATGAAGGCGAGGGCGTCGGCGAGACGGACCTCGCGCCCGTTCGGTGAGTTCAGGTTCGGCTCTCGGCCTTCGCGGGCGAGGAATTCCTTGATGCGCGGCATCAGCTTCTCGGCCTCCTCCCGGGTCATCGTCACCTTCATGGCGCGAACCTCGCCGTGGAGGCGGGCGAGGATGTCCTCGTTGAGCTCTTTCGACAGGATCTCATAGGCGTCAACGAACTCGCGTCGCCCGCCGAGGAGGTCGACCTGGAGATCGCGCACGTCGAGGAATTTGTGGGTCGCGCGGATGAAGTTGTCGCCCCCGCCCGGCAACTGCGGGTCTGACGATCCCTCACCACTGCCTGCTGTTGTGGGTTCGTCCAGTCCGAGCGTTAGGGACTGGATGACGCTCGGATCCTCCTTCACGGCTCGCCCCAGCTCCGTCCGAGCCCCGAACAGTGTGACCACGTCCTGGATGACGCTCTCGGGCTGGTGCGGGTATCGCCGGCGGACGATGTCGGTGGTGATGACGTCGTGCATCACGTCGGCATGGTGCGCGTCCGGGTTGAGCATCACCGTGATCGTCCGGGGATCGCTCTGGACGTTGGCGACGAGGTCCGGAAAATCGGCGTCGATGATGCGCTTGGCCTCATCCGACACCATGGGGCCGTTGATGACCTCGATCTCGCCGGCATTGGTCACGGGCTCGGGCTTGCCCGTCTGAGGCTGCTGCCCGGTCATGTCGTCCGACCCCTTGTGGGTGCGGAACTTGAAGGTCGGGGCCATCACCTGCTCCATGAGCAGGGACACCGAAATCGCCTTCAGCATGTCGTTGACGGCACGCGAGACGACGTCGTCCTTCGCGAATGGGGCCGAGACGAGGTTCGTGAACCGTGCCTCGGTCTTGCCCGGCGCGTCGCGGGTCGCGCGGCCGATGATCTGGACCACTTCCGTGAGCGAGCCGCGGTAGCCGACCGTGAGGACGTGCTCGCACCAGATCCAATCGAACCCCTCCTTGGCCATGCCCAAGGCGATGATGACGTCGACATCGTCGCGGGATTTGACCTTGCGGAGCGAGGCCATGACCTTCTCTCGGCCTGGGCCGTCGTCCACCAGGTTGGCGATCTTCAAAATGCGCCGGCCGTTGCGCACCTTCACGAAGCCAGTGACCGGATCGACGCCGAGCGGATCGCCGAGCGTGTCGACGATGGCGTCGACCTCGAACATCTTGTCGGCGACGGCCTCGCTCGATCCCACATGCGGGATGTGGACGATGGTCTTCAGCGCCGGATCCAGGGCCTCACCCATCCGGTCGAGGTAGCGGCCCTGGTAGAAGCGGAAGCCGATGTGCAGCGTCTTGAGGTACTCGTAGCCGTTGAGCTGCTCGTAGTAGGTGTAGATCACCCGCTCGAACCGCGCCTCGTCCTCGGGATGGAGGATCGCCTCGGTGTCGCCCCGGAAGTAGGACCCTGTCATCGCCAAAACGTGGGCGCTGCCGCGGTCCATCAGGCCGCGCAGGAGGGAGCCCAGCTTGTTCTCGTCGTTTGACGAGGCATGGTGCAGTTCGTCCACGCAGATGAGAGCGCCGTCGAAGATCTCGATGCCTGCCCTTGTGAAGGCGAAGCGCAGCGTCGCGTGCGTGCACAGGGCGATGCTCTCGCCGCTGGAGCCGAGGAACTCGATGAGCTCTGTAACCTTCGAGCCGGTCTCCGAGCCGACGCCGCACAGATCGCGGTCGAGCTTCCAGTCTCGGAAGAAGCCCCCGGCGCTGAGCTTCGTGTCGCGGAACGACGCACCGATCGAGCGCTCGGGCACCGCGACGACGACCTTGCGGAGCCCCTGGTTCTGGAGCTTATCCAGGCCGATGAACATGGCCGCGCGCGACTTGCCGGACGCCGGCGGCGACTTCACCAAGATGTACTGGCTGTCGCGCACGTCCCAGACGCGGCGCTGCATGACGCGCATGCCGAGCGCGTCCGTGCGCTTAGAGGATCCGTCCGCCGCATAGCGGAGGGTCGTGTCAGAGAGTTCAGCCACGGCGTTTCCCCTTACGCTCTTCTGCCGAGTTCGTCGGCGATGGCGCGCTCATAGAGCTGGAGCATATGCTCGATCCGGTCGGCGTCCGAGCGGTACTTTCGCGAGCCGAAGATGGCCTCGACGGTCTCGTCGAGTTCCTCGTGCGCCCGGCGCAGATCCGGTGGCATTGTCTTGGGAACATAGAGATCGCCGAGGGTTCGGCCGAACCCTGCTTCTTTGCGAGCGCGATCGATTTCCCACCAGTGCTCTTCGAGTTCGTCTTTTCTGCGATCAGACAGTGTTGGAAGTGGAAATGTGTTCCATACCAGCTGGTTTGAGTATCTAAGCCTATCTTCAAGTTTGCCGCCAACAGTATCTAGCCACAACCGATGCATCCGTGACGAAAGCACCGACGCAGCCCAGATATCACCGTCGTATATTGCAAAAGTGCTATCGTGCGCAATAGATGAGTTGTCAAAAACGTCAACCGGCAGCCAATTCCGACTTTCAGAAGAATGCCTTGGAATTACGATCATATGATTTCTTGCCCGATTTTGCGGGTCGAATGCCCACGGCGTACGTGCCAATTTGACGCTTTGCGCACGAGTGCTGTTCATGCGCAAATCTCTTACAATGTTAAATCTAGAATTAAACGGTTCTATTTTGCGCGCTTGCTCTTCATTGTCGGCGGTGACCCAGATGCACCAGCGCTCAGAGCCTTTAAGCATTTCTCCGCTGCCATAGAGACGCTTGATAAAATTAGACGCCTGCGGAAAATCTGACACTATGGCTTCTCGCTCGGACCTATCTAATAGTAAAGCGTCGCCATTGTTTGGCTGATTGCCAAAAGTCATCGCCGGGAAATATTTCGCGATTGGGCTCGATCTCTTCTCTACGACTGTCGACACATTCGGAGCAAGATAAGGACCAATTGTATCGACATCCCGAACGCTACCTTCGTCGTACAACTTTTTGATCTTCTGCGACGGCGCGCCAATGCCAATAACAACACACGCAACGCCGGCGTTGTTTGAAGCAAGATTTGTCCACTTGAATGATCTGTGCGCGAATTTAATCTCAAGGTCTTTGAGTATGAATGGCCATAACGATGCCACGGAAGCACCTTGAACCAACGAATTGGTTGCAACTAAGGCATATTTGCAACCTGTAGACATGGAATAGATAGTAGATTTGTAGAACCATATTGATACATAATCTAGATCCTTATGGCCCTTGATCTTTCCTCCCATAACACGATCGATATCGCTACGCTGTTCCTTGGTAAGGTTGCGAGCTCCTTTGAAAGGAGGATTGCCTACGACATAAGTTTCCTTTTCCGGGTCTATTGGACAAACATCAAGCCAATCTGCCGTCGCTGAATTAGCGCAAATCACTCGCCCTGCAGCCGTCAGTGGAAGCGCTGGGGGCGCTTTACCCATCTTCTGCCGGAAATTCTCATTGACTTGATACTCAGCGATCCACAGTCCAAGCCGTGCGGTCTCGCAGGCGAAATCGTCGATCTCGATGCCATAGAAGTGCTCGAGCTTGACCACGGGATGTGCGAACTCACCGAGCCGGATGAAGATCTCCATCTCGATGGCGCGCAGATCCTTGTAGGCGAGGATCAGGAAGTTACCTGATCCGCAGGCCGGATCGAATACTCGAATGCGACCAAGACGCTTCAGCAGTTCGTGTAGCCGACCCCTGTTTGAGCCCGCCTTCTCGAGCTCGGCGCGAAGCTCATCGAGCAGGATCGGATTGAGCACTTTGGCGATGTTCGATGGGGACGTATAGTGCATCCCCATTTCACCGCGCTTATCGATATCAACGACGGCTTGGAGCATCGACCCGAAAATATCGGGGTTGATCGTGCGCCAATTGAGCTTGGCACAGGCGAGCAATTGCTTCCGGCAGCGGCTATCGAGCGTCGGCATCGGCGACGTTTCTTCGAATAGGCCACCATTGACGTAGGGCAGCTTGCCCCACCCCTTGGCGGGCTGCGTGCGCTTCGCAGGTTCGGTTGCCATGTGGACGAACGCGCCATCGAGAAAGGCGGCGAGATCGGAGCCGTCGACCTGGGTCGACTGGATCAGGGCGCTCTTGAAGAGGTCCGCCTCGAAGATGCCGACGTCCTCCGCGAACAGGCAGAACAGCACCCGGACCATGAACAGGTTCATGGCGTGCCGGTCGGCCTCGGTGGCCCAATCCGGGTTCGCATCCCTCACGGCGTCGAAGAAGCGGGAGATGTGCTTGGTCGCCCGCACATCCGCCTGACGCTCCGGGGCTGGGACGTAACGCTCATGCCCGCCGAGGGGGAAGAAGAACTCCGCCTCCATCGGCAGGACGTCGACACCCTCATGGATGTCGTCGCCAATCTTCGTGTCGTGGGCGGCGATGCCCTCCCCATCGTAGGCCACCAGCAGGCGAGGCCGCTTCGTTTTGGCTGCGCTCGCAGCTTCGGCCTTCATCCGCTCGAGGGCGCGGTCGGCATCGCCGAGAGCCACGGTCTCGAACCGCAGCATACGGGTCCAGGAGAAGGATCCTGTGGCGGCCTCGTCTTTCAGCTTGGTGATGGTCACGCGCGGCGCACCGACCGCCTCCATCAGGGCCAAGCCGAACTCGCCGCCGACCAGCTTCTGCTGGGCGAGCGCGTCGAAATTCTCGTAGATCTCACTTGGACTGAGCATACGGCCTGGGCTGTGGACCATGGTTTTGGACGGCTCCGTCGATACCATGCCAGTCATGTGAGGGCAGCCAGAGTTCGGCTCATGCCTGGATGATCCACAGATAAGTGTCTGTGATCGTTGGATATTCCGTTCGCGGAGATGCCCGGCGAGGGTCTGGGGGACGCATCGCTCGATCGCGCATCACACGAAGCCTTCTTCGACGAGGCGTGCGCCGGCGGACGTGATCTCGTGCCGCTGTCCTGAGCCTTCGACGACCCTGCACCAGCTCTTGGAGTCTAGGCGCGCATTCGCACCGTCCGCGACCAGTCTGTAGGCGAAGCCTCCGTACATGCCTGGCACGGCGAACCAGGCCGGTTCTGCGTCCAGGGGTGTTTCCAGGAGGTGCGCAATCTCAGGCAGGCGTAGCCGTGCATTGCGAACGAGGTCGTCGGCGCGGCCCCGGATCACGGTATGGAAGTGGTCCTGGATCTTGCGCAGCACGCCGAAGGGGACGCGCGACTCTCGCACGGGCTCCAAGATCGCCATGAGCCGGTTGTGGCCAAGGCGCTCGGCGACATCGACCGCGCGCTCGCCTCGGGCGTTCTCCAGCGTCCGCCAGGCCCCCAGGTGGATCAGAGCTTCGCAGACCTCCCGAGGCGCATTCCCGTGCGCAGCCTGATGGAGAGGCGCGTACAACGATTGCCCGTCGGGTCGCGTGGTGTTGGCGAGTGATGGATCCGCCTCGATGAGAGAGAGGAGCTTCGTCCAATCATAGCTCTTCGCGGCATCGGCGAGCGCGTGCCGGCGAGCGGCATGGTCCTCATGGAGAACCTGCCGTGCTGTGATGCCGTCCCAGACAACCGACACTCACCGGACCCCTGTGTGGCAGCGACATGCCACCTTCTGAGGGTGACGGATGCGCCTGATGGCGACCTGAAGTTTCAGGCCGCGGTCGTGATCACGCAATTGCGAGCGCGCAACACCGGGAGCGCATCGTGCGTCGAGACCGACGATGGCGTGGCCGGGCGGGGTTGCTTCTGTCTATCGTCCGAAGCCGCAAACCTGCACGACTACGCGGAGTGGGACTAAGCTACGATCACAGCCCGCGTCGCGGCCTTGTTTAAGGGGGCGGCGCTGTTCTGGCAGGCTCCGCCTCCACCTGCTCAGAACGCGTAGGGAGGGCGACATCCCGACCGCCTCTGCGTCCTGCCACCCCGACCAATTGTCAGGACTGTCGGTTTCGTCGAACCGCTCCGCATCGTGGCGATGGAGAAAAAGGGTACGACAGACGGGCAGGTTTCGGGCCTGTCCGTCTGCTGTGCTCTGAAAATAGGGCCGGTAGCGACGAAAGCCCGGCTCAGGCGGCTTCCTCAGTCGGCTCGGCTTGGGGAGCGGTGTCCGCGGCCGTGGGTTCCTGCGGGAAGATCACCCGGGCGTTGACGCGATACTCCTCGCGCTCACGGCCCTTGGTCGTGCCCTCCCGCTCGGGCTTCCAGTAGAGCAGGCCGGCCTCGACGAGGATGGCGCAGGCGTCCTTGCGGAGCCGGGTGTTCGCGAGCCGTCCGCTCGCGACGCGCTGGAGTTGCCGCCCGGTGAAGCAATCGCGCCAGTCGCGTTCGCGCAGGATCGCGAGCACGGCGCGGGCATCGGCCTCTCCATCGCCCACCGTCGCCGTCTGCCGCACCCGCTTGGCCTGCTCCAGGAAGTAGACCTTCATCAGGTGGATCGCCTTGGCCATGCGGGCGGCGTCGATCGTCGTCGGCGGGTCCGTGTCCTCCGCACCGCCGCTCCACTGCAGGAATGTGAGCACGGCGCTGAGGCGTAGGGCCTGGCCGGGGGCTTTGTTGAGCGTCGAGGCGTACCACGCGCTCTTGCCCCGGGCGTCGTCCATCATCTGCTGGCCGAAGGTCTGAAGGAGGTCGGTCGCCTCTGAGGACACCGCGACTTCGTCGGGCCGGTCCTTCACGCGCGTCGTCATGTCGTCGATCGCGATCAGCGCCGCGCGGGCCCGGTCGTCGTCAGCCTGCTCGTGCGCGTCGGACTTGCGCGGTATCCGGAAGCTGGTCGGGCCGTCGGGCCACATCCACAGGAAGCGATGGGCGAGGCCGTCGTCGGACTTCGTCAGGAAGTCGCGCAGCGGGTCTGGCTGGACGCTGCCGATGACGCCGATCGATAGGTGCGGGATCTCGACCGGAGCGCGCACGCCGTTCTTGAGGTCGCCGCCCTTACGGATCACGGTGTAGGGGTCGCCGTCGTAGGCCTTCAACCAGAACGGCCGGTCGGCGCTGACGCCTTTGGCGCGGTACCGGTCGAAGCCACCGAACCAGCCGGCGAGCTCGTCGGAGAATTGCAGCAGCCCGCGCGGCGATCCCGCGGCCGTCGTGATCAGCCCCTCGGTCGTAGCGTCGACGACGTGCAGGACGGGCATCACCGGAGCAGCCGGGATCTCGGCGTCCTCGGGCCACTCGGGCGGCGGCTTGTCCTGGGCGAGCGCCTCTTCGACGGCGCGCCGCCACGCCTTGTCCTTGAGGTCGGCGACGACGGCCTTCAGGCGATGGGCCGGACCCTCGCCGTCGATGGTGGCGGCACGCTTGGCCTCGATCTGGTTGATCAGACGACGCACCGGGCGCATGCCGGGGCTCTTGGCGGTCGAGGGATTGCCGACGAGACCGACCCACAGCACGCTCGGGTGTTCCCAGACGCCCTCGACGTTGGGCCAGCGCACATTGCCGAGTAGCGCGCCGACGGTCGCGAGCAGGGTGCCGGCGGTGTAGTCGACCGGGGCGTTGGCGGCCCGAGCCGATTGCTCGACCCAGGTCTGCCAGAAGGGGCCGAGCACCTCGACCGGAAATCGGGGGGCGTCGTCGAAGCTGGTCCTCAGCAGCGACGTGTCCGGATCGGCCCAGCGGGACTTCGTCGGCTTCGCGCTGGCTTGTTCCTGGAACGCCGCCTTCAACGCCTCCTGCTGCGCATGGGCGTCCCCCGGCTCGGGGTTCTCGTTGGCGGGGTCGTGGGGCTCGGACATCGGGCGGTCCTGTCGTTCTTGTGCGAACCCAAGACGCCGAACCAAACCTAATAGAGCCCTGTCGTACCCGTTTTCCCCAGGACGACAGGGCTATCATTGCAGAGGCATGCTGAAGATGCCCTTGTTTGCGATGATGAATGAAGTCGTACGATTGTCGTTCGACAGCGCACTACTTCTTGGCCGGCGGCTTCACACCGCTGCCGCCGCTGGGCGGCTTGGGTGCGCCGGAGCCTGTCGGCTGATGGCCGGCCCCCGGATTGTTCGGCGTGTAGACGGGCTGGTGACCGCGATCGATCTTGCCGGGCTGATGCCCGTCCTGGGTGATGCGCGGCCCGCTCGAACCGCCGGACGATTTGGGCTTGTCGCTCATGTGACGCTCCAGAAATTGACGTAGCGAATTTCCTTGGCCGGGATCAAAACGCCCCGGACCGGCTCCAATCTTGTCCAGGGACTGCCGTCATCGGGCACGTCCCACAATTCTTGGATGTAGATGTCGCGCTCGCCCGGATCGGACGACGCGAAGGATCGATTTCCGAAGATGCCGGTCGCTGTCGATCCGTCAGCGAGCGTCACCATGATGAAGGTGTCGTTGTTGCAGCGGCTGAACCGCCAATCCCAGGAATTCGGGGTACTGTGGACCGGCCGCATGCCGAGCTTATGGGCGAGACGCCGGATCCACTCGTACTGAGCGCTGACGCCGAGCACCATTCCGAACACGGCTGGGCCGACCGCAATGAGGACCACCCAGCATAGGTTCTTTGCCGGTCCACTCGGCATGATGACGATGCCTTCGATCAGCGGAAGCGTCAGGCCGTAGTAGACGATCGTCAGCGCAAGGTGGGCGAGACCGTCCTCGGACAGCTTACCCATCCGGCCCGTGATGAAGCGCGAACGAACGTAGGTGATGATCAAGCCCGGCACGATGAAGGCGATGATCAGCTGGACATTGGCCAGCCCTTTCATATCCGGCATCATCGTGCCCCGGGCGTCCGCTGCTTCTGCGCTCCAGCTTTCATCCCAACGAGGATGTACGATGTCTGTTCCTGATAAGAACCGCCTTCGTTCCAATTTGGGACGCTCATCTGGGCAGCGCTCGGCGGTATGCCAAGCACGTTCACATCCCAACGGCCGCTGAAATGATCAGGTGGACTGCGGGCCGGTTGTCTGTGCCTGTGATGAGCGCGCCAGATACGTGGCTTGATCCCTTCCTGCCTCGATCCCGTCGTGGTTCACTCACGGAAAGGGAAGGGGGAAGCCATGATCGGATGGCGTCCGGGCGGTGAGACCTGTCCGGTCTGCGGGGGCAAGGGACGAGGTTCGGCCTCCTACCCAGCTGCGATCTGCCGGACGTGCGAAGGACGCCTCGTGGATTGGGCCGGTCGGCCGGTCGATCTCGCGAACACGTCCCTCCTCGGGGCCGACATCCAAGTGTCGAATGGCGATGATGTCATCGTCGATGGCGACACGCCGATCTTCGTCGACGGCATAGCCTGCTGGGCGCGCGAGGCACGCTTCGGCGGCGTCGTGGTCCAACCTGCCGCCGCCTGGCTCAAGCCGCCGTCTACGATCGGGGAAAAGGTCAGCCCCAAGACGCTGGCTGCGTTCGGGTACGACGGGCGGGCAGTGCTGGATTTCCTGATCGCCGCATCCCCGTGGGGATCGATCGATCAAGCGATCGCGTCGCTGTCGCTCTTCGCGCATCCGGACGTGATCGCGGCGACCGGACGCCGAGCGATCTTCCGCACGGTACGGGGTCGGACGGCCGACCGGGGCACGATCACGGACGGCGTGATGGTCGACGACAATGCGAGCCCGGCGGCCGCCTTCGAGTGGAGCACGGGTTTGAAACGCGCGACGACACGCGATCTGACCTGCTGCCACCTCTACGCGAGTTCGAGCGACCCGGAGGCCTACACGGACCTCCGCAACATCTTCTACGCGCCGAGCTTCATCGCGAAGCTGACCGACAGCCAAGCTCGGTCGCTTCCGGAGGTGCATGCCCTCCACGTTCTGCGGTACCGCGCATTCGCCCTGCACGGCTACTGTGGGCCGGGCAGCATGGTCCGACCACCGAAGCCACAGAACTACGACGGCCTTGAATGGGCCGAACCGGCGGGCGCGAGCATGACCGCGGAACAAGTGGAGGCCACGTTTCGGGCTCGGCTGGTCCAAAAGCCGAAAGACCGGATCACCAAATCGGTCGCCCGATGCGGCTGGGTGTTCTCAGGCGGCCGCCCGGACGCACAGGTGGTCTACGACGGGCGTCTCTGACTTGCGCCGATCGCTCTCGGCCGGCGTAGGTCTCCCCCGAGGTGGTCGGCGACAGCGGCCTCGGACCCCGTGGCCGCCTCGCCCAACGTAGGAATGGGCTGGCCCCTGATTCACTCTGACTCAGGGGTGACGTCGCCGGAGCCTCTTGCATTGCCGTCGTGGGATGCCACCTTCGACGCCGTGATGGACTGCAGTGGAGACACGGCGGACCATCATTGCATCCCAGCCTGTTGAAAAGTGGATGGCCGACGGTTCGTGCTTTGACGTCGGCATGAGAAAGCGTCACCGGGGACGTCCGAGGCTAGTCGGGCGTTACCCGGTGATCGCGTCCATTCCATTTCCATCAGGGCCTCTTTGCCTGATCTTTGGCCTTGCCGGTCAGGTGGTAGGCGATGGCAGCCTCTGACAGGGGCTGGTGTCCGTGCCGGCCGGGGAACGCCCAGGGGCCGGGTCGACTGCTCCAACCCGATGTCCATCTGGCCCAGCGCAGGAACGTGCTGGCGAACGGTTCTTCGAGGGCGATCGCCTCGGCCGCCGGCCACAGTGTGACGGTGTTGCTGGTGACCAAGATCTCGTCACGCCGAAGCGTGAGGACGCGGGTGATCGGCAGGGCGTAGATCCGGGCCAGGAGCATGATGACCATGGCCCGTGCCTCACCGGAGCTGCGCGGCTTCTCCAGGCGCTTGCGCCACGCTTTGATCTCGGCGCGCAGCCGCTTCTCTTGGGCGACCGGACCGAGACGGCGCGGCTTGGGCGAGATCAGGGCCGGCCCGCCCTGGGTGGTGACGAAGCTGAGAAAGCCCTGGAGCGCGGCCCGGTGCCCTGGGCTTTTGCGCAGCGCACGTGCGAGGTGGCGCTGGCTCAAGTCGCCGAGCGGGGCGTCGCCGAGTTCGGCGAGGAGGGCGAGGGCGGCCGTGAGCGCGGTCCGCTGGGTGATCGGCTTCCTGTTCCGGGCCGCGAGGCTGTCGCGGTACCGGCGCAGCAGGGGCGCGTGCGGGCTGTCCCGATGCGCTGTCAGGATCGCGTCGACCCGCTCGTTCTCGATCAGGACCTGGAGCCGGGCCCGGTCCCAGTCGAGCACGCCGACGTCGCTCATGAAGGCGATCAGGGGTGCGACGCGTCGTGTGCCCTCTGCGCCGATCGCGGCGTGGAGCGCGTCGGTGGTGAGACGGTCGGGATTTGGGGCCGTGATCGCAATCCGACGGCAGGCGTCTGCCGCCCGGGCGATGCGCTCGGTGGCGAGGCCGTTGTCGAGTGGGATACGGCCGCTCTCGCAGAAGGCGATGAACATCCCGGACATCCAGCGGATCGGGATCGTTGCGGCCTCCTCGGCGATCTGGCGCTCGGAACGGCGGCGCTGGCTGCAGGGGTAGCAGGGGGCGTGGCCGCTGCCGGGTATGACGGCCTGACAGATCGGGCAGGCGTGGGTAATTCCGACCGAGCAGGGGAAGCAGATCCGGTCGTCCGCCATCACGGGGCGATGGCGGCGACAGATGCGGCAGGTCGCCCTCATCGGCGCGGATCCGTGGCGGCGAGCAGGCGGGTGGCCCGCACGCGCCGGTACCCGGCGCGGTTCTGCCGGCGCAGACGCTTGAGGACGCGATCCTGGAGCACGGGGACGAAGGTTCGATCGCGGGCGAACCCTTCGGGCAGGCGCAGGATCTGGAGTGCGAGGTCGCCGGGCTGCGCGACTTTGCGGAAGCTGCGCTGGGTGAGTCCGGCGCTGCCGGCGGCGACGAAGAAGCGGTTCGGCCAGTCACTGAGCCAGTGACCGACGGTCTCGAGGATGACGGCGCGATTGCCGGCCCGCATTCTCTCGAACCGGCCTGCTGAGATCGCGGCCGCGTCGAGCCCGAGGGCGGCGCGCAAGGCGGGCAGCACATCGGGATGCCGGGCCACTGTCACCAGCGCACGCAATCCGGAAAAGGCGTCATCCCCTTCCCAGGGCCCGACTGTCGTACCCGGGTCGTTCGCGAGCACAGCGAGCAGGCGGGCCTGCAAGTCGAGCGCGGCCGGCGGGACCACCGCGGGATGCGGATCGCGATGCGCGAGATCGAGCCCGCACGCGTGGCAGGCATCCAATCGCCAGCGGTAGCTGCGATGGGGCACGATGGCGGCCTCACAATGGGGGCAGGCATCGCGGAGCAGCGTCATGCAGCTCGGGCAGGCGAGCACGAAGCTGTAGCGCCACGCTCGCCGCACGTACGGCTCCCCGTCTGCCAAGCATCGCGGGCAGATCTGAACCGCGTGCCGCACCCGTGTGCGGTGAAAAATCCCGGCGGACAGGATTAGCGGCGTATCGCCCGATCCCCGGCCGAACCGGCGGCGCAGGGCATCGAGCGTCATCGCCTGCACCCGTTCGAGGGTGAGACCGGCGCGGCCCGCGAGGTCGGCGAGCCAGGCGGTTTCCTCGCCGCGGTCGAGATCGCGGTTCCAGACCGGTCGGTCCGGCCACCATTGGGCAGCGAACACGGTTGGTGGCAGGCGGTGCCTGAACGCGGCGCGCGCGAGATACGAGCTCAGGATCTCGTCGTCGTAGGGGGCTGAGGGCAGGGGCCAGCGCATGGCACCCTCAGCCGGCTACGCGACGCCGTTCCCCGCCATACGGCAACCGCGACGCGGCCTCGAGGAGCGCCAGATCGACCCTAGGCTTGCCGGCCTCGATCGCGGTCTCGGTGGCTCGCTGGATCACCCGCACGACCCGGCCGACGGTGCCTTCGGACACATTGAACAGGGCCGTCAGGGGCTCCTTGTCGGCGAGGTTCGAGGGCTCGGGCAGTGGCAAAAGCCGCTCGTAGCTCGCCACGAACGAGCGAAATTCCTGGTTCAATCGCCAGCGCGGCAACACGAACGGCTCGAAGCGGTTGGCGGTCTGCTCGTCGGTCTTGAGCGCGGCTTCGGCGTCGCGTGTTCCCGCCGCGACGATGGGAAGACGCAGGCGGTTGCTCAGGCTTTTGAGCAGGAGCAGCCGGTCGCGCTGGGCGCGCGGGGGCAGGCGCGTGATGTTGTGCAACTCATCGATCATCAGCATGCGCACCGCGAGCTGATCGAGGATTGCGCAGGTGTAGCGCATCAGGTTCTCGCTTCGCCGGGGCGGCGCGCAGCGCAAGCGTTCCAGGATCGCTTCCCAGAACAGGGCCTCGTTGGCCTCCTTCGGCATCTCGATGAGGACGACCGAGAGTGGCCGATGACCGGTCAGCCCGTCGGGCTCGCGCAGGCGCACCGGATCGCCGTGACGGGCGGCGAAGGTCTCCAGGATGGTGCTCTTGCCGTTGTTGCTGTCCCCGATCAGCAGGCAGTTTTCCATCCGCCGGGCCCTGGCGTGGTGGAGGATGCTCTCCAGCCGATCCATCGCCGCCGTTGCCGCCGGGTAGCCGATCCACTGATCGGACTGGACGAACGCGATCCGCTCCTGGCGCGAGCGGTCCACGAGGAGCCGGACATCCGGCTGGAGGTGGGGATAGCGCTCGGACATCGACAGCCTCGCAGATCGAGTTCCTGTTTTGTTCTAATCTGGGACGCTGATCAACGGGCTGGGGCGCGCTGTCCTCAGGCCTGTGGAGCGCTGTGGAGAACGGGGACAGGCGCTCGGGCGGTGGGTGTCACCCTTCGGCGGCGTCCAAGCACCTGCGCAGAATGAGCGATAGCGGTTGCGCAGAATTGGCAATGGGCGTGTCGCCCCGGCAGGGGCTGGGACCCAACTTGAACTGGCGGAGCGATGTCCATGGCAGGGCGAGGTTCTCGGCGGCGACCGCGCCGCTATCGAGAAACATTGGGTTCTCGTAGCCGGTGCCGCCGCAATCGGTGCAGTCGACGATGGCTTCCTTGCCATGCGCGTCGACGTGACCGCGCTCATAGCGGTACCAGTCCGTGACGATTTCTCAATTGCCCTGACAGGTCTAGTACCACATTTGATCGGCCTCGTCTTTCAAATCTGGTTTGCGGCGGGCGTGATCCCGATTTGGCGGAGTGCGGCTTGGTGGGCGGCCATCATTGCCGTCTCGGCCGGAAGCGAGGTGACCTCGCGATTGAGCCGAGCAACGAACGCTGAGGTCTCGCGATCCTCTCGCCTCCGCCGGTACGCGGTGTGCAGATCGCTCTCGTGGTGCTTCTGGACCGCGGTTTGTGCGACTGCGAGGCAAGCGCGCTCGGCGTCCGTCGGTTCATGTGCTTGAAAGGCGATGGCATAGGCGACTTTGGCCGCGCCCTCGCATGCGTTTTGAAGGATGAGCAACCGATCGTAGAGCGCTGCGAGATGGGGATTGAGGTCTTCGCGGGGGTAGAACGTCATCAGGTCGATGACATCGGGTTCCCCGTGCTCACAGCGCGGTCGCGTCACACGACCGATGCGCTCGACGTCGAACTGCCCGCTGATCAGGCTCTCCCAGCAGAAAGCGTTGTCGGCCGGCGTTTCGCCGACGCGCCCGTGGATCAGGCCTTCGGGGATCGCGATGGCGATTGCCCCGGACGTTGAGGTACAGTCGGAAAACAGCCGTGCCATCATGGCGATCTCTCCGAGGCGCTCGATCAAGATCTGCGGCGGGGCTTTGGCCCGGTTCATGAACCGCGCCATGGCGTGGACGCTGAGGTGAACCTGCGGATTGTACTGCGTGACGTGATAGAACCCCCGTTCCTGCTTGTAGGTCAGGCCGCACAGCGAGACGCCCAGATTGCCTCTGCGAACGAGCGTTTCCGCTTCGATCCAGACATCGATCTGACGCTGGACTTTCTTGAGGGTCCGCATCGTCGCGATGGTCTCCTCGCTTGCGACCGTTTGCAACTTCGACAGAAGGTTGCCGTAGCATCGCTCGACGAACTCGATGCTGGCTTTCCGATGCCGGAAGAACAGCCCTAGAGCGAGGCTGCCGATCTCTCCTAGGGGTTCTGTGAAGGCGGCAGATTGATCAAATATCTGGCGCTGGAGACGCTCGCAGAAATTCTGGCAGGCGTGTTCGGAGGTATAGGTCGTGGGGTGCGGACGTGCGATATCGCCGAACCCCCGGCATGTGGACCGGCGGGCCATGTCGAACTCCAATGGGATATGAGGATTTTGGTGTCGCGGGCAGCTCGGACACGCTGCAGCGGCGTTGGTGGGACAGGCCGCCTGGGCAAAGGTCCGAAGGAACCTGATGTAGGGGTGCTCGGGCCCAAAGTGGATGATTTCGTCGTTGGTGAGGTGCACGAGGTCCGAAAACGTTGCGTGCATCGCGGCCTCGGCATCCTAGGTCGTCGGGCAGGCGGCCCCACGCGACGGGGCGCTGGATCTGACCGCGCCGTTCCGGGCGCGCATTGGCGATGGCGATCGCGCCCTCGTGGGTGGTGTTCCACAAGGTGCATTTATCGTCGCGGTCCGTGGGGGCTGCGTCGCCCGCACGGTGGAAGAGGATCAGCGGCGGTGGGCGCGGACGAACCGGGCGATCTTTACGTCGCCCCAGTCAGCCATGGCGTCGAAGGCGGCATGGATCGCAGCCTCGGCTTCGTGGAACAGCGCAATCTGTTACTTGATGGGAGCGAAAGGCCCCGGCGTTTACGCCGGGGATGAAAGCGTTCGCGGCGTTGTTGCGCGCGGAACGAGCATCTAGGCTCCAACCATGACGTTCGCGGCGGGCTACCGGTACCGGTTCGACCCGACGCCTGAGCAAGCTGACTTGCTCCGGCGCACCTTCGGGTGCGTGCGCGTCGTCTACAACCGCGCGCTCTACGAACGCGAGACGGCTTGGCGGGAGCGCCGCGAGCGCATCCCGTTCAAGGTGATGTCGCGCTGGCTGCCGGTTTGGAAGGCTGAGTGGCCGTGGCTCGCCGAGGTCTCGTCGGTACCGGTGCAGCAGACGCTCCGGCACTTGGAGGCGGGCTACGTCCGCTTCTTCCAGCGGCTCGGGGGAAAGCCGCGGTTTAAGTCACGGCGCGATCCGCAAGCGGCGACGTTCATGAAGACGGGGTTCCGCTGGCGCGATGGCGAGCTTACGCTTGCGCTGATGAATCAGCCCCTGGCGATCCGCTGGTCGCGGGAACTGCCGAGCGCGCCCTCATCCGTGACGATCTCGCTCGATGCAGCGGGCCGCTGGCACGTGACGTTTCGGGTCGAGGTCGAGCCCGAGCCTGCGCCGGAGCCGCTGCGACCGGCGATCGGCATCGATCTTGGTCTGATGAGGCTCGCTGTCTCCTCGGACGGCGCGTCTGTGGCCAACCCGCGCTGGCTGCGCCAGCGCCAGCATCGTCTCCGCCGGGCGCAACGCGTTCTCGCCCGTAAGAAGAAAGGCTCGAAGAATCGGGAGAAGGCTCGGCGCGCGGTCGCGCGCCTTCACGCCCGCGTCGCCGACGCGCGGCGTGACCATCATCACAAGCTCTCGACGCGGTGGATCCGCGAGAACCAAGCGATCCATGTCGAGACGCTGAGCCTGCGCGGGCTCGCCCGCACGCGGCTCGCGCGCTCGCTCTACGACGCAGCCTGGGGCTCGCTGCTCGCGATGCTCCGGTACAAGGCGGCGTGGTACGTGCGGGACCTCGTCGCCATCGACCGCTTCTACCCGAGCACGCGCGCGTGCTCGTGTTGCGGCACCGTCGGTCCGAAACGGGCGCTGCACGTCCGGACCTGGACGTGCGACGCCTGCGGCGTCACGCACGACCGCGACGTGAACGCGTCGCACAATATCCTGGCCGCGGGGCACGCGGTCAGGGCCGGGGCACACCCTCGGCGATCGCCTGTGGAGGGGACGTCAGACGCAACGGGCTTAGCCCGGTGCGCATCCTCTGTGAAACAGGAACTTGCGGCGTGAGCCGCAGGAATCCTCGACCTTTAGGTCGGGGAGGTTCTGTCAATTGGCTTTCACGCGATCGAAGTTGATGAGGGGGCCGTCTTCGGTTGAGCGGGCATGGCGGAGCGTTCGGCCGCCATCCGCATGGCCCACAGGAGCGGCGGAGTGTCGACGTCGATCGCTGAGAGACGTGCTCAGGGGCCTTACGGGTCGACCCCGTGCCGTTTGACCCGCGCGCCGGCGGTAAAGCCGGGCTCGTGCGGGCCGTAGACGTTGAGGCTCGAACCGGCGACCTTGCAGTCCATCAACGCGCGGCGCAGGGCGACGATCATCGCGCACATCGGGTCCGGATCGCCATCGGCGACGATCCAAAGGAAAGCGAGGTCGGCTTCGGCGAGAAGGCCGAAACTGTCGATTCCATGCCGATAGAGCGCTTTGGCCCAGGCTGGTTCCGGATCTGCGTCGGTCCACCGGCCTCGTGACAGGATCGACCGTTCGCGATGCCAATCCACCCCCATCGGCACAATTGGTTGGTGGTGGGAACGATAGGGAAGCCGATAGAGCTCGGGCCCGTCCGCGTGTTCGGCCCGAAGCTGGTCGGCGTCGTGGTCGATGAGGTGTTCGATCCCGGCTCGGGTTTTGGCTCTGAACCGGCGACGCGCATCCTCGGGTGTATCGGCGAGGAACGCCATGACGTCCGCGTACGTCCCGAGCCCCTCGGCCTGTAACGCCGGGCCGAGCCATGATCGGCCCAGCGATCGGTTCCCGAACGCCTGAGATCCGAAGTTGGGCGGCAGAGGGCGTTGATCGCCGACGTCGTCCTCGTCCAGAGATGGCTCCGGGTTCACCTGGAAAGCCGAGATGCAGCGGCGTTGCTCGTCGAGGCTCAATCCGAGCGCGTCACGGGTCACCGCGGCCATGCGAGCCAGATCTCCGAGCGTCTTCAGACCGGCCATCTTCAGCGTGGCGGTGGAGCCCGCCGACAGGCCGGCGTCACGCAAGGGAACTGCGTCCAGGCGCGCGAAGTCGTCTGCGGTCAGCGTGTCCGAGGGCGGGCAACGGACCGTCACCAGCGACAGGCACTGCGCGATCCATCCGAATGCGTCGAACGTCGCGCCTGGGAGGCTCAAGATCTCCTCGGGCAGGAGCTGCACGAGATCGGCGAGCGTGTGGACCTCCCACGTCGCCAAGACCTGGCGGACCTCTGGCCTGCCGAAGTACCCAGGGAGCGGGTGGCGGCGCATCCGCAGGACATCCTGCTGGCTGAGATGCGGATAGAGGGACCACGCAGACCGGAGATCGGGCGGCAGGTCGTAGAACGGCATGATGGCCTCGTGGGTGCGACGGGAGCGCTGACTGACGGTGGCCGCTTCACCACACTGCGCCAATGCAACGCTGTGTCAGGACTGGCCGGCAAGACTGAGGGCGTCACTGATGCAGTGACCATCGGCGATCCGGCCGATCGAGTACGGGTCCGACGACGGCCGAAAAACGGTTCGTCGCACCCTACGTCAGCGCTGAAATTCCGCTGGCTCGATGTCGCCGTAGATGATCGGAGGCGTATCGAAGAGCCCGTCTTCCTCGCGTAGGCTCGGCGTGCTCGGCTGCGGTTCCTGCACGGCCGATGCTGCCGGGGCGGGCTTCACCCGCGTAGCACGATGAAACTCACGGCGGGCCGCCTTGGTCTTGGCTCGCGCTTCCTCGGCATAACCCTCCCGGCGCGCGATGGCCTTGAACAGCGCGTCCTCATCGACGTCGAGAACGCCCTGGCGTTTGAGTTCCGCCTTTGCGGCCTTGATCTGCCACAGGCTGACCGACGGGTGGCTGAGATCGCGATACGGGATCGCGAAGTATCGCTGGATCTCCGGGTCCCAGAACCAGATCCGGCTGACGTCGCGGGGATCCCGGCGGAATTCGAACTGTCGCGGCCGCTTCGGATCGTTCGGATCGGTCGCGCCGGCCCAGCGATACAGGACCTCGTCCTGGTAGCCGATCTTGTCCATCTCGACGCCGTAGCGCTGGATCGTGCGCTCGAGGCACGGCGTGAAGTCGAGCCGGAGCTTCTCCGCGTCGGCGATCTTTTCCGGCAACCCCGCCCCGGGTTGGATCCCGTCGCCCAGTAGACCGACTTGCCACCTGCGCCGCGGTGTCATCGCGATCTCGCTGTGCAGGCGCATGTGATAGGTCGTGGTGAGAAAGTCGACGAGGTACCGCTCGACCTCACCGAGGGTCATGCTGGCCATGCCCTCGGAATTGTAGCCCTCGCGCTGGCGCGTGTTCGAGAACGTCGCGCCGTCGAGCTTGCGCACCTCGTTGGCGGTCGTCCCCATCAGGCGCTCGATGTGACCGCCGTAGTGGGGGGTCTTCACCGGCCGGAAATCGAGGTCGATGCCCCAGTCCCGGCACGCTCGCGCGAGCAGCTTGCCGCGAAACTCCTTGGCGTTGTCCGCCATCACCTTCGCCAAGCGTCCGTAGACCGGCCACTCGCCGGGCACGCCGAGCGCCTCCAGCACCGACCCCTTGGGCAGCATGCTCATGGACAGGCACAGGCCGACCGCGTTGGCGTTCGGTCGCTCCATCGACAGGTGGTAGCCCGTGACCATGCGCGAATACACGTCGATCGCGAGCGTCAGCCACGGTCGACCCATCGGCAGCCGCGTCGTCTCCTCGACCACGATCACGTCGACCTGCGTGTGATCGATCTGGATCACCGCCAACGGCTTGTCCGCGCCCGGAAAATGCCCGCGAACCGGCTTGCCGAGGTTGTCCGCCTTCGCCTTCTGACCGCGCCGGCGCAAAACGAGTTGCGGATGCAGCGCCGCGATACGCGCCCGTACCGTATTCTTACCCGGCACTGGCAGCTTCGCCTGGCGGCAGGCGGCCTCGACCTTCTCGATGATGTCGGAGGGCTTCAGCTTCTGCCGCGTCAGGAACGCGTCCTCGATCGCGCCAGCGATCACCGCCTCGACCTCCGGCGACAGCGATGTCCGCCCCGGCGGGCGGCCCGCCGTCGTCGGGGCCAGGGCCGAGAGGTGCCCCGAGTGGCTGTAGTCCGAGAGCCAGCGGTAGATCGTGCTCGGATCGACACCCGCCCGGGCCGCGACCGCCTCGACCTCGGCGCGCGGGATGATGCCGCGGTCCACCAACGGCTTGATGATCGCCCAGCGCTGCTCGGCGACCGCCCACGCCTTGTCCGAGATGTCGCTCGCCCGGCGCTGCTTCTCGGCTGGCCCGTCTGTATCCGGCTGCACCGCCTCGATATCGGCGACCTTGAGCCGCTTGCGCTCCCCCGTCGCGACGTTCTCGCCTAGGACGCTGTCGAGATCGATCTCATGGGTGATGCGATACGTCGCCGCTCCGCAGCGGACCTCACAAGAGGGCGCAAGGCGTATGAATGCGGATCGCTCCATGTCGTGGCCTCGTCCTCGGCGACCCAGATCGGGGTGTTCATGGTAAGTTCCAGGGTAAGATCAGCCTCGATCCGACCCTGCGCAAGTAAGCGCCACAGGTGCGGGAGCGCCTGCAGGCGGCTGTGCTCGTCGCAGAAGCTCGCGAGCAGCACGATCTCGGGCGTGGCCTCCTCGTAGGCCATCAGCGTCGCGATCAGCGTCTCCTCGAACCCGTCGTGCTCCGCGCGCCGGAGGTACGGGCGCAGGAACGTCACGTTGGCGAGCAACGGCGTGCGAATCTCTCGCTCTGTCAGAATCTTGAACGTCGCCCCCTGCTCGCGCGCATGGGCGCGCGCCGCCAGGAACGCCGGCTTCAGGCGCGGCCACTGCGCGATCAGGTCCGCCCGGTACTTCACCTCGTAGATCATCGGCGTCGCCGCGGCGGTCGAGGGCTGGGCCGCATTCGGCCCGACGAAGTCGACGGCCACGTCGGGTGTGTACCGGCGGGGCTTGTGGGTGACCGGATCGCGGAAGGGGATCGTGATGGGTTGCCCGCGCACCCGCTGGGCTGAGGGCATGAAGTCCAGGATCGTCAGGAGGTCGCGTTCGAGCGTGCTCTCATGGGCGATCGACGCGCCCTTTACCTGAACCATGCCGCGGACCGAGCGGTGGCCCATGCCGATGGTGCGCGCCGGCGCGCTGGCGTGCGCGGAGGCCGTCGATGTCGCGAAGGGCGCGAGCGGTGCGGCTGGCGTGGGCGAATCGCTTCGCGCCGAAGATTTCGGGGACTGACGTGGCATGCGCGGGAGTGTCCCGAAGCGGAGGAAGCATGGAAAGGGAGGCGGGATCGCGAAAAATCGGCGGGCTCGGCGCGGCCGTGTGAGGCGGCGAAATCCGGTCGCGGAATTTCCCGGAAAAGGCGATCCAGTCGCGGAATTTATGGGTGTAGAGTCTTGGGTTTTTGGGGTAGAAACTCTGTTAAAGCGTTGTTTTTGCTATTTTCGATTTGCAGTGTTTGGTGGAAGTGACAGGGGCCTGGGCGCCCGGCCGGGCGAGGCCTCGCTGGCGCACGGGGGCGTGCTGTTCCTCGACGAGCTGCCCGAATTCACGCCGCAGGTGCTGGACTCGCTGCGCCAGCCCCTGGAGACCGGGGAGATCATGATCGCGCGGGCGAACCACCGGGTGCTCTACCCGGCCCGCTTCCAGCTGGTCGCCGCGATGAATCCCTGCCGCTGCGGGCAGGCGCTGGAGCCGGGCTACGCCTGCCGCCGCGGCCCGAACGCGCGCTGCATGGCCCAGTACGGCGCCCGCATCTCCGGCCCGCTCCTCGATCGGATCGACCTGCGCATCGAGGTGCCGGCGGTGAGCGCGGCGGACCTGATCCTGCCGCCGCCGGAGGAGGGCTCGGCCGAGGCCGCCGCCCGGGTCGCGGCGGCGCGCCAGCGCCAGGGCGATCGCTACGCCGCGCGGGGCCTGTCGCCGGCCACCACGAACGCGACCTGCCCGGCGACGCTGATCGAGGAGGTGGCGCGGCCAGACGCCGAGGGCGCGGCGCTGATCCGCAGCGCGGCCGAATCCCTGCGCCTGTCGGCCCGCGGCTTCCACCGGACCCTGCGCCTCGCCCGGACGCTCGCCGATCTCGACGGCGAGGCGACGGTCCGCCGGCTGCATCTGGCCGAGGCCCTGTCCTATCGCGGACGGGCCGAGCGGCCCGAGGCGGCCTGAGCGCCCTACGGCTCGCCCGCGTCCTCGGCCGGGGCCTTCTCGGCGGGCGGCTCGGCGCTCGCGACCGCCTTGCGCTCCAGCAAGGGCTGGACGCGGGCGGCGAGCTGCTGATCGAGGTGGCGGGCATACGCGCCCTTGAAGTAGCGGTCGCCGGTGCCGGGGCCGTAGGCGCGGTCGTGGGCCAGGACCATCGCGTCGACCTCAGGGCGGCACAGGAAGCCGATCACTCCGGCGGCCTGGTACCAGCGCCCGGCCCGGGCGTGGTTCATGGCGCCCGGATTGGCCATCACGGTCTCGGCGAAGCAGTCGGTGGCGGCCTGGCGCAGCGGGGCGAGGACAGCCTCGGCGTCGGCCTTCGCGCGGGGGCGGGCTTCCGCAGCGGAGACGAGGGCGAGAACGGCGAGGGAACCGAGAAGCGCGGTCTTCATGCGGGAGGTCTCGCGGGGCGTCGGACAGCCCGGACTCTCCCATTCGATTGCGACCGGAACAGGGCTCCGGCCGACGCGGCGCAACATTCCGGACAGGCGCCGAGCGGCCCGTCTTCACGCCGCGAGCAAGTGCGACGTTCCGCCGCAAGCGGCGGTTGGAACCGTCTCAGCCGCGGCGTTCGGCGTTCCAGCGGCCGCGGCACTGGCTGCCGCCGGAGGCGGTCCAGGTCCCGCTGCCGTAACCGTCCTTGGCGAGGCGGCCGACCACGTTGGCGCTGCCGAGCGCGTTCGAGATGGTGGCCCGCACCTGACCGTTCGGGGCGACGCGGCCGCTCACCTGGAAATCGCCGCCCGGATAGCTCGCCTCGCCCCGGTTGATGCGCACGCCGTAGCGGTAGGCCCGGTCGCAGGCGCCCGATTCGGTAACGACCTCGATGCTCCAGTTGCCATCGAAGCGGTCCGGCACCTGGGCCGACCGGCGTGCCGCGTCGGCCGAGCCGATGCCTGCTGCGGCGAGCGTCAGGGTGGCTGCGGCGAGGACGAGGTGCTTCATCGCGGGTGTCCGACTGCTCCGTGCGGGCCCCACGCGCGACGCGCACGGAGCTTGGCTTGAAACTCGTCAGACCGGCTTCGGTTGCGCGCGGGCCGTGCGGCCGGCCGCCGCCCTCAGCTCTGCACCGCGCGCCGCAAGGCCTCGTTGAGGAAGGCCAGGAGGTCGCCACCGGCCTGGAGGAAGCCGTCGACGCCGGCCGCCCTCAGCGCGTCCGGATCGGCCGGCTTGCCGGCGAGGTAGACCGTGCCGGCCCCCGCCTCCTTCAGGGCGCGGGCCGCCGCGACGGCGCGCTCGGCATAGACCGCGTCCGACGAGCAGAGGCAGGCGACCCGCGCGCCCGAGGCCCGGAAGCCCTCGGCGAGGGCCGCCTCGTCCGCGAAGCCGTCGTTCGACAGGGCCTCGATGCCGCCCGCCGCGAAGGCGTTGGCCGCGAAGGTGGCGCGGGTGTTGAAGGCCGAGAGGGCGCCGAGATTGGCCAGGAACACGGCCGGGCGGGCGCCCGACTTGGCGAGCACCGCGTCGGAGGCGTCGCGGAGCGCCTCGAAGGGCTCGGCGAGGCGGCCCGAGGGCAGGGGATCGCAGGCCACCGCCGAGCCGGTGCCGAAATCGGAGGCCGGCGGGACCACGGCGGGGGCGACGTCCAGCACCGCCACGGGCTTCTCGGCGAGGTGCGGGAACTCGGTCGCGCCGGTCAGCGGCTCGCGGCGGGTGGCGACGTTGCGGGCCCGGGTCTCGCGCACTGCCTCGATGCGGCGCTGCAGCTTGCCCACGCTGAGCGAGGCCACGATGCCGCCCTCGCGCTCGATCGCCTGGAAGGCCTCCCAGGCCTTCTCGGTCAGCTCGGCGGTCAGCGCCTCGAACCCGCCCGCACCCGCCGCCGGGTCGGAGACGCGGGCGAGGCCGGATTCCTCCAGCAGCACGATCTGGCTGTTGCGGGCGACGCGTCGGGCGAAGGCGTCGGGCAGGCCGAGCGCCTGGGTGTAGGGCAGGGCCGCCACGCTGTCGGCGCCGCCGAGACCGGCGGCGGACGTCGCCATGGTGGTGCGCAGGATGTTCACGAACGGGTCGCGCCGGGTCATCATTCGCCACGCGGTCTCGGCGTGGAGGCGCAGCGGCTTCGGGTCGAGCCCGCAGGCCTGCTCGACACGGGCCCAGAGCCGGCGCATGGCGCGGAACTTGGCGAGGCCGAGGAACTCGTCGGCGTCGGCGGCGAGCAGCACGGCGACCGCGTCCCGGGCTCGCTCCAGCGTGTGCCCCTCGGATTCGAGCGCGCGCAGGTAGGTGACGGCGGTGGCCAGCACCGCGGCGAGCTCGTCGACCTCGCCCGCGCCGCCCTCGTGGTAGGGCCGCCCGTCCGCCAGCAGCGCCCGGCCGCGGAAGCCCGCGGCGTCGAAATCGCGGAGCGTCGCGCCGAGCTTCGGCACGATGTCGGACCAGATCGCGCCGAGGCTGCCGGTCGCGGCGAGCTTGCCGACGGGGTCGATGCCGAGATCGAGATCGAGCGCGGCGAGATCCTCGCCGCGCCGCTCGGCCAAGCCCTTGATCAGGCCGGCGGCTTCCAGCGCCTGCCCGCCCGCCTCCAGCCGCAGGGCGATGAGGGGGAGCATCACGCCCTTGAGCGCCGCGTCGAGGTCGTCCACGCTCGCGGCAGTGAGGCCGTAGCCGCGGGCGGTCGGCGCCGCCGCGAAGACCAGGGTGAGCCCGTCCGCGCCGCCCTCGAGGTCGGTCAGCGCCTGCGCGTTGGCGGCGGTCAGGTCCGGATGGTCGACCCGCTGCACGACGCGCCAGGGGCCGGGCGCGCGCACCGGCTGGGCCGCGGGCTCCGCCGGGTCGTAGAGAGGCTCGATGCGCAGGCCGTCCGCACTCTTCGAGACGAGGCGCTTCTCGAAATCCGCGCCCTTGAGCACGCCCTCGACGAGGCCGAGCCAGCGCGCGCGGGTGGCGGGCTCGAAAAGGTCGGCGAGCGGTCTGTCTTCCATGCGCGTCGGGCCCTGCGAATCCTCAGGCCGGCGGTTACACCCGCCCGTTCTCGTCACCTGCCCTCGCACACCCGCGAAAGCGTGGCAATCGTCCGATCGGCCGAGACGGCGCAGGGGATCTCAACCCAGGATGATAAGCCCCGCGAAGCCGAGCGCGCCCACGATGATGCGCCACCACGCGAACAGCCAGAAGCCGTGGCGGGAGACGTAGTCGAGCACCGTGCGCACCACGATCAGCGCGGCGAAGAAGGCGACCACGAAGCCGATCACGATGAGGCCGGTGTCGTTGGCGCTGAGGTTCTTGTAGTTGTCGAGCAGGTCCTTGGCGAAGGCGCCCGCCATGGTCGGCATGGCGAGGTAGAACGAGAACTCGGTGGCCGAGCGCTTGTCCGCCCCCATCAGCATCGCGCCCACGATCGTGGCGCCCGAGCGCGAGACGCCCGGGATCATGGCCAGGCACTGAAACGCGCCGATCTTCAGGGCCATCGGCAGGCTGAAATCGTAGACGTCGGTCTTCTCCACCTCCAGGTCGGTGTCGTCGAGGACGAGGAGGACGAGACCGCCCGCCACCAGGGTGGCGCAGACGATCCAGGGATTGAACAGGTAGGCCTTGATCACCTTCGAGAAGAGGCCGCCGATGATCGCGGCCGGCAGGAAGGCCAGCAGGATCGCCAGCACGAAGCGGCGCGCGTTCGGATCGCGCGGGAGTGCGAGGGCGACGCCGAGAAGCCGCCGGAAATACACCGCCAGGATCGCCAGGATGGCGCCGAGCTGGATCAGCACCTCGAAGGTGTTGTTGGGCGAGTGGAAGCCGATGAAGTGCCCGACGAGGAGTTGGTGGCCGGTTGAGGAGACCGGAATGAACTCGGTGGCGCCCTCGACGAGAGCGAGCACGACCGCCTTCGCGATGCTCATCGCATCCATGTCTGTCCGCCTCGATTATCCGGTGAGCGGGCACGCATAGCCCGAAAGAGTGGGCGGCCGCCAAGATCCAGAACAAGACCTAGGGAACGGCCGCCAAGGTTGACGGGCAGTTACCGGAGAGAGGCCGGCGTGTTAAGGGGTCGGCAACGATCGGGCCATATCTCATCATCCTGCCCGGTCCCGCGAAGTTCTCGTGCGGTGCGTCCGGCCGGCACTCCGCCCGTTTTGAACGGCCTCGATGGCGACGCTCTATCACTTTCCCTTCTGCGCCAATTCCCGCTTCATCCGGCTCGTGCTCGCCGAGATGGGCATGGAACCGGTGCTCTCCGAGGAGAAGCCCTGGGAGCGGCGCGACGAGTTCCTGATGCTCAACCCCGCCGGCCAGACGCCGGTGCTGCTGGAGCAGAGCGGGCTCGTCGTGCCGGGCGCCGGGATCATCGCCGAGTATCTCGACGAGACCCGGGGGCTCGGCCTCACGGGCCGGCGGATGATGCCGGAGACCACCGCCGACCGGGTCGAGGTGCGCCGCCTGCTCGAGTGGTTCCTCGTCAAGTTCGACCAGGAGGTGACGGGCTACCTCGTCACCGAGAAGATCTCGAAGCGCTTCATGTCGAGCCGGGACGGGGGCGGGGCGCCGGACATGAACGCGATCCGGGCGGCGCGGATCAATGTCGGCTACCATCTCAAGTACATCGGCTACCTGATGGCCCGGCGCCGCTGGATCGCGGGCGACCACCTGACCTACGCGGATCTCGCGGCGGCCGCGCACCTCTCCTGCGTCGATTATCTCGGCGACGTGCCCTGGGACGACGACGAGACCGCGCGCGACTGGTACGCCCGGGTGAAGTCGCGTCCGTCGTTCCGCAGCCTGCTCGCCGACCGGGTGCCGGGCATGCCGCCGGCAGCACACTACGCGGATCTGGATTTCTGAAGAACCACCGCCCGTCCACCCCAGTCTGCGGGGGAGGAGAACCGCTCTTCAGCACCGCATGAGGATCACGATCCAAGTCTCTCAGTTAGAGAGAGATCCCACCTCTCACGTCGCCTGAACCACCACCTCCACGAGGTTCGGGCCACCCGACCGGATCCCCGCCTCGATCGCGGGCGCGATGTCGCCGGCCCGCTCGATCCGGCGCGCCGGCACGCCCATCGAGGCGGCGAGCGCCGGGAAGTCGATGCGCGGGTCGACGAGGTCCATCGCGATGAACCGGTTGGCCCGCACGGACGCATAATGCGTCTGCGATTTCATGAACCGCTTCAAGATGTTGTACTCGGCGTTGTTGATCACCACGAAGGTGATCGGCAGGCCCTCATGCGCCGCCGTCCAGAGCGCCTGGGGCGAGTACATCGCGGCGCCGTCGCCCACGATGCAGACGACCGGCGAGCGGTCGAGCCCGAGCGAGAAGCCGACCGAGGCCGGCATGCCCCAACCCAGTACGCCGCCCCGCATGGCGGCGTACTGGTGGGTGTTCGGGCTGTCGAGGAAGGTGCGCAGGTGGGTGAGCGTCGCGGGGGCCTCGTCCACGATCGCGACATCGTGACCGACCGCGCGGGCCACCTCGCGGGCCGCGACGAGCGGCGCGATCACCGGATCGGCGAAGGCGGCGTCGGCCGCCTCGGCGAGCTTCGCGCGCCGGGCCACCCGCGCTTCCGCGGCCCGCGCGCGTAGCCCCGCATAGGCGTCCGCCCGGGGCGCGAGGCGGGGTTCGAGCAGCGGCAGCAGCGCGTCGAGGGAGGCGCGGATATCGCCGACCATCGAGAGAGTCGTGGTGTAGGTGCGCCCCAGATCGCGCACGTCCGCCGAGAGCTGGAACACCTGCGTGGTGGCCGGCACCGCCGAGCCCTCGGTGTAGAGCACGGTGATCAGCGACTTGCCGCCGAGCGCGAAGACCGCGTCGTAAGCCCCGAGGATCTCGGCGATCTCCGTCGCCTTGGTCGGCAGGTTTCCGGCCCAGAGCGGGTGCGCGGTCGGAAAGGGGATGTGGGCCGGCCAGGACGAGCCGTAGACCGGCGCGCCGAGGAGGTCGGCCAGCGCCACCGCCTGGGCGGAGGCGTCGCTGGAATCGATCTCGTCGCCCGCGATGAGTGCCAGCCGGCCGGGCGGCACTGCCGCGAGATGGTCGGCGAGCCGGTCCAGCGACCCGGCCGTGGCGCAGCGGTCGATGGTCGAGACCGCGCCCGCGGGCGCCGCCGTCATCGCCTCCATCACGTCCATCGGCAGCGACAGGAAGACGGGCCCCGAGGGCGCCGCGTTGCAGTCGTGGAAGGCGCGCCGCAGCAGGATCGCGAGCTGGTCGGCGTTCGTCACCTCGCGGGCCCACTTCACCGCGGGCGTCGCGATGGCGACGAGGTCGCCGGACAGCAGCGGGTCGGTGATGGCGTGGCGGGAATCCTGCTGGCCGGCGGTCACCACGAGCGGTGTGCCGGAGACGTGGGAGTTGATCAGGTTGCCGAAGCCGTGCCCGAGGCCGCCCGCCGTGTGTAGGTTGAGGAAGGCCGGGCGGCGGGCGCCCTGCGCGTAGCCGTCCGCCATCGCGACCGCGCTCGCCTCCTGCAGGGCCAGCACGTAGGCGATGTCAGGGGTCTCGGTGAGCGCGTCGATGAGGGGCAGCTCGGTGGTGCCCGGATTGCCGAAGATGTAGCGCACGCCCTCCGAGCGCAGCACCTCGAGCAGCAGCGCCGCCCCGCGCCGCGGCGCCACCGAATCCACTGTCGCGATCACGCCAGCCCGCTCCTCTCGCTCGATCCGAGGGCGAGAGGTTACGCCAAGCCGCTCCCCCGCGTCAGGCCCGTAGATGCGCCACGAAGGCCTGCGCGAAAGTCGGAAGCGCGTCGAGGTCGCGCAGGCACAGGGAGAGATCGCGGCTCGCCCAGGCGTCGGTCAGCGGCAGCACCGCGATGTCGAGCCCGCGGGCCGCGCGGCGCGCCGTGCTCTCCGGCACGATGCCGAGCCCGACCCGGGCATCGGCCAGCCGGCAGACCGCATCGAAGCCGCGCAGCTGCACCCGCAGCCGCATCGGCCGGCCGATGCGCGCGGCGCGCTCGGCCAGGAAGCGCGTGATCGCGCTCGCCCGGTCAAGCCCGACGAGATCGTGCTCCAGCACCTCGGCGAAGGCCACCGCCTCCCGCCCGGCCAGCGGATGGGTGCTCGCCGCCGCCACCACGAAGCGGTCCTGCCGGAACGGGAAGGTCTGGAGCGCGCCCGTATCGACGGTGCCCGACAGGATGCCGAGATCGGCCGCGCCCTCCGCCACCAGACCGACGATCTCGTCCGAGGTGTGCTCGTCGATGTCGACGCTGACGCCGGGATGCGCCGCCAGATAGGCCGAGAGGGCGTCCGGCAGGAACTCGGTCAGCGCGTTGGTGTTCGCCACCACCCGGATCTGCCCGACCGTGCCGCCGGAGAAGGCGGAGAGTTCGGTCTGCATCCGCTCGACCGCCGCCAGGATCGTGCGGGCATGAGCGAGGAGCGCCCGACCCGCCGGCGTCGGGCTGACGCCGAGCCGGCTGCGGGTGAGGAGCGCGGCGCCGAGGCTCTCCTCCAGGCCCCGGATCCGCGTCGAGGCGGCGGCGAGCGCGAGGTTCGCCCGGGCGGCCCCGTGGGTGATCGATCCGGCCTCCACCACGTGGCGGAACAGCGAGAGATCGACGAGGTCGAAACGCATCATGGGGCCGCTCTCGCATCCGTGATCGGCGAAGCGCTTCGCGCCACCGGTCCTCTCTGCGAGTCACCGAGATTGGGGCTCGCTTCCTTCGCCTCTTGCGAAGGCTCCGTCAACGACTCCCGAATTGCGAACGGTTCCAAACCGGCAGACTGGTTCCGGCCAGGAACGAGGGTTCATCCATGCACGGAGAGGCGGCCATCTGGGCGACCGGCGCCCTGCTCGTGCTCTGCATGGGCCTGTGGGCGACCGCGCTGATCCCCGAGATCGTCACGGTCCTCGTGTTCTTCGCGCTCGCCATGCTCTTGAAGCTCGGCGCGCCCGCCACCGTGTTCTCGGGCTTCGCGGCGTCCGCCTTCTGGCTCGTGCTCGCCGGCATGGTGGTGGGGCAGGCGATGACCCGCACCGGGCTCGGCGCGCGCCTCGCGCAGAGCCTGGCCTCGCGGCTCGGCGGCTCCTACCCGCGCTTCATCGGCGGCCTCGTCGCCTTCAGCGTCGGGCTCGCCTTCGTGATGCCCTCCAATCTCGGGCGCATCGCCCTGATGATCCCGGTGACGCTGGCCCTCTGCGACCGCTTCGGCCTCGGCCCCGGACGCCCCGGCCGGGCCGCCGCCGTGCTGGCGGTGGGGGTGGCGACGCCGAACCTCTCGGCCGCGATCCTGCCCGCCAACGTGCCCAACCTCGTGATGGCGGGCGCCGCCGAGAGCCTGCTCGGCCTCCACCTCGCCTACCTGCCCTATCTCTGGCTGCACGGCCCGGTGCTGGCGGCCGTGAAGGGCGGCCTCCTGACGCTCCTCGTCGTGCGGCTCTTCCCCGACAGGCTGGAGCCCCGGCGCGACGGCGCCGTCACCACGACCCCGCTCTCGGGCGCGGAACGGCGGCTCGCCGCGCTCCTCGTCGCCACCCTGGCGCTCTGGGCGACGGACAGCCTGCACGGCATTGCCCCGGCCTGGATCGGGCTCGCGGCGGCCGCGCTCTGCATCATGCCGCGAATCGGCGTGATCCCGGCCGAGGCCTTCGGTCAGGTCTCGCTGCGCACCTGCTTCTACATCGCGGCCCTGCTCGGGCTCGTGGCGCTCGTCAACGAGACGGGGCTCGGCGCGCGGCTCGGCCACGCGCTGCTCGCGGTGGCGCCGCTGGCGCCCGGCGCGAGCGCCCAGAACTACGCCGTGCTCACCGGCATCGCCACCGTGCTGACGCTCCTCGTCACCGCCAACGGCGCGCCCGCCCTCTACACGGCGCTCGCGGGCGAGATGGCGACGGGGAGCGGTCTCGACGCGTTGACCGTCGTGATGATCCAGGTCGTGGGCTACAGCACCGTGTTCTTCCCCTACCAAGCGCCGCCCGTCGTATTCGCGCGCGAGCTCGGCGGCGTGTCGCTGCGGGATGCGACGCGGCTCACCCTCGCCTTCGGCGCCGCATCACTCGTTGTTGCAGCGCCGTTGAACTACCTGTGGTGGCGCGCGCTCGGGTGGCTGCCATGAGACGTGCACAGGGCGGGTCCGAAAGAATCGTATTCAAAATCATAAGCGTGACAGATCCGCCGGATCGTTCATGCCGCATTGTGGCTTGCCCCTCGGCGGCCTAGCCCTACCAGTTTAGAGACGCTTCAGTTCGCAACTGCGAGGCCCATTCAGCATGGCACCGACAGCCCGGCCCACGGTGGCCCAACCCCTCTCGCCGCACCTCCAGATCTATCGCTGGACCTGGACCATGGCGATGTCGGTGCTCCACCGCGTCACCGGCACCGCGCTCTACGGCGGCACCGCGCTCGTGGCGATCTGGCTCGTGGCCCTGGCCTCGGGACCGGCCGCCTACGGCTGGGTGGCGTGGTTCTTCGGCTCGTGGATCGGGCGGATCGTGCTGTTCGGCTACACCTGGATCCTGATGCACCACATGCTCGGGGGCCTGCGCCACTTCGTCTGGGATTTCGGCGTCGGCCTCGACCGCACGACCCGGATGAACCTGTCGCGTTTCACCCTGATCGGCTCCGTGAGCCTCACCCTCGTGATCTGGGCCGCGGCCCTGACCTTGCGCTGAGTAGGGGCGTCATCATGGCCGACAACCGCCAGGACACCAGCGTCTCCATCCGCACCCCGCGCGCCCGCGTGCGCGGCCTCGGCGCCTCCGGGCACGGGGCCGACCACTGGTGGTTCCAGCGCCTCACCGCCGCCGCCAACCCGCCGCTGATCATCGCCTTCGTGATCATCGTGGCGATGATGGCCGGCCGGCCCTACCCGGAGGCGGTGGCGCTGATGGGCCATCCGCTCGTCGCGATCCTGCTGATCCTCACGGTCCTCTCGGTCACGCTGCACATGCGCGTCGGCATGCAGGTGATCATCGAGGACTACGTCCACGACAAGGCGCTGCGCATCACCGCGCTCTTCGCCAACACCATCTACACGGTCGTCGTCGCCGTGGCCTGCTTCTACGCGATCCTGCGCGTGGGGCTCTCCCGCCTCGTCTGACCGGAACCCAAGGAGCTTCTCCATGGCCGCCAACGGCACCAACGGGTCGCAGCCCGCCTACACCATCCACGACCACAGCTTCGACGTCGTCGTCGTCGGGGCCGGCGGCGCGGGCCTCCGCGCCACCGTCGGCTGTAGCCAAGCGGGCCTGCGCACCGCCTGCATCACGAAGGTGTTCCCCACCCGCTCCCATACGGTGGCGGCGCAGGGCGGCATCTCGGCCTCGCTCGGCAATATGGGCCCGGACGATTGGCGCTGGCACATGTACGACACCGTGAAGGGGTCGGACTGGCTCGGCGACCAGGACGCGATCGAGTACCTCGTGCGCAACGCCCCCGCGGCCGTCTACGAGCTGGAGCACTGGGGCGTCCCGTTCTCCCGCACGGAAGAAGGAAAAATCTACCAGCGGCCCTTCGGCGGCATGACCACCGATTACGGCAAGGGCACCGCCCAGCGCACCTGCGCGGCGGCCGACCGCACCGGCCACGCCATGCTGCACACCCTCTACGGGCAGGCGGTGAAGAACCACACCAACTTCTTCATCGAGTACTTCGCCCTCGACCTCCTGATGGACGAGGACGGCCGCTGCCGCGGCGTGATCGCGATGGATCAGGCGACCGGCGAGATCCACCGCTTCCGCGCGGCGATGACCATCCTGGCGACCGGCGGCTACGGCCGCGCCTACTTCTCGGCGACCTCGGCTCATACCTGCACGGGCGACGGCGGCGGCATGGTGCTGCGCGCCGGCCTGCCGTTGCAGGACATGGAGTTCGTGCAGTTCCACCCGACCGGTATCTACGGCGCGGGCTGCCTGATCACGGAAGGGGCGCGCGGCGAGGGCGGCTACCTGACCAATTCCGAGGGCGAGCGCTTCATGGAGCGCTACGCGCCGTCGGCCAAGGACCTCGCCTCGCGCGACGTGGTCTCACGCTCCATGACCATGGAGATCCGGGCCGGCCGCGGCGTCGGCAAGGGTGGGGACCACATCTTCCTGCACCTCGACCACCTCGACCCCAAGATCCTGCACGAGCGCCTGCCGGGCATCTCGGAGAGCGCCAAGATCTTCGCTGGCGTGGACGTGACGAAGGAGCCGATCCCGGTCCTGCCGACCGTGCACTACAACATGGGCGGCATCCCGACGAACTATCACGGCGAGGTGCTGACGCTGAAGAACGGCGACCCGGACACGGTCGTGCCGGGTCTGATGGCGATCGGCGAGGCGGCCTGCGTCTCGGTGCACGGCGCCAACCGCCTGGGCTCCAACTCGCTGATCGACCTCGTGGTGTTCGGCCGCGCGGCGGGCCTGCGCTGCGCCGACATCGTCGAGGCCAACGGCCGGATCCCGGACGCGCCGAAGGAGGCGACCGACAAGGCGCTCAGCCGGCTCGACCGCTTCCGCTACGCCAACGGCG
>NZ_BPQM01000123.1 GCF_022179245.1 Methylobacterium gregans
TGGGCAAGCTCGGCCGCGTTCCGGCATTGTCAAGATCGCCCCGGAGCGGCTAAGGCACCCTCGAAATCTTCCAATGTCCGGCGTCCTGCCCCGTCACGCCAGCGGAGTTGAGTGAGCATGGATTCGTTCGAGCTGAACAAGGTCGCCGGCGCGGTCTTGGGCGCGGTGTTGTTCGCAGTCGGATCCGGCTTCGTCGCCGAGCTGATCTATCACCCGAAGCCCGCGGGCAAGGCGGGCTACGACCTGCCCGAGCCGCAGCCGGAGAGCGGCGCGCCGGCCGAGGCCGCGAAGGTCGAGCCGATCGCGGTGCGGCTCGCCAGCGCCAACGTCGAGAAGGGCCAGGGCGGCACCAAGGCCTGCCAGGCCTGCCACAGCTTCGAGAAGGGCGGCCCGAACAAGGTCGGCCCGGATCTCTGGGAGATCGTCGAGCGCCCGAAGGGCAGCCACGGCGGGTTCGACTACTCGGCCGGCCTGAAGGAGAAGGGCGGGACCTGGACCTACGACGACCTCGACCACTTCCTGGCGAGCCCGAAGGGCTTCATCAAGGGCACCAAGATGGCCTTCGCGGGCATCTCCGCCCCGCAGGAGCGGGCGAACGTGATCGCCTACCTGCGCACGCTGTCCGACAGCCCGAAGCCGCTGCCCGCCGCCGAGAAGACGGAGGCCAAGCCGGCTGATGCCAAACCCGCAGACGCCAAGCCGGCCGAGGGCGGGAAGGCGGAGGCCAAGCCGGCTGACGCCAAGCCGGCCGAGACCAAGCCGAGCGCGAGCCAGCCCGCCGCCGGCAAGGCCTCTGAGGGCAAGGACAGCCCGGCCAAGCCCGCCGACACGAACACGGCCCAGCCCGTGCTCGAGAAGGCGCCCGGCAGCCCGAAGCCCAACACCGCGACGCCGAACCGCAACGAGCCCGAGCCGAAGCCCGACCCGGCGGCCGGCGGCCCGAGCCCGAGCACTCCGATCGAGGCCGCCCCCGCGACCCCGCCGGAACCCGCCGCCAAGCTGCCCCCGGCCAAGGCCGACCCGGCCGCCGAGGACAAGGCCAAGACCCTGGAGCAGCAGGGCTCGACCGGCGGCGAGGCCGGCAAGTAAGGCCCACGAAGCTCTCCCTCCCCCTCTGCGGGGGAGGGAGCGTCGCGCGTCACGCCCCATCCCCAGCCCGCCGCAACCTGTGGACGGGTGACCTGCCCGCCGCATCCTCCGGCGCCCGCCCGTGTTAGCCAGGGCGCGGACGTATCGAGGCGGCAACCGGATCAGCGATGGCGATCGGCAACGACGGCACGATCGAGATGGGCACGGGCCTCGACGGCGCCGGCCAGGGCCGCCCGGTCGGGCTGAACCTCGAGGAACTGCTCGCCACCCGCCTGCTGGTGCAGGGCAATTCCGGCTCGGGCAAATCGCACCTGCTGCGCCGCCTGCTCGAGCAGAGCGCCGGCCTCGTGCAGCAGGTGATCGTCGATCCGGAAGGCGATTTCGTCAGCCTCGCCGAGGCCTACGACCACCTCGTTGTCGAGGGCACGCACGGCGAGGCCGACCTGCAGGCCATCGCCGCGCGGGTGCGGGCGCACCGGGTCTCGGTGGTGCTGAACCTGGAAAGCCTCGACATGGAGGCGCAGATGCGCGCCGCCGCGGCTTTCCTCGGCGGCCTGTTCGAGGCCGAGCGGGCGCACTGGTTCCCCTGTCTCGTGGTGGTGGACGAGGCGCAGATCTTCGCCCCCATGGCGGCGGGCGACGTTTCGGACGAGGCCCGCAAGGTCTCGCTCGGCGCGATGACCAACCTGATGTGCCGCGGGCGCAAGCGCGGGCTCGCCGGGGTGATCGCGACGCAGCGGCTGGCCAAGCTTGCCAAGAACGTCGCGGCCGAGGCCACCAACTTCCTGATGGGCCGCACCTTCCTCGACATTGACATGGCGCGCGCCGCCGATCTCCTCGGCCTCGACCGGCGCGGCGCCGAGCGCTTCCGCGATCTCGGCCGCGGCGAGTTCGTGGCGCTCGGCCCCGCGCTCAGCCGCCGCCCCCTCGGCCTGCGCATCGGCACGGTGGTGACCGGCGCGCGGGCGGTGGCGCCCGGGCTCCTGCCCCTGCCGGAAGTGGCCGACGCGGACCTGCGCGCGCAGATCCTGGCGCCCGCGAGCGACGGCGGCTTCGTGCTGCCGCCGCGCGCCCGACCGGTCGCGGCCCCGCGGGTGACGCCGGCCGACCTGATGCGCGAACTCGCCGCCCACCGGCCGGAGCCGGCGCCCGCTGCCCCCGCCCTCGACCCGGCCGAGAACCGGGCGGGCTGCGAGGCGGTGCTGCAGGGGCTGGTGGCGGATGCCGACGCGGCGCGCCAGCCCGTGGCGGTGGTCTACCAGGACTTCCTCGTCCGCTGCCGCATGCGGGGCCTCGACGGCGACGCCTACGGGATGCCGGCCTTCCGGAGGGCACTCAGCGTGGCGCGGGCCGGCATCGAGGCGCCGCCCGAGACGGGGGAGGGCGGCGACGAAAGCTGGAGCGCGGCAACGAATCTCGCCGCCACCATGCCCGAGGAGGTCCAGGGCGTGTTCCTGCTCATCGCCCGGGCGGCGCTCGCCAGCGAGGCCTGCCCGGGGGACGCGGCGCTCGCCAAGGCGATCGGCAGCCGCTCGCCGGGCCGGGCGCGGCGCCTGCTGGGCTACATGGAGAGTCGCGGCGCGGTGGTGAGCCGCACGGATTTCCGGGGCAACCGGGTCATCGCCGTGCCGGGCCTCGCCTGCGAGACCGCGCCGGGCGACCCGAAGGCGGAGGCCCCCGCCGCCGCGGACACGCCCGTGGAAGGCGCCGACTGGCAGCTCTTCGCGGCGGAGTGAGATCAAGCTGCATCGATGCCGCAGCTTCCCCTCTCCCCGCTTGCGGGGAGAGGCGGCCTTACCAGTAGAACTGCAGCCGCCCGATGAAGGTGTCCGCGTCGATCGTGCGCCCGCCCGCGATGGCCGAGGGCGCGGCATGGGAGCGGATGTAGTCGGCCATCAGGCGCACGTTCCGGTCGGGATACCAGTTGAGCCCGACCGAGACGTCCTGCTCGATGCCGCCCCGCACCGGCCCGTCGTCGAGATCGATCGCGCTGAAGCGGGCGGCGAGCTCGAACACGCCGAACCCGCCATTCGAGACCCGCTCCGCATCGCCGACCCGGACCCCGGAGAAGATCGCGTAGGTCGTGCCGTAATCGGGCGTCAGTGCGTAGCGGCGGCCCTGGCCGTTCAGCACGACGCTGGCCTCGATATAGCCGCCCTGGAAGCTCAGGGCGCGCGCGCCGTCGAAGCGCTCGATCTCGGTGCGGATGTACTCGGCCTGGATCAGGACCGGCCCGTGCCGGTAGGCCGCCTCCAGGCCGATGCGACCGATGCTCGCCGCGTCCCGGATGTCGCCCGTGTTCACGAAGGGCCTGGCGAACAGGAAGGCCTCCGAGCGCGCGGAGAGCTGCAGCGGCGCCTCGTTCTGCGGCAGGCTGCGGTAATTGCCGCTGATTCCGAGATGCAGCACCTGCGCGTCGGTGTTGATCGGCGCCGCCGTCAGGCGGGCCGCCGCCGAGACGCCCTCGCTGCGGATGCCCGTGTTGGCGTTGCCGCCGAAGACGCCGACGACCGCGGTCCAGTCGCCCATCCTCCGTCCGATCGCGAAGCCGAAATTGCGCGCGGGCGCGAAGGCGTCGGCGAGCGAGCGCTCGGTGAAGACCGTGTTGTTGTCGCTGATCAGCTGGTCGAGGCTGAAGGGCTCCTTCATGTTGCCGACCGTAAGGATCGTGTCGGGAATGCCCTTCCAACCGATGGCGGCGTCGCTGATAGGCCGGGTCGGCTCGGCGAAATCGTACTGGAAGGCGAGTTCCAGCGTCTTGCCGATGGTCAGGTAGCTCTCGATCCAGGAGCGGCGCACCGCGATGTTGTTGGAGAACGGCTCGGGCAGGCCCACCTGCCGGAGGCCGGCCGCGCCGAAATCGAGCTGGAGCCGGCCGCCGATGCGCAGCTTCGCGGCCTCGTCCGGAAACGTCAGCGTGATGCCGCGCTCGTCGATCGTCAGGCGCTCGCCGTAGGGGCCCCTCGGCCCCTCGGCCGCGCCGACGGACAGGGGCGGCCAGAGGGCGGCCGCGAGGGTGAGAGCCAGTCCGGTTCGCAGACGTCGCACGGGCATCTCCATATCCAGGGCGGACCGGAACCGGGCAGCGCCGATCCCGTGCCCGGAATCCTCCGGCCAGACTGCGACGGCCCGGTGACGCCGTGCGGACAGACGGGAGACTTCACGCTCGGTGTCAGGACGAACATCCAAACCTCGGGCCGTCGCCGGACAACGGCGCCAGTCTACAGCATCGGCAGCGTGCGCGGGCGCGGCCCGCGCGGGAAATGCGCGTCGATCAGGGCGACCTCGGCGGCGTTGAGGCGGATGTCGGCGGCCGCCGCATTCTCCACCGCGCGCGCGGCTCGCACGGTCTTGGGGATCGTGAAGGTGTTGTCGAGCCGGGTCAGGAAGGCGAGGGCCACCCCGTAGGGACTCGTGCCGTGGGCTTCGGCGATGCCGGCGAGCACCCGCCCCCCTGCGCTCGACGGGTCCGGGAAATCGCCGCTGCCGAAGGGGGAGTACCCCACCAGCGCCACGCCGTTACGGGCGCACCAGGGCAGCACCGCGTGCTCGATCGCCCGCTCGCCCAGATGGTAGATCACTTGGTTGCAGGCGATGCGGTAGGGACCGGCGATGCGAAGCGCCGCGTCGAGATCGTCCACGTCGAAGTTGCTTACCCCCCAGGACAGGATCTTGCCGTCCCGGCGCAGATCCTCGAAGCCCGCGATCGTCTCCTCCAGCGGGTGGTGGCCCGGCCAGTGCAGCAGGTAGCAGTCGAGCCGGTCGGTGTTCAGCCGCCGGAGCGAAGCCTCGCAGGCCCGCACCACGCCGCGCCGCGTGGCGTTGCCCGGCACCACCTTGGAGACCAGGAACACCTCTTCGCGCAGGCCCGCGATCGCTTCGGCCACGATCGACTCGGCGTCGTCGTACATCTCGGCGGTATCGATGTGGCTCATCCCAGCGTCGATCCCGGCGCGCAGGGCCGCGACGGCCCCGGCACGCTCGGCATCGTCCATGCGCCACGTGCCCTGGCCGATCACCGGTACGGAGAGGCCGGTGGCGCCGAAGCTTCTTGCCTGCATCGCTCTGCCTCCCTGGGCGGCACGCCCGCTTTCGGGGGAAAGTCCCGGCTCTGCCGCGGAGCCTGTCTTGGGATCACCGCACGGGCTGCCGGCGCTCTCCGACCGCGAGGCGGACATTTCGTGTCGGGTTCTTAAAGCGCGCTCGACGGCGAGACCATCGGTTCGACCCCAAGGGCATCAAATCCGAAAAACACCCGCCGCGCGTTGGAACGACCGATGCCTTATTCGCGCCATCAAGGGGCGGTGAGCAATGGGCCGGCCCCGCCGTCGAGGGTTGGACTTTGGTCCAAAACCTCGCGCGACGCCTTTGAGAAGCTGCTCGGAGATCCGCAGGGGGGTCTTCGTCGGGCACCGGACGCCACGGGGGGCATGATGCTGCCGCAGCATCGCTGGTTCTGGGCTCTGATCCTCCTCGCCTGCGCGGGCGCTGGGCTCGTCTACAACTTCGTCTTCGCGGACGGCTCCTCCCCGCTCGCCGGGCTCGCCTACGGCTTCTGCATCGGCGGCACCGCGCTCGCCTTCGACCGCGGCCTGATCCTGGCCGGGCTCCAGGCCCGGATCCGGCGCCTGCCCGCCAGCGTGTTCGTGCCGGCGGCGGAACTCGCCTACGTGGCGATGATCGTGGCCGGCAACGCGCTCGGCGGCCTCGTGGTCTGGGCCTTCGGGCTGACGCCGGACCCGCTCGCCGATGCGGTGCGCACGACGCCCCGGGTGCTCACCTACGCGCTCGCGGTCTCGGCGCTGCTCGTGTTCGTGATCCGCATGCGCGACCTCATCGGTGCCGAAGTCTTCATCAACCTGATGGTGGGCCGGTATCACCGACCGGTCGAGGAGGAGCGCATCTTCCTGTTCCTCGACGTGATGGGCTCGACCGCCTTCGCGGAGACGCACGGGGACCTGCGCGCCCAGGAATACCTCGCGGCCGTATTCGCCGCGCTCGCCGAGCCGGTGCGGCGCAACGCCGGCTCCATCGACGACTATATCGGCGACATGGCGATGGTGACCTGGCCGATGAAGCGGGGCCTGCACAAGGCGCGCTGCGTGGCCTGCGTCTTCGACGTGCTCGACCGGATCGAGCGGGACGCCGAGGCGTGGCGGGCGCGCTTCGGCACGGTGCCGCGCCTGCGCGCGGCCCTCCACGGCGGCCCGATCGTCACCGCGGAAGTGGGCGTCGACCGGCACAAGATCGCCTATTTCGGCGATGCGGTGAACGTCACAGCGCGGATCGAGGCCCTGTGCCGGCCGCTCGGTACCAGCATCCTGATCTCGCAGGACCTCCTCGATCGCCTGGAGGCGCTGCCCGCGGGCATCCGCGCCCGATCGCTCGGCGCCCACGCCCTGCGCGGCCGCGGCCAGCCGCTCGCCATCGCCACCCTGGAGCGCACGGCCGAGGCGGCTACCCCGGCCCTGGCGCAGACGCGCGCGAAGGCGGCCGTCGCGCCCCTGCACGCGGCGGCGGGTCAGCGCTGATGCCCGCGCGATGGCTCCGCGGCCTCCGGCTGGCGATCCGGTTCGGGCTCCCGCTGGCTGGCCTCGTTGTGATCGGCCACGCAGTGGTCATCTCGGTCGGCGGCGACATCGAGCGCTGGCAGTTCGCACTCGGCGCCCTCCTGATCGCGTCGAGCTTCGCCGCACGTCTGGTACCGAGGAGAGCACGATGAGCGGCTCGGCATGACCACGACGCCCGCGATCTACGTCGACGCCGACGCCTGCCCGGTGAAGGATGAGACGTTCCGGGTCGCCGCCCGCTACGGGCTTCACGTCTACGTGGTCGCCAACAGCCTCCTCAACCTGCCGCGGGAGCCCTGGATCGAGCGGGTGGTGGTCGGGGACGGCCTCGACGCGGCCGACGACTGGATCGCCGAGCGGGCCGGCCCGACGGCCATCGTGATCACGGCCGACGTGCCGCTGGCGAGCCGCTGCGTGAAGGCAGGCGCGAGCGTGATCGCGCCGAACGGCAAGCCGTTCAGCGAATCCTCCGTCGGGATGGCGCTGGCCACCCGGAACCTGATGCAGGATCTGCGCGAGGCGGGCGTGGTCACGGGCGGACCCCGGCCGTTCAGCCGGCAGGATCGCTCGGCCTTCCTCGGCGCCCTCGATCGCGCGGTGAACCGGCTGCGGCGGAGCCGGTAGGGCGGATCAGGTCTCGCGCAGGACGAGGGCCTTCAGCGCCTCGTTGATGCGGTCCTGCCAGCCCGGGCCGTCCTTCTGGAAATGCTCCAGCACGGCGCTGTCGAGGCGCAGCGTCACGCTCTCGCGCGCACCCGGCATCGTGGTGGGCTTGCTCGGCGGAGGAGCCTCGGGCTTGCGGGTCGTGGCCGCCTTGAAGGCGGCCTCCGCCGCCCGGCGCGGATCGGCGGGGCGGCGGCTTCGCATGTCGGACATCGGGCGGTCAGGCCTTCCGGGCCGATTTCTTGGCGCTGGCCTTGGCGGCCTTCGCCTCGGCCTTGGCGGCTTCCTCGGCGGCCTTGGCCTGGGCGTCCGCCGCTTCCTTGGCGAGGCGCAGGGCCCGCAGGCGCGTCGTGCGCTCGTCCACCGCCTTAATCTGCGCGTGATGCTCGGCCATCGCCTGCGCGCCCTCGCGGGCCATGCGCTCGGCGCGCTCCGCCCGCTCCGCGCGGTTCTCGGCCTTGGCCTTGGCTTCCGCCTCGAGATCGCGCACCTCGTCCGCGTCGTCGATCTCGGTGTCGGTGTCGTGGGTCATCCTGTCCCTTTCTGGCCGCCGCGGGCTGGGAGCGCGCAACGATCGGCTGGTTCGGGTTCGGCCCGGATGGGGAGGCGGGCCGTGGCGTCGCGTCGGCGGGCGGACCACCGAAGAGCGCGACGCCTTTCATGTAGGGTGTCCTCCCGGAAAAGCGAGTTTTACGGCCAGGCTTCGGTCAAGATTCCTCGGGAGAGGTGCGAAATCCGCCCGGTCGAGCCGGATCGTCGGCGATCTGGCAACCATCGGAACTGAGCCGAGGACAGCCGGGATCAGGCCGTGGCGGTTGCGAGACTCCGATCGCTCGGCGCTCCACCGGACTTGCCGTCCGGCCTGGCACCTGGCGGCGTATAGCCGTAGGTCTCGGGCATCAGGAGCAGGTAGGCCAGGAAGGCGAGGCCCGCGATACCGGCGAGCGCCAAGAAGGCCGCGGAGAAGCCGGCCCAGACGATGAGCGCACCGGCAAGCGTCGCGCTGAAGGCGGCACCGATCCCCTGCGCGGTCGCCACCGCTCCCTGCGCGGCGTTGAAGCGGCCGGTCCCGCGGGTAAGGTCCGCCACCACGACAGGGAAGAGCGCGCCGTAGATGCCAGCCCCGATCCCGTCCAGAAGCTGCACGCCCACGAGCCAGAACGGGTTGTCGGAGAGCGTGTAGAGCACGCCGCGCAGAGCCAGCACGCCGAAGGCCGCAAGAAAGATCGGCTTGCGGCCGATCGCGTCCGCTCGCGCTCCGACGAAGATAGCCACCGGCACCATCACGCACTGCGCCGCCACGATACAGACCGCGATGAGTGAGGTGGCGTGGTCCTTACCCGAGAGCTTGGTGAGGAGTTGGCCGACGGAGGGCAGCATCGCCGCGTTGGCGAGGTGGAAGGCGGCGCAGAGGAGCGCGAAGAGCAGCAGGGTACGGTTCTGGAGCAGCGCCCCAAGGCCGGAGGGAGCCGCGTCGTCCGCCCCTTCCGGCTGGTCGAGGCCGCGGGCGAGATCGTCGTCGATGGCACCGGCGGGGATCATCAGCATGGCGCCGATCGAGGCGGCGGCGAGGAGCGCCATCAGCCAGAACACCACGATGGGACCGAAATAGTAGGCGGTGGCACCCGCGATCGCCGCCGAGACGGCGTTGCCCGCGTGGTTGAAACCCTCGTTGCGGCCGATGCGCTTGGCGAAGGCCTTCGGGCCGACGACGCCCAGGGTGATGGCGGCGAGCGCGGGCGGGAAAATCGCGCCCGCGATCCCGGCGACCGACTGCGTTGCGGCGACGAGCGTGAAGCTCTGGATGAAGGGCAGCGCGAGCGAGCTGAGCGTCACGGCGACGGCCGCCGCGATCACCACGAGACGCTTGGCCTTGGTGCGGTCGATCAGGGCGCCGGCCGGGGTCTGGGCGATCAGCCCGGCGATACCCGAGATGGTGATGACGAGGCCGATGGTGGCCTCGTTCCAACCCTGGTCCGGCCCGCGCACCGCCAGCAGGTAGATCGCGAGGTAGGGCCCTAGGCCGTCGCGCACGTCAGCCAGGAAGAAGTTGAGCGCGTCCAGCCCGCGCAGAACGCGGGACGAGGGCGCGCGGGCTTCACGGCCCGCATCGGCTGTAACGATCATGGAAGTCCCGGCCCGCGCGGCGCTCATCGCGCCGCGCGGGCAAGCCTTTTCCCGCACCGCGGTTCCGGCGGCTCGGGCACACGAGTGCGTGAGGTGGCGATTACGGCTCAGCGCACCCGGTAGTTGAGCGGGATCGTTACGGTCAGGCTCGCTTGGTTCACGCCCGCGGGAGCTGGCGGCAAGCTGCCGCGCACCGCGCCCAGCGCCGCGCTGTCGATCTGGCCGACACCGCTGCTGCGGGCGAGACCCGCGCTCGAGACCGCGCCCGAGCGCATCACCGTGAAGCGCACGACGGCCGTGCCGCCGCTGGTGCCGGTCGCTGCACCCGGGTTCATGCGGCCGTGGATCGCGGCGCTGATCGCGCCCGTCCACTGGCGCATCGCGCTCGGGTCGCTGCCCGCCGCGGCGCGGCCGGCGGCGTTCTGGCGCGAGGCGGCGGCGGAGGCGCGCTCGGCGCCTTCGGCGGCGCGGGATTCGCGTGCCCGCGCCTCCCGGGCCGCCTTCAGCTTGGCCTCGCGCAGCTCCTCGCGGCGCTTCTCCAGCATCTCCTCGCGCTTCTCCTCGCGCTGCCTTGCCTCGCGCTGGGCCTTCAGCTTCGCCTCGCGCTCCGCCTTGAGCTTGGCCAGGTCCGGCTTCGGCTTCTCCGGCACGACGGGCTTTTCGGGCTCGACGGGCTTGGGCGCCTCCGCGACGGTCGGGGGCGGCGGCGCCAGCGGCTCGGCCTCGGGCGCGGTCGAGGTGATGACCTGGCTGTCCGGCTCGATCGGCTGGGCGTCCGGAGGTGCCTCGGTCATGGCCTGAGTCTGCGGCGGCGCCTCGGCGGGCGTCTCCTCGGGCTTGACCTCGGCGACCTCGGGCGGTGGGGGCGGGGTCGTCGCCTCCTCGACCGGCTCCTCGGTCGGCTGCTGCTCCGGCGGCGTCTCGGCGGCAGCCTGTTTCACCTCGACGGGCTCGGTCTGCGCCTCGGTCATCAGGGGCGCGAGATCGACCGTGATCTGCTGCTCGCCGGGCGGGGCCGGCGGCGCGAGGCGCAGGAAGGCGACGGCCAGGAGCGCGGCGACGTGCAGGGCGAACGCGACGAGGAAGGCCGCGGCGAGCCCGGACGGCCGAGTCCGCGGCTCGTCCGGCGCGAGGCCGGCGAGATCGGACCCGGCGGGCATGGACGTACCACTCATCGGATCAGCGCGCCGCCCCGCCGGATGCAGCCGCGCCCGGAGCAGCCCCGCCCGGAGATTGCGCGATCAGCGACACCTTGGTGAAGCCCGCCTGACCGACGAGGCCCATGACCTCCATGACCTTGCCGTAGGGCACATCCCGGTCGCCGCGCACCAGCACGACCTGGTCCTTGTCCTCGGCGGCCATCGCCTTCAGGCGCGCCGACAGGGCCTCGGTGGTGAAGACCTCCTTGGCAATCGAGGGCTGGCCCTCCTTGTCGACGGTGACCTCCATGGGCTTCTTCGCCTGCGCCACCTTGGCGGCGGCTGTCTTGGGCAGTTGCACCGGCACGCCGGTCGTCATCAGGGGCGCGGCCACCATGAAGATGATCAGCAGCACCAGCATCACGTCGACCATCGGGGTGACGTTGATGTCGGACATCGGGGTCGCGTCGAGGCCGTCCTCGTCGTCGCCCCCGCTCGCGCGGATCGAACCCATCGCCATCGGGCGTCCTCCGGACTGGCGGCCGGCCGCTCTCGCGGGCGCCGCGCAGGAAACTGGACAGGAAACTGCACTGCGGGAGACCCCGCCGCGCCGGGTGCCGGAGCGGGGCCAGAAAGCGGGCGCGGGGCGCCCGCCGGATCGGGTGGGTTACTCGGCGGCGGCGCGGTGCTTGACGCTGCCGCGGTCGCGGGCGAGCCGATTGCCGAGCACGCCGATGCAGGAAACGAAGCCGCTCTGCAGCCGGGCGATGTCGCCCGAGAGCTTGTTGTAGGCCATCACCGCCGGGATCGCGACGACGAGGCCGATCGCGGTGGCGAAGAGCGCCTCGGCGATGCCCGGGGCCACGACGGCGAGCGAGGTGTCCTGGCTCTTCGCGATCGAGGAGAACGAGTTCATGATGCCCCAGACCGTGCCGAACAAGCCGATGAACGGGGCGGTCGAGCCGGAGGTAGCGAGCAGCGCGAGGCCGTTCTGCAGGCGCTTCATCTCCAGGCCGAGGGCAGCCCGCATGGCGCGCTCGATGCGGTCACGCCGCTCGGCGCGGGTCTCGCTCGGGTCCTGGTCGCGCCACGCGTCGATGGCGGCCTTCACGACGTGGCCCGAGATGCCCTTCTGCTCGCCGTCGAGACTGCCGCCGGAGCGCACCAGCGCCTCGAAGGCCTTGGCTTGGCGCTTGGCGGCGGCGAGGCGGACGATCTTCTCGAACACCACGGTCCAGCAGGCAATCGAGGCGACGACCAGCAGGATCATCACGCCCTTCACGATCGGGTCTGCCTGAAGGAACAGGCCGACGAAGGACATGTCGTGCGCGACGGCCGCGGCATCGAGCGGGGCGGGGTTCTCCATCAGGGGCTCCTCACGTCATCGGGTCGGGTTCGGCCAAGCTCGCATCCGCGCAATGGCCTCTGGCCACCGGGCGCGTCCGCGCCGGGCAGCCTCTCGTCGTCGGGGCGGACGCCGCGGTCTCGAACCGCGGCGGCCTGATGATCGGCTCAGCGATCGAGGGGCACGCCGGCCCTGGTCTCGGTCTCGGTGCGCTCCAGGCATCCCTCCCGGCCGCCCTCGCCGCCCTCGCAGGCCAGCACGTCGTTCAGCAGGACGCGGCCGATCTTCGGACAGCCGATGCCGGCGAATTCGAACAGCTTCACGGTGGTCTTGCGGGCCGGCAGCGGGCCGAGCTCGACCGCGACCCGCTTCTGCGCCACGCCCTCGGTGTCGAAGGCGAAGAGATCGACCTTGTAGGACTTGATCGCGCCGCCCTTGAGATTGTCGATCACCACGGTCGCGCGGCAGGCATCGCCCGAGGGCTCCAACCGGTTGAGCTGGAGCCGGATCGGCGCCCCCGCGGCGACCGCCCCGCCCGCATCCTTGCCGACCGCATCCTGGGCCAGGGCTGCGCCGGCGAGAGCGAAGGACAGGCCGAGCGCGGCGAGGCCGCACCGAACACCCGGGCTGCGCTGGATCCCCGCGCCCCGCACCGATACCTGCTTCGCGACCATCACCGTTCCGCCATCCTCTCGCGTCTCGAACTCGTTCAGGGCCCGCATGGGGCCGGCCCTCCGCTAGTGAAGGGCGCTCCCTGCCGGCCGGCGCGGCAGGCCGGGCCCGAGCCGGTCCGCCGCCGCGTCGATCGCTCCGACCGCCGTCCGCAGCGCGGCCACGAGCCGGGGCGCCTCCGCGCGACCTGTGATCTCGGCCGCACCCCGCGCCACCTCCTCCCAGAGACAGCGCCGGCCGCGGCCGATCAGCCCGACCAGGGCACATTCGTGCCCGGTGACGCGGCAGCAGGTCGCAGGCATGAAGGACCAGTCCTGGTCCCGCTCCGCCCGCAGCGCGCGCACGATCCCGACCACGCCGGCGACGAAGCGGCCGCCCTCGTCCGGCCCAAGCAGACGCTCGGCCCCGTCGAAGGCCGCATCCCAGCAGGCCACGTCGCTCGTCATGTAGCCGGCGGCCACGAAGCGCACGACCGACAGGGCGAGAACGTCCGCGTCGTCGCCGCAGACATCGATCACCCGCGGCATCGCGTTGTGACCGGGCGGGCTGGACGACACGGTCATGAAGCCTCCGGATCCGGCCGCGCACCGAGTCCCGGCCGCTCCACACCTGCCGGGGGCGATATCGCGGGACAGCGCCCCGGATCAAGGTCTGCCACGAAATTCAGAGCAGTTCCAAACTGTTACTCCGGACCTGTTCGGGCCCATCGAAAGTCGCCGGCAGTATTGCCGAATCATCCCGACCTGTTCCCGACGGGTGAAATACGCTCGTGCTCGAGAGCCCCACCTCTCGCCGACGCCGCGTCCCCCGGAGGCTCGCGCGGCGTCCCTGGCCGGTGGGGACGCCCCGCGGCCGTCTCCCTTGATGACCGGGGACGCGCCGTCCATATTTTCGATCGATCCGGCACGGCCGGGCGGGAGCGCTGCCGCGGCGGGCTCCGCGACAGGGAGTGCCCACAGGCCTTCTGGCCCCGGGGCTCCGCCTGAAGGACGCATGCCGACGATGACCCGTCCCTCCCCGTTCGGACACCCCTTCCTGCTCGGCTTCGACGAGATCGAGCAGGCCCTGGACCGGGTGTCGAAGGCCGCCAACGACGGCTACCCGCCCTACAACATCGAGCGCGTGCCCCGCACCGAGCGGGAGCCCGAGAGGCTGCGCATCACGCTTGCGGTAGCAGGTTTCACCCGCGACCAGCTCGACGTGATGCTGGAGGAGAACCAGCTCGTGGTGCGCGGACGGCAGGTCGAGGAGCGCGAGCGGCACTTCCTCCACCGGGGCATCGCGGCGCGCCAGTTCCAGCGGGCCTTCCTCCTCGCTGACGGCATGGAGGTGCTGGGCGCTGACCTCTCAAACGGCCTCCTGTCGATCGATCTCGCCCGGCCCGAGCCGGAGCGCGTGGTCCGCAAGATCGCGATCTCGGCGCGGGATTGAGAGGGCGGCCCGCTCCTCTCGCCGAATGAAGCGGCACCGTTGTCCCGGACGCTTCGGGCATCTGGGAGAGGGCGTGGCGGGGTCGGCACCGAGGTGGTCGCGCGCTGCTCCGGGCAAGAGTCCCGGATCGGGAATCGGGAGCGCCCTGCGCTCAAACGCGCGTCAAGCGGAAAGCCGGCAAGGATTGATCGAGGGGCAGGCCACTCCCACATGCGGATCAGGCCCCGCGGTCGCTTCGGGACCGCTCAAAGGCTTGACGCTCTGCCTCGAAAGGAGGGCACGACATGACCGATCTGAACCCGTCTCCTCTCACGCCGGCCGATCTCGATCCGGCCGAGTTCAACACCGCCGATCTCGCCGCGCTCGGCGAGGGGCACATCGCCTACGTTCGGCCGATCACCTCGGATGAGGTCAAGCGGATGTTCCCGCAGGCCCCGGATCTGAGCCCCGGGCTCGATCTCTTCGCCCTGCTGTCGGCCAGCGGCGCCCCCATCCTGCTCGCGGATTCCCGCGAGGTCGTGCTGGCCAACGCTTTCGCGCACGACCTGCAGCCGGTCAGCCTGCACTAACCGATCAGGGTCGCGCGCCGATCGCGACAGGGCGCAAGCCCCATCGGAGGCGCGCCCTGACGGCGCCAGGCTCCCCGTCCGGCGCCGTCAGACCGTCTCTCAGGCTGTCTCCGCGACCGCCCCGATCAGCCGCGCGATGTCCTGCGGGCGCGAGAGGCGGTGATCGCCGTCCGCGATCAGCGTGAGCACTGTGCCCTCGGCCGGAAGCCGGTGGAGGATCTTGAAGGCGTGCAGATGGGGTACGTCCGGGTCGCGCATTCCTTGGAGGATGTGGACCGGGCAGCCAAGGTCGAGCGGGCCGGTGAGGAGCCGGTTCCTCCGCCCATCCGCGATCAGTGCCATGGTGACCGGGTCGGGCTCCGGTGCGTAGGCGCTCTGGCGCAGCCAGACCCCGTCGCGCTCCAGGATGTCCCGCACGCTCTGCGGGAACTCGTCCCACATCAGATCCTCCGTGAAGTCGAGGGCCGGGGCGATCAGCACCAGCCCGGCGACCGGCCGACCGGCGGCGAGCCGCGCGCGGGCAGCCAGGCACGCGATCCAGCCGCCCATCGAGGAGCCGATCAGTACCGGGCGCTGCGGCGCGTGAGCCGCGATCACGGCTTGCGCATCCTCCAGCCAGGTCGAGATCGTGCAAGCCGCAAACTCTCCGCCGGATTGGCCGTGGCCCGTATAGTCGAAGCGCACGAAACGGCGCCCGGCCTGGTCCGCCCAGGCATCGACCGCCATCGCCTTGGTGGCGCCCATGTCGGAGCGGAAGCCGCCGAGCCAGACCACCGGCGGCCCGGCCCCGTCGCGCACCCGCACGGCGATCTCGCGCCGCGCCTCACCTTCTCCGACCGCGATGAATGCGGGGGCCTCGCCCGCCTTATCCGTCTGCGCCATCACCTTCTCCTTACGCGATGCTTCCCGGCCTGAACGCTTCAGCTTCAGGCTCCGTTTACCCGACCGTAAAGCCCGGGGCCGATCCTGTGACGATGCGTACGAGACAGAGGGTAGCGTTCCGCACATGACCGGCGAGACGCGCAGCCCCACCGGCTTTCCCACGCAGGCGCCCCCGCTGGCGGGCACCTGCGTGCTCCAGATCATCCCCGCGCTCGACGCAGGGGGCGCGGAGCGCACCACCGTGGACGTGGCCGCAGGTCTCGCGGCGGCGGGTGCGCGGGCGCTGGTCGCCACCGAGGGCGGCCGGCTGGTCGGCGAGCTGCAGGCCAAGGGCGGCGTCTGGGTGCCGTTCCCGGCGGGCTCCAAGAACCCGGCCGCGATGGCGCTCAATGTCGGGCGACTCGCGAGGCTCTGTCGGCGCGAGGGCGTGGGCCTCATCCATGCCCGCTCCCGCGCGCCGGCCTGGGTGGCGCTCGGCGCGGCGCGGCGGCTCGGGCTTCCCTTCGTCACGACCTATCACGGCAGCTATTCCGGCCGGACCGGCGTAAAGGTACTCTACAACTCGGTGATGGCCCGCGGCGACGCGGTGATCGCCAACTCGCACTACACCGCCGAGCTGATCCGCCGCCTCCACGCCGAGCAGGCGGGGGACCGGGTGCAGGTGATCCACCGCGGCACGGATCTCTCCGCCTTCACGCCGGTGGCGGTCGGACCGGGGCGGGTCGAGGCGCTCCGCCGCAGTTGGGGCGTGGCGCCGCACGAGCGCGTGGTCCTGCTCGCCGCCCGGCTGACCGCCTGGAAGGGGCACCGCGTCCTGATCGAGGCCGCCGCGCTGATGCGCGGACGGGGGATCGGCGACCTCGCGGTGGTGCTGGCGGGCGATCCGCAGGGACGGGAGGGCTACGTCCGCGAGATCGATGCCCTGATCGCCGCGCGCGGCCTCCAGGGCATCGTGCGGCGCGTGGGACACTGCACCGACATGCCGGCGGCCTTTCGCGCCGCCTCCGTGGTGGCGGTGCCCTCGGTCGAGCCCGAGGCCTTCGGCCGGGCCGCGGTCGAGGCGCAGGCGCTCGGCACGCCGGTCGTCGTCTCCGATCTCGGGGCGGTGCCCGAGACGGTGCTGAGCCCGCCCGACGTGGAGCCCGGCCAGCGCACGGGCTGGCGCGTGCCGGCAGGCGACGCCGACGCGCTCGCCGCGGCTTTGGGCGACGCCCTCACGCTCGGCGCCAGCGCCCGCGACGCGCTCGGTCGCCGGGCCCGCGCCCATGTCGAGGCGAACTTCTCGCTGGAGCGCATGGTCGGCGACACGCTCGACGTCTACGCGCGCCTCCTCGGCCGGGCGGCCTGACGGCGAAGTCGGGACCGTGAGGGATCTTGAAGCTGGGCCCGCGCGTTCTCACATTCGACGTGTTTTTCAGGAACCATCTTCGAAGAACTGCGCTTCGCACAGCCGAGGTATGTTGACTTGCCGCACGCTTGAGCCAAGGTGGGTTTATCCGGGATTGGCCGGAGCGGCGGCGGTCAGGACATCCTCGGACGGGTGTTCCGGGTCGCCTCTTCGTCGTTGCAGCAGGAGATAGCAGCCATTCGTAGACCTATGAGAGCCATGCCGGCCCCGCAGAAGGACGGGCCGCGCGCCAACCGGGACATTCGCGGCGTCCGCGACGTGCAGCTCATCGACGCTGACGGCCAGAACCGTGGCGTCGTCGCCTTCTTCGATGCCCTCCAGATGGCCGAGGAGGCCGGCCTCGACCTCGTCGAGATCGCCCCGAACTCCGCGCCGCCCGTCTGCAAGCTCCTCGATTACGGCCGCTTCCGCTTCAACGAGCAGAAGAAGCAGAACGAGGCCCGCAAGCGGCAGAAGACGGTCGAGGTCAAGGAGATCAAGCTCCGTCCCGGCATCGACAAGCACGACTACGACGTCAAGATGAAGTCGGTGCAGCGGTTCTTCGAGGAGGGCGACAAGGTCAAGGTGACCCTGCGCTTCCGCGGCCGCGAGATGGCTCACCAGGACCTCGGCCTGCGCCTCCTAGAGCGCGTGAAGCACGAGACCGCCGAGATCGCCAAGGTGGAGAGCGAGCCGATGCTCGAAGGCCGCCAGATGATCATGATCCTGGCGCCGCGCTAAAGGCAGCTCGCCCATCGAAACGCGTTCGCGCCGTCCCCGACCGGGACGGCGCTTTCGTTTGGGCGCCGTGCGGATTATCTCCCGCCCATGGCCCTCGCCCCCGAAGAGATCGAACGCTACGCCCGCCATCTCGTGCTCGCCGAGGTTGGCGGCCCCGGCCAGAACCGGTTGAAGGCCGCGCGCGTGCTCGTGATCGGGGCAGGCGGGCTCGGAGCGCCGCTGATCCAGTACCTCGCTGCGGCCGGCATCGGCACGATCGGCATCGTGGACGACGACACCGTTTCGCTCTCGAACCTGCAGCGGCAGGTGATCCACGGCACGCCCGATCTCGGACGGCCCAAGGTCGAGAGCGCGGGGGACGCCGTCGCGCGCCTCAACCCGCACGTCGCGGTCGTCGCCCACCCGCACCGGATCACGCCGGAAAACGCGGTCGACCTGATCGCCCAGTACGATCTGGTGGCGGACGGCTCGGACAATTTCGCCACCCGCTACGCCGTCTCCGACGCCTGCTTCCACGCGGGGCGGCCACTGGTCACCGCGGCGCTCGGCCGCTTCGACGGCTCGCTCACCACGATCCGGGCGCACGAGACGGACGCGGCGGGCCACCCGAACCCGACCTATCGCTGCCTCTTCCCCGAACCGCCGCCAGCCGGCTCGATCCCGCCCTGCGCGGAGGCCGGCGTGCTCGGCGCGCTCGCGGGCGTGATGGGCTCGCTGATGGCCATGGAGGTGATCCGGGCGGTAGCCGGCTTCGGCGAGCCGCTGGTCGGGCGGCTGCTCATGGTCGACGCGCGATCGATGCGCTTCGAGACGCTCCAGTACGGCTGGGATCCGGCGAACCCGCTCAGCGGCACCGTCTGAGGCGGGAGCTCGGGGCAGAAAGGCTCCGCCTCCGAGAGAGCACAGCAGCCTCCACCCATCCCGCGCAAGTTCCCCGCGCTCTCCCTCTCCCTACGCGGGGAGGGAGAGCGCATGGCGTCGGATCAGACCGCCTCGACCTTGCCGAGGCAGCACTTCTTGAACTTCTGGCCGCTGCCGCAGGGGCAGGGATCGTTGCGGCCGACATCCCGGTAGGGGTTCTGCTGCGGCAGGCCGGCGCCCTCCTCGGTCCAGGCGAGGTCGGAGAGCGGATCGTCCAGCGTGCCGTAGCTCCAGGCATCGAAGCGGCGCAGGTCGTCGGGCCGGTTCTCGGCCTTGCGCAGGGCCTCCTTGAACCAGCCCGCGTCGCTGAATGCGTCGGTGATGCGCCCGTCCCGGCGCGCCGCCTCGGCGCGGCCCGCCAGATCGCGGAAACCGAGGAGCGCGATCGTCTCCTCCCAGCCGATCCAGGCCGCGCCCTCCTCGACCGCGGCCTTCGCGTCGTCGAAGCGGACGAGCAGGGCGCGCATCGCGTCGCGGTCGATCCGGCCGGTGTGGCAGAGCGTGACGCAGGCCGAGAACAGCGATTGCCGGACGGCGTCATCGACCGTGCTGTCGCGGATCAGCGCGAAGACCGGCTCCGGATCCCCGTCGAACAGGCTCGCCACCACCTTCGCCAGGGTCGAGGTGACGGCGTCGCCGAGATACGCGTCGAGGGTGTCCTCGTCCTGGCGGAGCAGGCGCAGCAGCGGCGCGAGCGCCCGCGTATCGCGCGCGTGCGCCAGCACGTGCAGGCCCCAGAACAGGAGATTGGCCTCCCCCTCCTCGAGATCCGCGCCCGTGGCGGCGATCTCCAAGAGGCGGAGCGTCTCGGGCGCGACGACCTCCGGCCGCTCCAGCGCCCGGCGGAAGGCCGCCTTCGGCAGGTGCGTCGCGGCCGAGAGGTCGGCGAGCAGGATCGCGTCGTCCATGCTCCGCTCAGCCCCGCAGGGTCGCGCCGGTCTTGCGGGCGACCTCGGCCACGATCTTCTGGCTCACCGCCTCGATCTCGGCATCGGTCAGCGTGCGCTCGGTCGGCTGCAGCCGCACCGCGACCGCCACCGACTTCTGGCCCTCGGGAACGCCGGTGCCCTCGTAGAGGTCGAACACGTCGACACCCACGACGAGCTTGCGCTCAGCCGCCTGCGCGGCGCGCACGATCTCGCCGGCCGGCACGTCGCGGCCCACCACGAAGGCGAAGTCGCGGGCGAGCGGCTGAAGGTCGGAGAGCGCGAGCACCGGCTTCGTCTTGGTGGCCCGCTGCTTCGGCAGGGGCAGGGCGCCGAGATCGATCTCGAAGGCCACCAGCGTGCCCTTGAGGTCGAGCGCCTTCATCACCCGCGGGTGGATCTCGCCGAAATATCCGACCTGATTCTTCGGCCCGAACTGCAGCGTTCCGGAGCGGCCGGGATGCAGCCAGGCGGGGCCGCCGGCCACCACCTGCAGCCCGCCGGTCGGCACGCCGAGGGCGGCGAGCAGCGCGAGCGCGTCGGCCTTGGCCTGGAAAGCGTCGACCACGGGCGCCGCGCCGTCCCAGTTGCGGCCGGCTCCGGTGAAGCCCGCCGTGCCGCGGCGCACGGCCGTCGCCCGGATGCTCTGGCCCTCGGGCTGGTCGCTCGCAAAGCACTGGCCGACCTCGAAGAGGGCCGCGTCCGGGTAGCCTCGGTCGGCGTTGCGCTGCGCGGCGCGGAGCAAGCCCGGCACGAGGCTCGGGCGCATGTCGGAGAGGTCCGCGGCGATCGGGTTCGCCAGCACGAGGTCGGCACCGCCGCCGCCGAACAGCTCGGCATCGGCGTGAGGGATGAACGACCACGTCACGGCCTCCATCAGACCGCGGCCGGCGAGCGCCCGCCGGGCGAGCCGGGTGCGCTTCTGGATCGGCGTGAGGACGGCCTTCGCGACGGTCTCGGGGCGGGGCAGGGGCTTGGCCTCGATCCGGTCGAGCCCGGCGATGCGCACGATCTCCTCGACGAGGTCAGCCTTGCCCTCGATGTCGGGCCGCCAGGAGGGGGTGAGCACCTTCACCCGGTCGCCGGTGCCCACCACGTGGAAGCCGAGGGATTCGAGGATCACCTTCATCTCGACCCGCGGCAGGTCGATGCCGGCGAGGCGGCGCACCTCGGTCCAGGGGAAGTCGATGACCCGCTCGGTCTCGGGCATCTCGCCCGCGACGGTGGCCTCGGTCGGCGTGCCGCCGCAGATCTCGAGGACGAGCCGCGTGGCGTGGTCGAGGCCCGGCAGCGTCGAGGCGGGGTCGACGCCGCGCTCGAAGCGGTAGCGCGCATCGGTCACCACGCCGAGGCGGCGGCCGGTCTGGGCGATGTTCTGCGGGTTCCACAGGGCCGACTCGATCAACACGTCGGTCGTGGTCTCGTCGCAGCCCGTGGCCTCGCCGCCGATGATGCCGGCGATCGACTCGACGCCCGCCTCGTCGGCGATCACCACGGTCTCGGGGCCGGGCCGGTACTCGCGCCCGTCGAGAGCCTTGAGGGTCTCGTCCGCTCGGGCGAGGCGCACGGTGAGGCCGCCCTTGACCTTGGCGGCGTCGAAGACGTGCAGCGGCCGGCCGCGGTCGAAGGTCATGTAGTTGGTGATGTCGACGAGCGCGTTGATCGGGCGGAGGCCGATCGCCCGCAGCCGCGCCTGCATCCAGTCGGGCGAGGGCCCGTTCCGGACGCCCCGCACGAGGCGGAGCGCGAAGAGAGGTGCGAGATCGCGGTGCTGCGCGTGCAGGTCGAGCGTCACCGGCACGGGGCAGGGGCCCTCGCCGCGCACCGGAGGCTCGGGCGGGCGCTTCAGCGTGCCGAGGCCCGCCGCCGCGAGGTCGCGGGCGATGCCCGAGACCGCCGTGCAGTCCGGCCGGTTGGGCGTCAGGTTGATCTCGATGACCGGGTCGTCCAGCCCGGCATAGAGCGCGTAGGGCTGGCCGACCGGCGCGTCCTCGGGCAGGTCGAGGATGCCGTCATGGTCGTCGCCGAGGCCGAGCTCCGCGCCCGAGCAGAGCATGCCGCGGCTCTCGACGCCGCGGATCGTGCCGACCGACAGGGTGATGTTCTTGCCCGGCACGTAGGTGCCGGGGGGCGCGAAGACCGACTTCATGCCGGCCCGAGCGTTCGGCGCGCCGCAGACCACCTGGAGCGGCTGCCCGTCGCCGGCATCGACCATGCAGACGCGCAGCCGGTCGGCGTTCGGGTGCTGCTCGGCGGTGAGGACCTTCGCCACCACGTAGGGCTTCAGCGCGGCGGCCTTGTCCTCAATGCCCTCGACCTCCAGGCCGATGCGGGTCAGCGTCTCGGCGATCGCGTCGAGCGAGGCGCCGGTGTCGAGGTGGTCCTTGAGCCAGGAGAGGGTGAACTTCATCGGGGTGGTCCCTCGGCCAAGCGCCGCGCGGGCGCGCCGGTCAGGAGGCGCGGGCGGCGGCCGGAGCCGCCGACGGGATCAGGGGGTGAGGCCGGCGACCAGGCTCGGCACGTCGAGCGGGCGGAAGCCGTAATGGTCGAGCCAGCGTACATCCGCCTCGAAGAAGGGGCGCAGGTCCGGCATGCCGTATTTCAGCATGGCGATGCGGTCGAGGCCGACGCCGAAGGCGAAGCCCTGGACCTCGTCCGGATCGAGCCCGCAATTGCGCAGCACGTTCGGGTGGACCATGCCGCAGCCGAGGATCTCCAGCCAGTCGGTGCCCTCGCCGAAGCGGATCTCGCCGCCCTTGCGGGCGCACTGGATGTCGACCTCGGCCGACGGCTCGGTGAAGGGGAAGAACGAGGGGCGGAAGCGCATCTTCACCGCCTCGACCTCGAAGAAGGCGCGACAGAACTCCTCCAGCACCCACTTCAGGTTGGCGATGTTGGCGGCCTTGTCGATCACCAGGCCCTCGCACTGGTGGAACATCGGCGTGTGGGTCTGGTCCGAATCGTGCCGGTAGGTGCGGCCCGGAATGATCACGCGGATCGGCGGCGCCTTCGCCCGCATGGTGCGGATCTGCACCGGCGAGGTGTGGGTGCGCAGCACCTTGCGTTTCCCCTGGGCGTCTGGCGCCAGGAAGAACGTGTCGTGCATCTCGCGGGCCGGGTGGCCGGGCGGGAAGTTCAGCGCCGTGAAGTTCAGATCGTCCGTCTCGATGTCGGGCCCCTCGGCGACGGAGAAGCCCATATCGGCGAAGATCGCGGTGATCTCTTCCATCACCTGGGAGATCGGGTGGATGCGCCCGCGCGCGTCCGGCGCCTCGCGCACGGGCAGCGTGACGTCGACCCGCTCGGCGGCCAGACGCACTTCCAGCGCCGCCTCGGCCAGAGCCTCGCGGCGGCCGGCCAGCGCGCCCTGCACGCGGTCGCGCAGACCGTTGATCAGGGGGCCGCGCGCCTTGCGCTCGTCGGGCGTCATAGCGCCCAGCGTCTTCAGGAGCTCCGAGACACTGCCCTTCTTGCCGAGCGCCGCGACGCGCACGGTCTCCAGGGCGGCCTCGTCGGAGGCCGCCGCGACCTGGGACAGGAGATCGCGTTCGAGCGTGTCGAGGTCGGTCGTCGCCATGGTTCCGCTGGTCTGCTGGTTCGCCTGTGCCGGGGCGTTTGCGCGTTTGCCGGAGATCGCGCAAGCGCGCAAACGCCCGAGGGCAGGCTTCGAAAAGGAAAAGGCGCGACGCTCCCGGGGAGCGCCGCGCCTTGACTGCACCGGATGATGCGGATCGGGCTCAGGCGGCCTTCGAAATCAAGCAGCCTTGGCGGCCGGGAGAGCGGCCTTGGCCTTCTCGACGACGACGGCGAAGCTCGCCGGCTCGTGGATGGCGAGCTCCGAGAGCGCCTTGCGATCGACGACGATGCCGGACTTGGCCAGACCGTCGATGAAGCGCGAGTAGGTGAGGCCGTGCTCACGGACCGCGGCGTTGAGGCGCTGGATCCAGAGGGCGCGGAAGGTGCGCTTCTTGTTCTTGCGGTCGCGGTAGGCATACTGCATGCCCTTCTCGACCGCCTGCTTGGCGATGCGGATCGTATTCTTGCGGCGGCCGTAGTAGCCCTTGGCGGCCTTCAGAACCTTCTTGTGCTTCGCGTGACTCGTCACGCCGCGCTTGACGCGGGCCATGGGGGTATCTCCTGGACTTCTAGAAAGACAGATCGCGTACGGCGGTGAAGGACTTACCGCTGGTTGGGCAGGAAGTACTTCTTCACGTTGGCGGCGTCGCCCTCGAACAGGGTCGTGGTGCCGCGCAGGTTGCGGATCTGCTTCGTGGTCCGCTTGATCATCCCGTGGCGCTTGCCGGCCTGGGCGTACATCACCTTGCCGGTGCCGGTGATCTTGAAGCGCTTCTTGGCGCCCGACTTGGTCTTCAGCTTGGGCATTTGGCTCTCCGATGCGCAATGCCCTCCGTCCGGAGATCCGGGGAGGTTTGCGCGAAGTTGCTTCTGGTGGAGCAGCACGAGCCGCCACGGCAGCCCTACGGCCGGGCGGTTCGACGCGGGGCGGCTTATGACAGAAACGGAACGCCGCATCAATGGGCGCGCGGCCGTCCGGCGTTCAGGAAACGGCGGCCAAGCTCCAGAGGGTAGGGCGCCCCGCGCTGCGGGGAAAGCGGGGAGGGCGTTGCGCGGCGCACAAAACACCCGTGACGGGCGCGGCAGTGCGGAACCATAAACCTTGGCCGTCCGTTCTGTTCATGTCCCACTCAGGCCCGACCGGGTTAGATCCCCGTAACATTCCGGCCTTCACAGGAGACACTTTCGTGCGCATTGCCCAGATCGCCCCGCTCTCGGAGGCCGTGCCCCCGAAGTTCTACGGCGGCACCGAGCGCGTCGTCAGCTGGATCACCGAGGAGCTGGTCCGCCAGGGCCATGACGTCACCCTGTTCGCCAGCGGCGACTCGCAGACGAGCGCCAAGCTCGCCGCCTGCACGCCGGAGGGCCTGCGCCTACTCGGCTACCGCGACCACACGGCGAGCCACCTCGCGATGCTGCACCAGGTTCATCGCCGGGCGCACGAGTTCGACATCCTGCACTTCCACATCGACCTGCTTCAGTACCCGATGTTCGAGGACCTGAACCACAAGTGCGTCACCACGATGCACGGGCGCCTCGACGTGCCGGACTTCATGCCGGTCTACCGCACCTTCACGGGCATGCCGCTGGTCTCGATCTCCGACAACCAGCGCCTGCCGATGCCGCCGGACGTGAACTGGATCTCGACGATCCACCACGGCCTGCCGAAGGAGAACTGCCCGTTCTACCCCGAGTCGAAGGGCGGCTACCTTGCCTTCCTGGGCCGCATCTCCCCTGAGAAGCGCCCGGACCGCGCGATCGAGATGGCGATCCGCTCCGGCACGCCGCTGAAGATCGCCGCCAAGGTCGACAAGGCCGACCAGGAGTACTGGGACGAGGTGATCGAGCCGATGATCCACCACCCGCTGGTGGAGTATATCGGCGAGATCAACGAGGAGCAGAAGAAGGACTTCCTCGGCAACGCGCTGGCGCTCGCCTTCCCGATCGACTGGCCGGAGCCCTTCGGCCTGGTGATGATCGAGGCGATGTCGGCCGGCACGCCTGTGATCGCCTTCCGCAACGGCTCGGTCCCCGAGGTCATCAAGGACGGCGTCGGCGGCGTACTCTGCGATGACATGGACGACGCGGTCGCCGCGGTCGCCAAGGTCAAGACCATGAGCCGCGCGGGCGTCCGCCGTCACTTCGAGACCGCCTTCACGGCCGAGTGCATGGTGAAGAAGTACGTGGCCGCCTACGAGCAGCTGATCGCCCGCCAGGGCGAGGTGATCCGGATGCCGAAGGCCGCCGCCTTCACGCCGAACCTCGGCGACCTCAACGGCACCGCGCGCCCGGGCATCTCGGTCGCCGCGATGCCGGTCTGACGACCGGTGCCGGTCTGACGATCCGCGCGGCACAGGTCTCGCAAAGAGGTCCGCCAGGGTGCGATTCGCCCTGGCAGGCGCCGCGGAACCGCCTAACTCAGACGGTCACGAGGGCCGCCGCATCGCCCGATGCGGCGGCCCTGTCGATTCGCATCCTCGACATCACCCGAACCGGAGAGCTGAGCGCATGGCGGAGAGCGTGACGAAGGTGCAAGCGGTGACGCAGGCGGCCCTGCGCGGCTTCCAGGACGCAGACGAGGTGCTGCCGCCCTACCATATCGAGGCGCAGACCTCGCTGACGGAGCGGCCTCTGCGCTCCCTCAAGTTCGGCGAATCCTTCGGGGTGCTCGACGCCTACGGCGATATCGGCGTGCAGCCCGGCCCCGAGGGGCTCTACTTCCAGGACACGCGCTACCTCTCGCGCCTCGAACTCACCGTCGAGGACCAGCGCCCCATGATGCTGTCCTCCGTGATGCAGGACGACAACGGGGCGCTCAGCGTCGACATGACGACGCCCGACATCCGCCTCGACGCGCATGACGAGACGACGATCCCCCGCGAGGTGATCGCCATCGAGCGCACCAAGTTCCTGTTCCGGGGCGCCTGCTACGACCGGATCGGCCTGCGCTCCTACGATTCGCGCCATCGCACCCTGAAGATCGCGGTCGCGTTCGACGCCGATTACCGCGACCTGTTCGAGGTGCGCGGCACCGATCGACCGAGGCGGGGCAAGCGCGCCGTCCAGGTGGCGAGCGGCACGGAGGTGCAGTTCCGCTATGTCGGCCTCGACGAGATCGTGCGCACGACCTCGCTCCATTTCGGCCCGACGCCGAAGAGCCTGGAGCCGGGCCGCGCCGTGTTCGAGGTCTCCCTGCCGCCGGGCGGGCGCTGCTCGCTCTTCATCCGCGTGGTCTTCGAGGCGCACAAGGCCTTCACCAGCGCGCCCGCGGCCGAGCAGGTCGGCGAGGACGCCGCCGCCAAGCTCTCGCTCGCCGCCGGCAGCAGCGCGCCCAAGCCGCCGAAGGGCCTGTCCGAGGGCACGATCTTCGCCCGCGCCTACCGCGACACGCGGCGCGACCAGCGGGCGCTGACCGCCGGCATCACCACGATCATCTCGTCGAACGACCAGTTCAACGAGGGCGCCTGCCGGGCGACCGCCGACCTCTACATGCTGGCGAGCCGCACGCCGGAGGGCATCTACCCCTTCGCGGGCATCCCCTGGTACTCCACGGTGTTCGGGCGCGACGGCATCATCACGGCGATGATGACCCTCTGGATCGACCCGAACTTCGCCAAGGGCGTGCTGCGCTACCTTGCCTCGACTCAGGCCAAGGCGGTCGACCCGGCCGCCGACGCCCAACCCGGCAAGGTGCTGCACGAGACGCGCCGCGGCGAGATGGCGATGCTCGGGGAGGTGCCGTTCCGGCACTATTACGGCACGATCGACGGCACGCCGCTCTTCGTGATGCTGGCCTGGGAGTACTATTCCGTCACCGGTGACCGAGAGACGATCGCGAAGATCTGGCCGGCGCTCGAACTCGCGCTCACCTGGATGAACAGTTACGGCGACCGGGACGGCGACGGCTTCGTGGAGTACGCCCGCGACACCGAGAAGGGGCTGGAGAACCAGGGCTGGAAGGACAGCCACGACTCGATCTTCCACACGGACGGGCAGCTCGCCAAGGGCCCGATCGCGCTCTGCGAGGTGCAGGGCTACGTCTACGCCGCCAAGAACGGCATGGCGAAGCTGGCAAGCCTGCTGGGCCACGACGAGCTCGCCGAGACGCTGACCCACGAGGCGCGTACCTTGCGCGAGAAGTTCGACGCGGCCTTCTGGAACGAGGAGATCGGCACCTACGCGCTCGCGCTCGACGGAGCGAAGAAGCAGTGCGCGGTGCGCTCGTCCAATGCCGGCCACGCGCTCTTCACCGGCATCGCGCTCCCCGAGCGCGCGGCGCGGGTCGCCGAGAACCTGCTCTCGAAGGACGGGTTCAACGGCTGGGGCGTGCGCACGATCGCCCGCGGCGAGGCGCGCTACAACCCGATGTCCTACCACAACGGCTCGATCTGGCCGCACGACAACGCGATGATCGCGATGGGTCTGGCGCGCTACGACCTGAAGCCTGAGGCGGCGCGCATCTTCCAGGGCATGTTCGAGACCTCGCTCTACCAGGATGCGAAGCGCCTGCCGGAGCTGTTCTGCGGCTTCATGCGGCGGCGCCAGCGCGGGCCGGTCTCCTATCCGGTGGCCTGCAGCCCGCAGGCATGGGCAGCGGCCGCGCCCTTCGCCTTCCTGGCCGCCTGCCTCGGGATGGAGCTCGACCACGGGCGCAACCGCGTCCGCTTCCGCAACCCGATCCTGCCGCCCTTCCTCGACGGGATCTCGATCTACAACCTGAAGCTCGGGGAGAGCCGCCTCGATCTGCGCCTGCAGCGCCATCAGGACGACGTGACGGTCAGCGTCCTGCGCCGGACGGGGGACGCCCAGGTGGCGACGGTGAAGTAGGATCGGCCTCCGCGCTCTGGCCGAGTTCCAGCATCACCCCCGCGAAGTCGCCCCGCTGCCAGACCCGGCGGACCCGGAACGGCTGATCGAAGCGGGCGATCTGGAGCCGGAACGTCTCGGCGAGCGGGTGACGGCGGGCGATCGACAGCCGCGCGCCGCCCGTCGAGATGTCGCGGATCACGCAGACCTGCACGGTGCCGTCCGGCAGCAGGGCCGAGGCCGGGATCATGGCCGGGACGCGCGTGGCTACGCGCCGGCTCATATCCTGGCTCGGATCCCGGCTCGGGTCGGAGGGATCGCGGCTCGCGCCAGCAGCTGGGGCAGTCATGGATGGCGGGGTGGTCGTGGTGCGGTCGGTCCGTCCGTCACAGCACGGCGGCTGTAAAGCCGGGCTTGCACCGATACCCGCGTTTTCGCGGTTTCCCCGCGAAAACGCCTCCCTTAGAGGAGCGGGACCCCGCGATGGCCGCTCCGCGAGACCCCGCCATGTCAGACACCGCCCTGTCAGGCCCTGCAACGCCCCCCGACGCCCTCGCCCTCGCCCAGGCCCTGATCCGCTGCCCCTCCGTGACGCCGGAGGAGGGCGGCGCGCTCGACCTGCTGGCCCGCGTGCTGGGCGACGCGGGCTTCGCGGTCGAGCGCCCGGTCTTCTCGGAGGCGGGCACGCCGGACATCCAGAACCTCTACGCTCGGCTCGGCACCGCGGCGCCCTGCCTCGTCTTCGCCGGACACACCGACGTGGTGCCGCCGGGCGACGCGGGCTCCTGGCGGCACGACCCGTTCGGCGGCGAGGTGGCGGACGGGATGCTCTACGGGCGCGGCGCCGCCGACATGAAGGGCGGCATCGCCTGCTGGCTCGCCGCGACGCTGGCTCATCTGCGCGCGCACGGCCGGCCGGCGGGCTCGATCGCCTTCCTGATCACCGGCGACGAGGAGGGGCCGGCGGTCAACGGCACGGTGAAGCTCCTCGACTGGGCACGGGCGCGCGGCGAGCGCTTCGACCATTGCGTGCTGGGCGAGCCGACGAACCCGGCAGCACTCGGCGACATGATCAAGATCGGCCGGCGCGGCTCGCTGACGGGCCGGATCACCGTGCACGGGCGCCAGGGCCACGTCGCCTACCCGCACCGGGCCGAGAACCCGATCCCCGGGATGCTGCGCCTCGCCGCCGCCCTGCTCGCCGAACCGCTCGACACCGGCACCGCGCATTTCGACGCCTCGAACCTCGAATTCACCACGCTGGACGTCGGCAACCCGTCCACCAACGTGATCCCGGCCGAGGCACGGGCCACGTTCAACATCCGCTTCAACGACACGTGGACGGCCGAGACGCTCGGCGCCGAGATCCGGGCGCGCCTGGAGCGGGCGGCGGGCAACGCGGTGCGGTTCAGCCTCGATCTGCTGCCCTCGAATTCCCCGGCCTTCCTGACGCAACCCGACGCCTTCGTGGACCTCGTCTCCGACGCGATCCTGGCCGAGACCGGCCGCCGCCCGGCGCTCTCGACCACCGGCGGCACCTCGGACGCGCGCTTCATCAAGGACGCCTGCCCGGTCATCGAGTTCGGCCTCGTCGGCGAGACCATGCATCAGGTCGACGAGTGCGTGGCGGTCGCCGACCTGGAGCGGCTCACCGCGATCTACCGCCGGGTGCTGGCGGCGTATTTTGCGCGCTGACCGGCCGGGGGGCTCAGCCCGCCGGCGCGTAGCGGCGCACCATCTCGGCGCAGAAGGCGGCGTACTCGGCCGGGTCGAGCGGCGGGCTGGTGTGGTGCGGGCTGATGCCCCGGTGTTCGGGCGTGAAGCAGAAGGTCAGCGTCACCGAGAAGTCCTGCAGGGCCGCCATCTGGCGGTCGAACCAGTCGAGGGCGTTCGGCCGGAAGCTGTCGGCCCAGGAGAGGCCGGTGCGCAGATGCGTCACGCCGAGGCGGCGCATCCAGTCGACCGCCGCGTCGAGGCGGTGGTCCTCGAAGTGGAACCACTGGCACAGGCCGAGATCCGGCGTGTGCCGGGCGAATTCCTCCAGCGCCAGCTTCGGCGTGCCGTCCTGGCGCAGCAGGCCCATATGGAAGTGGCGGTAGTAGGAGGAGCCCTCGGCCTCCTTGTGGCGGGTCGTGGCCTCCCATTCCCGCGGCAGATCGTAGAGACTGTACCAGTGGATGCGCGGGGCCTCCCCCTTGAGGAGTTCCGCGGTGCGGCCGCAGCCCCAGGCCTGGACCTCCTCGGCACCGAAGCTCGACACGCCGACCTCCGAGACCCAGACGGGCAGGGCGGTGACCGCCCGGATCTCGGCGATCTTCCCGGGCCATTCGTGAATCTGCCAGAGGTTCCAGTCGAGCGGGAAGCCGTGGACCGCCACCGCCTCCAGGTGCTCCAGCACGCCGCGGGCCGCCATGTTGCGGATGAAGACCGGGTCGATCGGCGAGATGCCGCCGAGCACCCGCGGCAGGGTCGGGTTGACCTCGCGGATCGCGCGGGCGGCCCCCTTCACCATCTCGGCGAAGAGCATCCAGTCGGGGTCGAGCTCCGGATCCCAGTGCGACTTGTTGTTGGGCTCGTTCCAGAGCATCACGGCTTCGATCATCGGGCTCCCTCGGCAGCGCGTGCCGGATAGACCGCCCCCGGCGCGTAGGGGAGCGGGGCGCTGCGGCAGATATAGACCTCGGCCTCCGGCCGGCTCTCGATGCGGAAGCCCGCGGCGCGCAGCATCGCCTCGATGCCGGCGCGGTTGGGGATCCACCAGTTGGTCCAGTCATGCGCGTATTCGCGCTCGACGAAGTGCAGCCGCGGGAAACCGGGGCGCTCGAACGGGTCCATGTCCCAGAAGTCGTAATCCTCGGCCAGGGGCTCGATCGCGGGCGAGCCGCGCAGCATCGACTGGAACACGAAGAGGTCGGCCGCGACGTGCTCACGGATCAGGTCGAGGGCGAGCAGCGGGTGGCGCAGGTGGTAGAGCACCCCCATGAACAGCACCACGTCGAAGCGCTCGGCCAGCGCCCCGACATCGTAGACCGAGAGGTTGCGGAACTCGACCTCGAGCCCGAGCCGGGCGGCGGCGAAGCGCGCTTGCGCGAGGTAATGCTCGTCCGAATTGAGCCCGAGGACGCGTGCGGCCCCGCGCCGCTTCATCTCCAGGCTGTAGAAGCCGGCGTTGCAGCCGATGTCGAGCACGCTGCGGCCGGTGAGATCCTGCGGGATCGCGTGCGCGAAGCGGGCCCATTTCACCGCCGGGTAGTCGCCGAGGAAATGGTCGGGCGCGGTCGCGATCCCGTCGATCGCGATGTTGTGGAACCAGGGCGCCAGCGCGGCGATCTCGCAGGCGAGCGCCGCCCGGGCATCCGCCGGGCTCGGGGCGGCGGCACTCATGCGGGGCTCCGTTCGTTCCAGGCGACGAGTCGGCCGCCGCCGGGCCAGAGCGCGAACTCGCAGAGCCCGGCGGGCGACAGCGCGAGGCTGTCGTAGGCGTCGAGCCCGAGGCCGAGCAGCGTGAGCCCGGCGACCCGGATCGGCTCGGCGTGGCTCACCAGGATCACGGGCGGCCCGTCCTCCCGGAACCGGTCGAGCAGGGCGCCCATCCGGGCGGCGATCTCGGCAGCGCTCTCGCCCTCGGGCGGGCGGGCGCTGCCGC